>NZ_JBPNXF010000003.1:0-398312 GCF_051207495.1 Klebsiella sp. K-3 | reverse complement strand
ACGTACCCGTAGCCTGGCTGAGCGCAGCGCGAGCCGGGGAAACCTTCCCGGATGGCGGCTACGCCTTATCCGGGCTACCCAACAACGCGAGCCGGGTAACCCGACGGTCTACCAGGAGGCCAGCCATAGCCTAAGGTGCATTCCCCAACTGCTGGTCCAGCCGGTGGTAACCGACTTCACCTCGCCTTGAGAAATGAACACCAGAGTTGGCGTCACCTGGATATCCCACTGCCGGGCCAGCTGGCCGCTCGGATCATTTACCGTCGGCAGCGCCATTTTCTTCCTGGTCAGCCACTTCTCCAGCGCGGCGTTATCGCCGGAACGCAGGGCTACCGTCAGCACATTGCCGCCATCGGCGGCAAGCGATGCCACCGACGGTGTGGTATAGCGACAGACTCCGCACCAGGTCGCCCAGACGTACAGCAGCAGCGGCTTTTGCTGGCTCATGGCGTTCAGATCCAGCGTTCTGCCGTCGAGTGTCTGCAGCGATGTGGCGCTGAAGTTTTGCGGTAGCGCGGGCTGGCGAAAATAATCCACCGCCAGGCTCACCGCCGCGCCAATCAGCAGCCATAACGCCAGCTCGCGCAGCCAGCGCCTGATTTTACTGGCCACGGGCTTTCGCCAGCTGTTCTTTCACCAGCCCCTCCAGATCTTCAGCAGGGATTGCGCCGGCCACCATCTGATCGCCGATGATGGTCGCCGGGGTGCCCTGAATATTCAGCACCTGCGACAAAATCAGGTTCATTTTCAGCGAATCCATGGTCTTGTCATCAATATTCACGCTATCGGTGGCGGTTTTCTTCTGCGCGGAGGCGATGCTGGCGTCATCGTGATAGCCTTTTTTCGCCATCAGCCGCTGATGCAGCGCCCAGAACTTATCGGGCTGTTGACGCCAGGTGGAGAGCGCGGCTTTAGCGGCATTCACCGAACTCTGCCCTTTAAACGGCAGCAGCTTAACGATGAGCTGGATGTCCGGATTATCATGGACGATTTTTTCCAGCATCGGATCAAACTGTTTGCAGTAAGGGCAGTTGTAATCGGTAAACGAGACGATCGTGAGCTTCGGCGCTTTCGCGCCGGTGCGCGGGCTATTCGGATCGTTAAACAGCAGCTGGGCTAACTGGTCATTACCGTTCGATTGTGGTTCTTCCGCCGGGGCGGCGAAGCTGAAGGCCGATACGCACAGCAGAAATAAGGCGGTGATAGCTCTCATTTTATTTTCCTTTAGCGGCGGACAGGGTGGCGAGAAGTTGTTCGCGGTCTAACAGCGCAGGCAGAATCTGTCCCTGCGGCAATCCCGGTCCGTAAATCTGGTTAAACGGCACCGCGGCGCTGCCGCGAGCGGTTAAAAACTGACTAATGTCGGCGGAGGGGCGGCTCCAGTCGCCACGTAAGGCGACCAAGTCTGGTTCTGATAGCGCCTGCTGGACGTCGTCGCGCAGCAGCACGTTGTATTTATTGGCTTTACAGGTCACGCACCAGTCGGCGGTGACATCAATAAATACCCGTTTATGCTCCGCCAGGGCGTTAGCGATAGCCTGCTCGCTGAGCGGCTGCCAGTTAACCCGGTCGCGACGCGGGCCCTGGCCGTCCTGTTGTGCGACAAAGGCGACGGCGCCCGCTACCACGATGGCCAGAGCGCCCGCGCGCAGCGCCGTACGCCAGCGGTAGCGCCAGGCGGTGGCCAGGAGCAGGACGATGGCCAGAATCACCAGCAGGGTAAGCACCGGCGTACGGCCGATGTGGATCGTCAACAGGCTGACCAGCCATAGCGCTGAGCCAAGCATCATCAACCCCAGCACCACCCGCAGATGATTCATCCAGCGGCCTGGACGTGGAAGTCGTTGCGCCAGACCCGGCCAGGCGACGATAAGCAGCCACGGCAGGCTCATGCCGATCCCCATGGCGAAGAAAATCCCCCACAACAGCGGCAGCGGCGCCACTAGCGCCACCGAAACGGCGGTACCGAGGAACGGTGCGGTACAGGGCGTCGCCAACAGGGTGGCGAAGGCGCCCTGCCAGAAATGGCCCATTAATCCGTTGCCGCCGCGGGTGGCGAGGAAGGTACTGGCGCTGGAGGATAGACGGATTTCGAACAGCCCTAATAAACTGGCGCTGAACAGCACCATCACCAGCGCCATCGCGCCGATAAACCACGGGTTCTGGAACTGGATCCCCCAGCCGAGCGCCTGATTGCCTAAGCGTAGCGCGGTCATCATCAGCGCCAGCGCCAGGAAGGAGACGACGATCCCGCATACCGAGGCGAGGAACTGCCGCCGCACCGCGCCGCGTTCGCGACGTTCGGTTTGCACCAGCGAGCCGAGTTTCATCGCCAGCACCGGCAGCACGCACGGCATTACATTGAGGATTAGCCCGCCGGCCAGCGCCATCAGCAGCACCCAGCCTAACGCCAGCCCCGGCGCGGCGCTGCCGGCGGCGATGGCGATTTGGCTTTCCTGCGCCTGACCGCTATCGGCCAGCACCAGCGACAGCGTTTTGCCGCTCAGATCCGGCGCCGCTTCACCCCAGCTATCGGTGACCGGTACGGTGGCGGTCAACGTATCGCCGCGGCTGGTAAAACTCGGCTTGCCGAAATCGACATCCTCCATGCTGTCAATAAACAGCGCTGGCTGCTGCCAGCCGGCATCGCGGCGGGCGGTTACCGTCAGCTTACCGCTGACGTAACTGGCGCTAAGCGCCGAGGTGAGACCGTCGCGCAGGGGCAGCGTGCCCATCGCGCGGGTGAAATCGTAATTAAATTGCTCCCCCGCCGGAGCCGTCATATCCAGCGAAAAGGGGTAGTCAGTGAGAATACAGACATTGCTGCAGGTAGAGAGCGTCAGTACGCCGCTAAGCGTCGGCGGTATTTTGCCGCGCAGGGTCATCGGGAAGCTAACGTCGCCGTGATACCCCTGAGTGGAAATACCCGCGACGTCGAAGCGTTGCGGCGTCGGCCAGCGCCAGTTCACCTCCAGCGGCGTGCGCCAGGTGATAGCCGGCGCGATGCCGCCTTCGCCCGGCGAACGCCAGTAGGTTTTCCAGCCCTTTTCCAGCGCTACGTCTAAAAGCAGACGGGTGTCGCCATTGCTTTCGCTTTGCGCCCGCAGGCGCACGCTGGCGTGTTGATTGTCGGCGACGCGCAGCCAGCCGCTATCGGCGGCCTGACTGACGGGCAGCCATAGCCAAAGCAGGCAGACCAGCAGTCGCCTGAATACCATAAACATAAATTTTCTCCGTAAGTAATAAATTAACCTGAGCTGTCAGGAGAATTAATCACTCACGGAAGACGCATAATCGTAGATGCACCCGCAATCGGGGAGGAGAAATGACGCGGGGAGGCCAGATTCGCTCGATGCGCGGCGGGATGGCCGCCAACACCGCCAGCAGCAGAGCGATCGCTAATAGCGCCCCTTCAAACAGCACCGGCGGAACGGCCATCAGCGACTTGGCGCTGAGTTCGCAGGGGGAAACCGGCGCCTCGGCATTATCTGGGCCAGGTTGGGCGGATTGGCTGGCGGCCGTGACGTTCATCACCAACGCATGCATCCCCGCCATTCTCTGGGCGGTACAGATCAGCACCACCAGGCAGGCAAGGAGTACAAGAAGAATGGCTTTGCGTTGTCGCTTAATCATGGTCGCCTCAAATATTCACGAGGCCTATCTTATCGGGCGAACGCGTTTTAGCAATGGTAAAGCTGTAAAGAAGTGTCTGGCGGATAAGTGATTTGCCCCCTCCCGGCCGGGAGAGGGCGGTTAATTACAGATTCTCGCCGTTGCTGGCGATGACTTCTTTGTACCAGTTAAAGCTCTTCTTGCGCGAGCGGGACATATCGCCGGTGCCGTCGTCGTGTTTATTGACGTAGATGAAGCCGTAGCGTTTGCTGTACTGGCCGGTGGTGAAGGAGACGCAGTCGATGCAGCCCCATGGGGTATATCCCATCAGATCAACGCCGTCATAAGTGACCGCTTTAATCATCTCTTCGACGTGGGCGCGCAGATAATCGATGCGGTAGTCATCGTTGATGCTGCCGTCGGCTTCTACTTTGTCGTAGGCGCCAAAGCCGTTTTCCACGATAAACAGCGGCTTCTGGTAGCGCTCATACAGTTCGCACAGGGCGTAGCGCAGGCCAACCGGGTCAATCTGCCAGCCCCAGTCGGAGGCTTTAACGTGCGGGTTCGGCACGCTACCTTCGAAGCCGGAAATGGCATCGCCGGTGCCGCCTTCGGCTTTCACCGCGTTGGTCATGTAGTAGCTGAAGCCGAGATAGGCGCAGGTGCCTTCACGCAGGATCTGCGCGTCGCCGTCTTCCATCTTGATGTTGAAGCCGCGGCGTTCCCATTCATTCAACACATAGCTCGGGTAGTAACCGCGCAGCTGGACATCGGTAAAGACATAGCGTTCGCGCATCGACTCCTGGGCAAACATGACATCTTCCGGTTTGCAGGAGTAAGGGTAGAGGGCGACCATTGCCAGCATGCAGCCGACCTGCATTTCCGGGTTGATGCGCCGCGCCGCTTTCACCGCCAGCGCGCTGGCGACGAACTGGTGATGCAGCACCTGGTACATGGTCTCTTCCGGGTTTTCATGCTCGGTATAGACCACGCCGGAACAGCAGTAGCCGAACAGCGGCGCGCGCCAGTTACGCTGGTTATTGATCTCGTTAAAGGTCATCCAGTATTTCACTTTGTGCTTATAGCGCTCAAAGACGACTTCGGCGAAGCGCACAAAGAAATCGACCACTTTACGGTTGATCCAACCGCCATAATGCTGGACCAGATGCAGCGGCATTTCAAAGTGGGAAAGGGTGATCACCGGCTCGATGTTGTACTTCAGCAGTTCATCAAACATGTCATCGTAGAATTTCAACCCTTCTTCATTCGGCTGAGTTTCGTCGCCCTGCGGGAAGATGCGGGTCCAGGCAATAGAGGTGCGGAAGCATTTGAAACCCATCTCGGCGAACAGTTTGATGTCTTCTTTGTAGTGGCCGTAAAAATCAACCGCTTCATGATTAGGGTAATATTTACCTGCCTCGATCTGTTGGGTGATTTCGCGCGGCACGCCGTGCGCCCCGCCGGTTAAAACGTCGCAGATGCTGGGGCCTTTGCCGCCTTTATTCCAGCCGCCTTCAACCTGATGCGCGGCGACAGCGCCGCCCCACAAAAAGTCTTTTGGAAGAGTCAATTTTTTCATCTTTGCTAATCTCTATGAATAACTATTGCGATTGAGTCTAGCAAAGCGAAATTGAATGTCACGATATAACAAATTCCGCTAAAGGTAATATGTTACATCGGAAAAACAGGCTGTTATTTTTAGCCGATTTTGCGCGCTAATTTACGCCCCAGGGTTTCGAGAATATATATCACCGGGATCTGCGTTGTAATATCGTAAACGCCCCCGATGCGCGTTTGCGGCACGTGCCAGGAGAGATTGAAATCAGCCAGTTTTGCCAGCCGCGAATGCTCATGGCTGGTAATCGACATCACCTTGCAGTGATGCAGACTGAACTGGCTGGCAAAGCGAAGAATCTCTTCGGTTTCGCCGGAGACGGAAAGCACAATCGCCAGCGCGTTGCGGGCCATGTCATTGGTGACCGGGAAATAAGGATCGTCAATATGGTTGCTGAATTTCCCGACGTTGGAAAAGAAGCGAGCGCCATATTTCGCCAGTGCGCCAGAGGTACCGGCGCCGACGAAAATAATACGTTCGGAGGAGAGAATAATATCGACGGCCTGTTCGAGCAATTGATCGAACTCGTCATTATTGACGCTTTTAAAAAAGCTCATTATTTCGCTGGCGCCGATATTTGCCTGTTGAGGCTCATTCTGCTCAAGATATAATTTAAAACGTACGCGAAATTCAGAGTAGCCCTCGCACTGCAGTTTGCGGCAGAAGCGCAACACGGTGGTGGTGGAGACCCCGGCGGCCTCGGCCAGTTCGCGAATAGTCATGTACATCACTTTGTCACGATTCTTAATGACGTAGTGGTAGACCATCATCTCAAGATTATTGAGACTAGCGACAGCGGCGTGGGAGAACATACTCACAGTGGCGAACTCACAATTCATAAAGACCAGGACGGAATTATATCATGCAGGCTAATGACATTACCTTTTTTCAGCGTTTTCAGGACGACATCCTCGCCGGGCGCAAAACGATCACCATTCGCGATGCGGCGGAGTCGCACTTTAAGCCCGGTGACGTGCTGCGCGTCGGACGCTATGAAGATGACGGCTACTTCTGCACTATCGCCGTTACCGCGACCTCGACGGTGACCCTCGACACGCTAACTGAACAGCATGCTCAACAGGAGAATATGACCCTCGAACAACTGCGGCAGGTCATCAATGAAATCTATCCTGCGGAAGATCGGTTTTATGTTATTGAATTCAAACGTCTTTAAATAAAACCAGCACAACTGTTAGTTGAAATATTGTTGTAACACTATGATTTTAATGTGTTTACAAATATACATCGTTTTATTTTAGCTAACAGGTGTTCACTGGAATCATTCTCAGTTAACCTAAGTGGGCAATGAAAGCGTTCTTGTTTTCACGGAGTCAAAATATGGTTCGCAAACCATTAATCACTCAGGGATATTCTCTGGCAGAGGAAGTTGCCAACAGCATCAGTCACGGGATCGGGCTGGTGTTCGGTATTGTCGGCCTTGTGTTGCTGCTGGTGCAGGCGGTAGACACGAACGCCAGCGCGACGGCGATCACCAGCTACAGCCTGTACGGCGGCAGTATGATTATGCTGTTCCTCGCTTCCACGCTCTATCACGCTATCCCGCATCAGCGGGCGAAACAGTGGCTGAAGAAATTCGACCACTGCGCCATCTACTTGCTGATTGCCGGAACCTACACGCCATTTTTGCTGGTGGGATTGAATTCGCCGCTGGCAAAGGGGTTGATGATTGTCATCTGGAGCCTGGCGCTACTGGGGATCCTGTTTAAGCTGACTATCGCGCACCGCTTTAAAATTTTGTCGCTGGTGACCTATCTGACGATGGGCTGGCTGTCGCTTATCGTAGTCTATCAACTGGCGGTGAAGCTGGCGGTGGGCGGCGTAACGTTGCTGGCGGTTGGCGGGGTGGTGTACTCGCTGGGGGTCATCTTCTACGTCTGTAAACGTATTCCTTATAACCACGCTATCTGGCACGGTTTCGTGCTCGGCGGCAGCGTGTGTCATTTCCTGGCGATTTATCTTTACGTCGGCCAGTCCTGATCAAACTTCCACGGTGGCGCTGCGCTTACCGTGGCTACAATATTCTGCGGCCTGGTAGCCCGGCTGAGGCGCAAGCGCCGCAAGCCGGGAACTGTTCCTTAATCTTCTTCCAGCGAATACGGCAATGGCTTGATGCTCAGGCTGCCGGCATCGTCACGCACGCGGAACACGCTGTCCGGTTCCATATCGTTATTCATCACTACCTGGACCATCAGGCTTCCGTCATCCAACTGTACGGCTGCCAGCACCGTACCGGTGCGGCGCCAGTTGTCGCCCATTTTCAGCTCCAGATCTTCCCCGGCTTCCGGCACCCGGCTGGCGGTACCCGCCAGCGTCCACAACGCGCGTTTATTGGCGCCGCGGAATTTCGCCCGGGCGACCATTTCCTGGCCGGTGTAGCAGCCTTTCTTGAAGCTGATACCGCCCAACGCCTGCAGGTTGGTCGCCTGCGGAATGAACTGCGCGCTGTTTACGCTGTCGATAACCGGCAGACCGGCCTCGATGTTCAGCGCCAGCCACTGCTGACTGTTGTTAAGTTGCGCTTCGCCGCGCAGCGCGTCCGTCACCCGGTTGGCGGTGTCGGCATCGGTCACCAGCAGGAAGCGTTCGGCAGGGTGTTCAAACCACAGCAGGCTGGTCACGCCTTCGGTGACCACCGGTTTACCGGCATCCGGCAGCGCGGCGAACAGCGGCGCCAGCGCGGCGCGCGCCTGGAAACCGGCAACGCCCAGCAGGACCAGATCGTCGTTTGCGGCGATGGTGACTTTGGAGAAGACGGCATATTTTTTCAGTTCGGTCAGCTGCGCTTCGCGCAGGCTGCGGCGCTCAATCCACGCGAAACCACCGTCGCGGTGGAAGACGCGCAGGTTGCTCCACATTTTGCCTTTGGCATCACAGTGCGCGGCAAGCAGATGCCGATCGGCGTTTAAATGGCTGACATCGGCGGTGATCTGCCCCTGCAGATACTTCTCGCCATCCGGACCGGTAATCGTCGCCAGCGCCCAATCATCCAGCGTCATCAGCGTTAACGGCAGACGAGCGGAAGAAGAAGGCTGACGCGGAGGAAAAGGTGTAAAAGCCATAGTCATATCCTGAATAGCTTAACGCAGAGTGAATGACTAATGGTAAAAGAGCTATGGTGCAATGCAAGCGCTTTCGGCAAGCCATTTGTGCCCTCCGGATGCGGTGAATAGCCAACCGGATGTTGGGCTTTTATGGAATGCTGCTCGCACAAGGCGATATTACTGTAAAGTAAGTGCCTAAAAAGGGTTAAACTAAGCTATATCTTGATGCTGGAAGGACAACATGGACATTAACAACAAAGCTCGCATCCACTGGGCATGCCGCCGCGGTATGCGCGAACTCGATATCTCCATCATGCCGTTTTTCGAGTATGAGTACGACACGCTCAGCGATGACGATAAGCGTCTGTTCATCCGTTTGCTGGAGAACGATGATCCGGATCTGTTTAACTGGCTGATGAATCACGGTAAGCCGGCAGATGCACAATTACAACGGATGATTAATTTAATCCAGACTCGGAATCGGGAACGTGGTCCTGTGGCAATCTGATTTACGTATTTCCTGGCGTTCGCAGTGGTTCTCGCTGCTGCTGCACGGGGTGGTGGCGGCGATAGTGCTGCTCATGCCCTGGCCGTTAAGCTACACCCCGATTTGGCTCCTGTTGCTATCGCTGGTGGTGTTTGACTGCGTGCGCAGCCAGCGGCGGATCCACGCCTGTCAGGGAGAAATTAAGCTGTTGATCGATTCCCGTTTACGGTGGCAAAAAACGGAATGGGATATCGTCGGGACGCCATGGGTTATCAGCAGCGGGATGCTGCTGCGCCTGAAGCATGCGGAAACCGGCCGTAGCCAGCATTTGTGGGTGGCGGCGGATAGCATGGATGCGGGGGAATGGCGGGATTTGCGCCGGCTGGTGCTGCAAAAGCCGGCGCACGACTAACTCAGGATCAGGCGAAGTGCTCCGCCATTTCGCCGAGGATCTGCTCGCACCAGTTCTGGATGCGCTCATCGCTCAGGTCGTATTGATTGGTTTCATCCAGCGCCAGGCCGACGAACAATTGGCCATCGGCGATAACCGGTTTCGGGCTGGTGAACTCATAGCCCTCGGTTGGCCAGTAGCCGACAAACTTCACGCCTTTGGTCGCCAGCTTATCGTGCAGCATCCCCAGTGCGTCAAGGAACCATTCGCCGTAACCAAGCTGATCGCCCATGCCGTACAGCGCGACGATTTTGCCATTCAGATCTAAGGCGTCGAGCTGTTCCCAGACCGCTTCCCAGTCTTCCTGAATTTCGCCGAAATCCCAGGTCGGGATGCCGAGGATCAGCACATCGTACTGGCTCATCAGCGCGGGGGAGTCATCTTTCAGATTATGCAGCGTCACCAGCTCGGGGCCGATGATATCGCGGATTTTTTCCGCGGCCATTTCGGTGTAGCAGGTACTGGAGCCGTAAAAAAGACCTATATTCATCGCGTAAACGTCTCAATTCTTGCCGTGAATTGCGCCCAGTGTACCAGAAAGGCGGCCTCTTAAGGCATAATGAGGGCGTATAACGAACAAAGAGGCCGATGTGAAACAGGATCTGGCACAAATTGAACAGTTTCTCGATGCCCTTTGGCTGGAGCGTAATCTGGCGGAGAACACGCTCAGCGCCTATCGTCGCGATTTGACGATGTTAGTGGAGTGGCTGCATCATCGCGGGCTGTCGCTGGCGAGCGTCGGCAGCGACGATCTGCAGGCGCTGCTGGCCGAGCGGCAAACCGGCGGCTACAAAGCGACCAGTACCGCGCGGCTGCTTAGCGCCGTGCGCCGCTTCTTCCAGCATTTGTACCGGGAGAAAGTCCGCCCGGACGATCCCAGCGCGCTGCTGGCTTCGCCGAAGCTGCCGCAGCGGCTGCCGAAAGATCTCAGCGAGGCGCAGGTTGAGCGTCTGCTGCAGGCGCCGCTGGTGGAGCAGCCGCTGGAGTTGCGCGATAAGGCGATGCTGGAAGTGCTGTATGCCACCGGCCTGCGCGTCTCCGAACTGGTTGGCCTGACGATGAGCGATATCAGCCTGCGACAGGGCGTACTGCGGGTCATTGGTAAAGGCAACAAAGAGCGGCTGGTGCCGCTGGGCGAAGAGGCGGTGTCATGGGTAGAAAATTACCTTGAATACGGCCGCCCGTGGCTGCTGAACGGTGTGGCTTCGGACGTGCTTTTCCCCAGCCAGCGCGCGCAGCAGATGACGCGCCAGACCTTCTGGCACCGCATTAAACACTATGCCGTACTGGCGGGGATCGACAGCGCGAAGCTCTCCCCGCACGTCTTGCGTCATGCGTTCGCCACACATTTGCTCAATCACGGTGCCGATTTACGCGTGGTGCAGATGCTGTTAGGACACAGCGATCTCTCCACCACGCAGATCTACACCCACGTGGCGACCGAACGTTTACGACAACTTCATCAACAGCATCACCCGCGGGCGTGAGTGCTGAATAAAAGGACTGAGTATGAAAAAAGGTTTATTGATGTTCACCCTGCTGGCGGCTTCACTCTCCGGCGCGGCGCATGCCGATAGCGCGGCGATCAAACAGTCGCTGGCGAAACTGGGTGTGCAGAGCACCGATATTCAACCGTCGCCGGTTTCCGGGATGAGCACGGTGCTTACCGACAGCGGCGTGCTGTACG
Organism: Klebsiella sp. K-3; assembly: GCF_051207495.1. Classification (NCBI taxonomy): domain Bacteria; kingdom Pseudomonadati; phylum Pseudomonadota; class Gammaproteobacteria; order Enterobacterales; family Enterobacteriaceae; genus Klebsiella; species Klebsiella sp. K-3. Next base: position 387,398 of record NZ_JBPNXF010000003.1, on the reverse strand, counting down.
TCACTGACGATGGCAAACACATTATTCAGGGACCGATGTACGACGTCAGCGGCGCGCAGCCGGTTAACGTCACCAACCAGTTGCTGGTCGGTAAGCTGAACGCCTTAGCCAAAGAGATGATTGTCTATAAAGCGCCGAAGGAGCAGCATGTCATTACCGTCTTTACCGACATCACCTGCGGCTACTGCCATAAACTGCACGAGCAGATGAGCGACTATAACGCGCTGGGGATCACCGTGCGCTATCTGGCCTTCCCGCGCCAGGGGCTGCAAAGCCAGGCCGAGCAGGATATGAAAGCGATCTGGTGTGCGAAAGATCGCAATAAAGCGCTGGATGACGCCATGAACGGTAAGGGCGTACAGCCGGCGAGCTGCAATGTGGATATCGCTAAACACTACACGCTTGGCGTACAGATGGGCGTCAACGGTACCCCGGCGATGGTCCTCAGCAATGGTATGGTGCTACCAGGTTATCAGGGGCCGAAAGAGCTTAAAGCTTTCCTCGACGAGCATCAAAAACAGACAAGCGGTAACTGATTCGCGTGAAACAACAGATACAACTACGCCGCCGCGAGGCGGTTGACGGCGTCGACCTTCCCGCCGACCTGCCGCCGCTGCTGCAGCGGCTGTATGCCAGCCGCGGCGTGCGCAGCGCGCAGGAGCTGGAACGCGGCGTCAAAGGCATGTTGCCATGGACGCAGCTTACCGGCGTTGAAAAGGCCGTTGAGATGCTGCATGACGCTTTCCAGAAAGGGCTACATATTGTGGTGGTCGGCGATTTTGACGCCGATGGCGCCACCAGTACCGCCCTTAGCGTGCTGGCGCTACGCGCGCTGGGCTACGGCAACGTCTCCTATCTGGTGCCGAACCGTTTTGAAGACGGCTACGGCTTAAGCCCGGAAGTGGTCGATCAGGCGCACGCGCGCGGCGCGCAGATGATCATGACCGTCGATAACGGCATTTCATCACATGCCGGCGTCGATCACGCCCATGCGCTCGGCATCCCGGTGCTGGTGACCGATCACCATCTACCGGGCGATACGCTGCCGGCGGCGGAAGCTATCGTTAACCCTAACCTGCGCGATTGCGACTTCCCGTCAAAATCGCTGGCCGGGGTTGGGGTGGCGTTTTATCTGATGCTGGCGCTGCGTACTTTCCTGCGAGATAACGGCTGGTTCGAGGCCCGCGGTATCGCCGCGCCAAACCTTGCCGAGCTGCTGGATTTAGTGGCGCTGGGCACCGTTGCGGACGTCGTGCCGCTGGATGCCAACAACCGCATCCTGACCTGGCAGGGGTTAAGCCGCATTCGCGCCGGGAAATGTCGGCCAGGGATTAAAGCGCTGCTGGAAATTTCCAACCGCGATCCGCAAAAGCTTGCCGCCAGCGACCTTGGTTTCGCCCTCGGGCCGCGCCTGAACGCTGCGGGGAGACTGGATGATATGTCCGTCGGCGTCGCGCTGCTGCTGTGCGATAACATCGGCGAGGCGCGAGTGCTGGCCAACGAGCTCGATGCGCTCAATCAAACGCGTAAAGAGATTGAGCAGGGGATGCAGGCCGAAGCGCTGACTCTGTGTCAGAAACTGGAACGTAGTAGCGAGACCCTGCCCGGCGGGCTGGCGATGTACCATCCGCAATGGCATCAGGGGGTGGTCGGCATCCTGGCATCACGGATTAAAGAGCGCTTCCATCGCCCGGTTATCGCTTTTGCGCCTACCGGCGACGGCACGCTCAAAGGTTCTGGCCGCTCTATTCAGGGGCTGCACATGCGCGATGCGCTGGAGCGCCTTGATACGCTTTATCCTGGGTTAATCCTGAAGTTTGGCGGCCACGCGATGGCGGCGGGCTTATCGCTGGAAGAGGCGCGTTTTGAGGAGTTTCAACAGCGCTTCGGCGAGCTGGTGACCGAGTGGCTGGATCCCGCATTATTGCAGGGCGAGGTGGTTTCCGATGGCCCGCTGGCGGCCGCGGAGATGAGCATGGAAGTGGCGCAGATGCTGCGCGATGCCGGGCCATGGGGGCAGATGTTCCCGGAACCGCTGTTTGATGGCCGTTTCCGCCTGCTGCAGCAGCGGCTGGTGGGCGAGCGTCACCTGAAAGTGATGGTCGAACCGGTTGACGGCGGGCCGCTGCTGGACGGTATTGCCTTCAACATCGATACTTCCATTTGGCCGGATAACGGCGTGCGTGAAGTACAGTTAGCCTACAAGCTCGACATCAACGAGTTCCGCGGCAACCGTAGCCTGCAGCTGATCATCGATCACCTCTGGCCAAATTGACAACAGTGTATTAATAAGGGCGCGAATCCGGTAGAATTCCGCTCTTATCACCGCATTTTGACAAATCCATTAAAAGAAACCGACCATGTTTGAAATAAATCCGGTAAAAAACCGCATTCAGGACCTCACGGAGCGCTCCGACGTTCTTAGGGGGTATCTTTGACTACGATGCGAAGAAAGAGCGTCTCGAAGAAGTAAACGCCGAGCTGGAACAGCCGGACGTCTGGAACGAACCTGAGCGCGCACAGGCGCTGGGTAAAGAACGTTCTTCCCTGGAAGCTATCGTCGAAACGCTGGATCAGATGACCCAGGGTCTGGAAGATGTCGCCGGACTGCTGGAGCTGGCGGTAGAAGCCGAAGACGAAGAGACCTTCAACGAAGCGGTTGCCGAGCTGGACGGGCTGGAAGAGAAGCTGGCGCAGCTTGAGTTCCGCCGCATGTTCTCCGGCGAATATGACAGCGCCGACTGCTATCTTGATATTCAGGCCGGTTCCGGCGGCACCGAAGCCCAGGACTGGGCCAGCATGCTGATGCGCATGTACCTGCGTTGGGCGGAAGCGCGCGGCTTTAAGACCGAAATCATCGAAGAATCCGAAGGTGAAGTCGCGGGCATTAAATCCGTGACCATCAAAATCATTGGCGATTACGCCTACGGCTGGCTGCGTACTGAAACCGGCGTTCACCGCCTGGTGCGTAAGAGCCCGTTCGATTCCGGCGGCCGCCGTCATACCTCCTTTAGCTCGGCGTTCGTATATCCGGAAGTTGATGACGATATCGATATCGAAATTAACCCGGCCGACCTGCGTATCGACGTATACCGCGCCTCCGGCGCCGGTGGTCAGCACGTTAACCGTACGGAATCCGCGGTGCGTATTACTCACATCCCGACCGGGTTGGTGACGCAGTGTCAGAACGACCGTTCGCAGCACAAGAACAAAGACCAGGCCATGAAGCAGATGAAAGCGAAGCTTTATGAGCTGGAAATGCAGAAGAAAAATGCCGAGAAGCAGGTGATGGAAGATAACAAATCCGACATCGGCTGGGGCAGCCAGATCCGCTCTTACGTGCTGGACGACTCGCGTATTAAAGATCTGCGCACCGGGGTGGAAACCCGCAACACTCAGGCGGTGCTCGATGGCAGCCTGGACCAATTTATCGAAGCAAGTTTGAAAGCAGGGTTATGAGGAACCAACATGTCTGAACAACAAGCACAGGGCGCTGACGCGGCAATTGACCTTAATAATGAACTGAAAACCCGTCGTGAGAAGCTGGCTGCGCTGCGTGAGCAGGGCGTCGCATTCCCGAACGATTTCCGTCGTGACCATACCTCTGACCAACTGCACGCTGACTTCGATGCCAAAGAAAACGAAGAGCTGGAAGCGCTGAATGTCGAAGTGGCCGTTGCTGGCCGCATGATGACCCGTCGTATCATGGGTAAAGCGTCTTTCGTTACCCTGCAGGATGTCGGCGGCCGCATTCAGCTGTACGTCGCGCGCGATGACCTGGCGGAAGGCGTCTACAACGATCAGTTCAAAAAATGGGATCTCGGCGACATCATCGCCGCCCGCGGTAAGCTGTTCAAAACCAAAACCGGCGAGCTGTCCATCCACTGCACCGAGCTGCGTCTGCTGACCAAAGCCCTGCGCCCGCTGCCGGACAAATTCCACGGCCTGCAGGACCAGGAAGCGCGCTACCGTCAGCGTTACCTCGATCTGATCTCCAACGACGAATCCCGTAACACTTTCAAAGTACGTTCGCAGATCCTGGCTGGCATCCGTCAGTTCATGGTTGGCCGCGGCTTTATGGAAGTGGAAACCCCGATGATGCAGGTGATCCCAGGCGGTGCTTCCGCGCGTCCGTTCATCACCCATCATAACGCGCTGGATCTGGACATGTACCTGCGTATCGCGCCGGAACTGTACCTCAAGCGTCTGGTGGTTGGCGGCTTCGAACGCGTTTTCGAAATCAACCGTAACTTCCGTAACGAAGGGATCTCCGTTCGCCACAACCCAGAGTTCACCATGATGGAACTCTATATGGCGTATGCGGATTATAAAGATCTGATTGAGCTGACCGAATCCCTGTTCCGCACCCTGGCGCAGGACATCCTCGGTAACACTGCCGTGCCTTACGGCGATCAGACTTTCGATTTCGGCAAGCCGTTCGAAAAACTGACCATGCGTGAAGCCATCAAGAAATACCGTCCAGAAACCGAGATGGCGGATCTGGATAACTTCGATTCCGCGAAAGCGATCGCTGAGTCTATCGGCATCAAAGTTGAGAAGAGCTGGGGTCTGGGCCGTATTGTGACCGAGATCTTCGAAGAAGTGGCGGAAGCGCATCTGATCCAGCCGACCTTCATCACCGAATACCCGGCAGAAGTCTCTCCGCTGGCCCGTCGTAACGATGTGAACCCGGAAATCACCGACCGCTTTGAATTCTTCATCGGCGGCCGCGAAATCGGTAACGGCTTTAGCGAGCTGAACGACGCCGAAGATCAGGCGCAGCGCTTCCAGGATCAGGTTGATGCGAAAGCCGCCGGTGACGACGAAGCGATGTTCTACGACGAAGACTACGTCACCGCGCTGGAACACGGCCTGCCGCCGACCGCCGGTCTGGGCATCGGTATCGACCGTATGGTGATGCTGTTCACTAACAGCCACACCATCCGCGACGTTATTCTGTTCCCGGCGATGCGTCCGCAGAAATAATCGCTTCTCGCGAAAAGTAAAAAACCCGGCTTGCCGGGTTTTTTTATGTCTGATGTCAAGGTTCGTCGCTGGCGTAGCCTGGGTCTTTAATGCTCGTCACTCGCGGTTACGCACGTAAACGTGCGACAAAGTCTATTAACGCCTGACGCGCGTTTTTGTTTTGGGCTTCCAGTACCATCCACGGGCTAAAGGCCCACGGGGTAGCGGCCAGCGCGCTTAACATTTCCGTCAGCTCAACCCACTGATAACCCATTACTTCATCATCGTTCGGTTGCAGCTCGCTGACCACGCGTGCGGCAAAAACCGGGCACACTTCGTTTTCGACGATGCCATTCGGTGCGACGGCGCGGTAGCGGAAGGCCGGATGGACGGGGGCAATATCAGCGATCTCGACGCCCAGTTCGAAGCGGCAGCGCCGGGTGACGGCCTGTTCGAAGGTCTCGCCCTGTTGCGGATGTCCGCACACCGAGTTAGTCCACACGCCGGGCCAGGCTTTTTTGCTAAGCGAACGGCGCGTGACCAGGAACTGGCCTTGCTCATTGAACAACCAGCAGGAAAATGCGAGATGCAAAGGGGTATCGAGCGTGTGGGCGGCATACTTCTCCAGCATACCTGTGGGTTTATCTTGCTCATCCAGCAAAATGACGTGTTCCCCGGCCATGACGACTCCTGAAAAAAATAAATGACCCGGCACAAACCCGCCGGGTCATGTACTCAGGCCACTAGGGTAGCCCATAAATGGGAGAAAGGCATTACCAAAACAAGCCCTGGTAGCATGTTGGCGACAGGGAAAAGCTTGATGTTACAGATGCGCAACCCGGTCGCTACCATCAGCAATCCACCGGCGCAGGAGAAATCCGCCATCATTGACGGGGTGATCATCGGCAGAATAAACACCGCCAGCATCGCCAGCGCCACCTGAATAACGATCTGCGGGATAGCGATGGTCATCACCGCGTAGCCCAGCAGGGTTGCGAATATCCCGGCGGTGAACAGATCGAGGATCGTTTTAATGTACAGGATCGACGGATCGCCGCTCATACCTTCGGTCATGGCGCCGAAAATACCGGTACCGCTGGCGCAAAACAGCACCAGGATAGCGACGAATTTTTCGGTGAATTCTTCATGACCTAACCCCTGAACGGGCGGCAAAACTTTATTAATCAAGCCACGTGTTGAACCCGCCGCGCTGCCGATGCGTTTTTCCAGATGCAGCAGTTCGCCGAGGAAAGCGCCGAGTACCATTGCCAGCACTACCGCCGGCATATATTTCACCTTCAGCACCAGGGTGATGCCCAGGCCAACCGAACAGAGACCAAAGGTCATCGGTAGCGCGGTTTTGACGCGTTCCGGAAGTTTGCCTCCGGCCATTGCGCCGATCAATCCGCCGATAATCACGGCGGAACCATTTACATATGGACCAATTAACATTGCGAGTTCCTGTTACGCGTAATGCAGCGCGCCTTCACCCCAGCGCGGGATGTTATTGACCTCAAGGTCAAAGAGGTCGAGCGCGCGGTTCACGCTATGGGTAATAATGTCATCTGCGCTTTGCGGGCGTTGATAGAGCGCCGGAACCGGTGGAAAGATGATGCCGCCCATCTCGGTAACCGCCGCCATATTGCGTATATGGCCGAGGTTGAGCGGGGTCTCGCGCGCTAACAACACCAGCCGACGGCGTTCCTTCAGCACCACGTCCGCCGCGCGGGTGAGCAGATTATCGGTGAGACAGTGGGCGATAGCGCCCAATGACCGCATTGAGCAGGGGGCGACTAACATCCCCAGCGTTTTAAACGATCCGCTGGAGATAGATGCGCCCAGATGGTTGATAGGGTGTACCACGTCAGCCAGCGCCATCACTTCGTCTAAGCGGTAGTCCGTTTCCAGCTCGCAGGTCTTTTCCGCGCCTTTGGAGACCACAAGGTGCACTTCTACCGCCTGCGGCCGCAGAAGCTCCAGCGCTTTGACGCCGTACTGGAATCCGGAAGCGCCGCTAATGCCAATGATGATGCGTGGTGTCATGGTATTTGCCCTTATTCGAAATCCGGCAGGAAACGTTTTACATCAACCGCTTTGAACTTAGAGCGCTCAAAGTTGTGCTTCAGATGGAACGGTACGGTGCAGTCGAAAATGGTTTTACACGACATTCCCTGCTGCAGAATGCTGGGGCTGTATTCCGGCACCTGCGACGGGTCGAGCGGATGGCAGCGTACGCCAGGGATCACCACGGTATCGACATCGCCCTGGTAACGGGTTTGCATCGCCCATAGCACGTCGTCGCTATCGAAAATATCAACATCTTCATCTACCAGAATAACGTGTTTGAGTTCCGGGAAGGCGGAGAACGCCAGTAGCGCAGCCTGGCGCTGGCGGCCTTCATCGGCTGGAGACGACTTTTTGAATTGCAGCACCGCGAGCAGCTTGCCGCCGCCTGCCGAGTGGGCGAAGACGTTGAGCAATTTGCCCGGCATGGCGCGTTCTACCATATCGAGAATACTGGCTTCGGTCGGGATCCCGGCCATGTTGACATGTTCTTCGCCTGGCCCGACGGTGGTGCGCCAGATGGGGTTGATACGATGGGTAACCGCTTTAACTTTAATGACCGGAATCGCCTCTTTGGCTTCGCCGGTATAGCCAGGGAACTCCGGCATGGCGCGGCCGGTATTGGTGTTTTGATCTTCACGCACGCGTACGTTCGGCAGCAGTTCGCCTTCGATAACGATTTCAGCGTGGGCGATGGCTTTTTCATTAATGGTTTTACACTGCACCATCTCCACCGGATGGCCGCGCAGCGCGCCGGCGATACTTAGCTCATCAAAGCCCAGCGGGGTGGTCGGCGGTTCAAAGCAGGCGGCGATTTCGATAGCCGGGTCCACGCCGATACTAATCGAGATCGGCAGCGGCTGTCCCGCCGCTTCCGCCTTCATGCGGAAGGCATCGATATGGCGGCCCGGCGTCAGCCACATTGAGAGTTCATCGCGGCTCTGTACGCACAGACGATGAATGGTGATATCGGATTCACCGGTTTGCGGGTCGGAGGCATAGCACAGGCCCATGGTGATATACGGGCCAGCGTCTTCTTCGGTGTTGGTTGGCGCAGGCAGCAGCTTGCGTAGATCGAAATCATCATCGCTGGCGAGGTGCACCACTTCCTGGCATACTGCCGCGCCCTGCACCATGGTCGGGGCAATGGCATTTTCAACGGAGTCTTTCAATAGGTGGCCCAGTTTCGCCGGTTCACACTGCAGGAACTGGCTGACGCGCTGGCGTGAACCGTTCAGCCCGATGGCTACGCTGATGTCGTTGAAGCCCTTAATGTTGTTAAATACCATCACCGGGCCGTTCTTACGCGTCGGACGCTGGCAGGTACCGCCGGCGCCCACGTAGCGATAAACGCCGGAGAGCTCGGCGTGGGGATCGACTTCGGTATCGGTTTCAACATATTCGCCAGGTAGCGTTTTTAATAGCGCCAGGGCAGAGCGTAAATCATGCACCGACGACGGCGCTTTTTTATCTGAGTGTGCCATGAGTGTTCCTTTGGGAAAGCAATTTTGCTAACCGCACAATATTTTTGTTCGATTAATTAAACAAATACCGTTTACCGGATGGTCAGTAGATCAAAAAGGTTTAATTTAAAAAGCTGTTAAGAAATGATTAATTAAAATGGAGGGATTGCCGCGGCTTTTTATTTGATTCCATTAGTGCAATACTGACCTGCAGATAAAGAGGGGTTAGATAATGGATCTGAAACGCTTACGCTATTTTTGCCGGGTGGTCGAACATGGCTCGGTTAGCCAGGCGGCGAAATCGCTCAACATGGCGCAGCCGCCGCTCAGTAAGCGGATACAGGAGCTGGAAGAAGAGCTGCAGGTGTCGCTTTTTGAACGCCGCGGCAACCGTATTGAACCAACGGAAGCAGGCTATTTTCTTTATCGTAAGGGTTGTGAAATATTACGCCAGGTGGAAGATACCGCCAGGGAAACGGCCGATATTGCGCAAAAGACCCGTGCGGAAGTGCGCGTTGGCTTAACTCATCTTTATCAAAACTATTTTCAGCCTTTATTAATGGAGCTCTATCGGCGAAATCCAGAAACGGCAATAAATATCTCGGTGACCGATTCAAGTCATCTGGAAACGTTATTAAATGAAGGCGCTATCGACCTGGCCTTAATACAGCGGCCCTACCGTAGTGAGGGTTTCGATTATGTCTCCTTTGACCCGATAAAATTGGTAGCCGTCATTAATAAAAAATGTCTGCCGCAGCCGCCGTCTAATCCCTTCGATTATAACGCGCTGGCGAAGATGCCGTTGGTGCTGCTTCACCGGGCGAAAGATTCCGGCACCTATGAGATGCTGATGGATCTGTTTCGTAAATCCGGCGTCAGTGCGAAGGTGATTATGCATATTACCCAACCAGGGGTGATCCTCGACTGGCTGGAGGGCGGACTGGAAGCGGCGACGTTGTTGCCATCCTCGGAAGTGAATGCTGAAAAACTGCCTCATTGCTATGTGGTTGATGTCTTCCCCTCGCCGCAGATATTTTATCCGGCGCTGGTGAAATTACCGTCAATGTCGTATCTCCCGGCGTTGATGGATATTATCGCCGGAGGTTATCCATTTAACGCGCCGAAGGGAGTAGAGGTCGTAGAATAAGCGTAGAACATTGGGGATCGTCCATCGGGCTGGTATGATATTCGCCCATGACGCCGAGATGAGAAACCGTTGAGTGCAGGACGCCTGATGAAAACACGCTTTTATATCGCGATGATGCTGCTTGGTAGCCTGGTATTAGCCGGCTGTTCCAGTACATCCGATTCTGGTTCCACCTATACCGTGAAGCGCGGCGATACGCTGTATGCGATCTCCCGTAGCACTGGCACCAGCGTACGCGATCTGGCGCGCTTGAATAACATCTCTCCGCCATACACTATTGAAGTCGGACAGAAGCTGAAACTTAACGGCGGTTCGAAAGCAAAAAGCAGTACCGCCGGGAAAAAATCCTCCAGCACCCGCACAGCCTCCGTAACGCCATCATCGGCGGTGCCGCAGTCCTCATGGCCGCCGGTGGGGCAGCGCTGCTGGCGCTGGCCGACCAGCGGTAAGGTGGTGATGCCGTACTCCACCCGCGATGGCGGCAATAAAGGTATTGATATCGCCGGTACCCGCGGCCAGCCGGTTTACGCCGCCGGCTCCGGTAAGGTTGTCTACGTCGGCAATCAGCTGCGCGGCTACGGCAACCTGATCATGATTAAGCATAACGAGGATTACATCACCGCGTATGCGCATAACGATAAGATGATGGTTAATAACGGCCAGAGCGTGAAGATTGGCCAGCAGATTGCGACCATGGGCAGTACGGACGCCGATTCCGTACGGCTGCATTTCCAGATTCGCTATCGTGCCACGGCCATCGACCCGCTGCGTTATCTGCCGCCGCAAGGCAGTAAGCCTAAGTGCTAAAAGGTTATTTTATCAGCAGTTAGCCCAATCCGGGCTTGCCACAGGGTGCGTAAGGTCTATAATGCTTTTCGCACCTCTTCGCGGGCGTAGTTCAATGGTAGAACGAGAGCTTCCCAAGCTCTATACGAGGGTTCGATTCCCTTCGCCCGCTCCAAATCTTATTAATAATCAATAAGTTAGATTATTCAGTCAGTTACGTTGCTCTGCTTTACAGGTACAACTTAAACTACCCATTGTACTACGCCCGCACCTGTCGCGTGATTGGTCTGTGGTACAGGGGAGCATATCTTCACACTGGCAGTCGTTCCATCGTTCATACTGCGACAGTACAACAACGAACAAAAAGCCGCATACCTGGCATAACTCCCGAACAGATTGATCACACGCATTTAAGCCCGATGTGTGGCCTTGTGGCTGCGTAAACAGGTGAATAGTGGTAAACGTACCTGCACACGATATGCAGGTTCTGCCAGCGCTTCGCTCACGCTCCGAAAGATACACGAGCACCCTGATAAGGTGTGATCCTTCTGACAATCTGATTTGATCACTGATGACTTTCGCAAAGCTAAACCAACCAGGTTGGCCTGATGAAGTCGCTACGCTTGTTGCTTGTACCACTAACGGGGCTTTATGGCTTCTATTGTCTGAAATCTGATACATTGCATAAACATCATGTGGATTGCTGTAAAATTCATCAGTATGATTGCTTGCACAATCAGCGATTGGGAAAGCACTTCTGGAAGATAAGGGACGAGACGATATGAAAGTGACTGATGAGGCTTTGTTACGTTCAGGGTTTACGCAGCCTGAATTGCAGAAGATAAAAAGCAATATTGAAAAATATGGAGGAACGCTTGGAGAGGCCATAAATGACCTCGCCAGGCGATTTGTTACCTTGGCGGGAGTGGTGGCTGTGTGTGCCTTAATCCTACTGCTACTTATCGTCTTCAGCTCACCTGATAGAGCATTTGCATGGGGGCTGGCGATGATCTTTGGGGTTGCCATTATGTTCTTTGCACAGCCGCCGGTAATTTCCTATAAATCCTGGCGTTACCGAAAAACTATCAAGGATTAACTGGTTCCATTTTCTGTTGTTAATAGATCGAAAATCACTTTTGCTTTAACACCATAACCGACAATCTTCATTGTTAGCTTAGGAGTGTTCATTGTGCTGACTTTGCGATAGTAATCGTGTGGAAGCCAACGGAATAATCTCCAGGCTCCAGTTTTTCGAGCGAGTCCTACAATGCTGTACACACTGGCACCAAGAGTAACACCATTATAGAGAGCCAGGCCCGTGTTAGGATTAAATCCCATGAACTGGGCCGTATGCATCGCGGAGTCAGCAATGATGCCTTGCGAGGGTTTATGTCCTGCTGGCTGATCAAAGTTGAGCACTTCTTTCGTTAATCCGTTCATTCCATCGGCAATCAGGACTGCCCCAGCCAGCATACCAATCGGCCCCATAGTGGATAACATCATAAAGCCACCAAAGAGAACCACGCCTGATAGCACCACATTTACAGCGGATATAACATAACCGACGGTTTTATTGTTTTCCCTGACAAACTCGACCTTTGCATAAAGTTGGGCGGCTCTGGTTCTTAACAGGCGTTCTTGTTCTTGCAAATTATCTGTTTCGGCACGCAGATTCTTGATGCATGCAATGCATTCTTCATCGGTTTTAGCTCGTCGTGCTGTTTCAAATTCTTTATATACAACCTGTTTTATCTCTTCGACAAACTTGATTCGTGTAATACCATCTTGCAAATAGAATGCTGACAGCCGGTTTGCTGTTTCGACGAGTTTCCGGGCTTCAAGATTCACCATGGTATCTGACCATGTTCTGTTCCAGCCCCTGTTGAGCAGCGCAATATCCATTAAAGACTCCTTCCCAAAATGTGTCTGGTCATTTTACGTGCAGTAAGGTCGAAGACAACAGGAAATGCTTTCCCAACGTCTGATTTTAGCGGAACGAACACATAATCAAACTCTGAGACTCCACATGGTAATTCTCTATTTTTCATCGTCCGACGTTTCAAACGTCCTGGAGTACGGGCAGGACTGCGAGCGCGTCACTAGCGTAATAAGCAATGCCCCATCAAGCGGAAGCTAGTACAGGCTGCGTTTAATACGCAGACCGAAGAGTTTTACTTTAACGCTGACGATTCTGTTATGTCGTTCCGTGAATGGAAAGAGGCGAACGGAATTGGCCGTAAGACCCACACCTGCCGCGCTGAGACTGAGCAATGACTAAATAAAGAGCCTGCTCGTTATATTGAGCCACTGCCGCCAGACTTCCCCGGCGTTCGCCTGGACGATGCCACATTGAAACCGCACGAGCACGCCGTCCCCGAATCGACAACCGGACAGAATGCTTTTCTCAAAGCCTGCCGCGAGTTCCTGATTTGCGATGATTCCATCCTGAAAAGAATCTGCTAAAGCTGGGCGCTGACTCTATGACCGATCATCCGTGGCGATTCAGAGAGATACATCAGGTCATCCTTAACCCGACGCATATCCAGAAGGTGATTAATCTGCGAAGTGATTCATTACGCAGGCAAAGCGGGGTGAAAAGTTATCGCCAATAAGAACCGTTTCCTCATTCAGCCGCTTTAACATATACAGCTTGTCGGCACGTTCGTAAGCGTCGAAGAAAAGATAATCGACAGCGTCCGTTGCTTCATCATCGGGGGATTTTTCGCGTCCCTCGGGAGTGAGCATGAAAACGCCGGCAGTATGTCCAAGCGGACGAGCATACCGAAAGAACAATTTTCGGTTTACAGCAAACTCGCCGTCATCGCTTTTGAGCTTTCCTTGCACTGATAATGAAAGGTGCCCGGAGTTGTAGCTGGTAATCAGCATGATTCCGTGGAGTTCCTTTTTGGTATTCTGGATGTCGAGTATCGACGTGAATTCCGAGGAGCAGGAAAAACTGATTTCTTGTTTTTTAGCATTCCCAGTGATAATCAAATAAGCGATTGCTGCCAGCCCAATAATGACGATTACGACTGACCAGAGTAAAAAAGAGTGATCGCTTTCCTGCTTCATATCATTCCTCATGATGGCGATACTGGCTGATGCAATGGTAATAGCCGAGGTTGAGGCCGCATTCAGCGGCAAACGACCAATCAACCAGGTTATGGTTGCTCGCCCAGGTATTAAGATACAGATCTTTAGGGTGCGAGCAGTTGGGGCTAATCCCCACGGACTTGAAAATATCCAGCGCTTTCTTTTCGCTTATCGTGTCTGTGAGGGCATTTCCTAATATATGTACACGGCATTGCTCGTAGTCGATGGTGCGCAAGATAGCCGCGTCTGTCATGGCGATATGATTGGGTATCCATGTTAACCACGCTGTCGCCAGCACGGCGATGCTGGTAATTAACGCTGTGATAGCGACAGGCCACCGGTTTGGTTTCTTTCTCCTCGGCGTCGATGCAACATAGGCAACTCTGGCGGCCGTTTGCGCTTCTTCCATTTGCTGAATATTGATATTGACGTCGCCCATCCGAAATCCAATACGAGGAATGGTAACGATGAGTTCTGCAGGATGACCTGTTGACGTAATGGCTTTACGCAAAAATGAAATGTGCTGGTTAAGATTCGCATCCGTCGCCCTGGCGCCATTCTGCTGAAAAACATTCAGCAGAATTTCATCGCGCGAAGATATCTCTTTACCATTTTGCAACAAATAGAGCAGTAATTGTGTGGCCACATTATTCAATGTAGCTATTTCACCAGATGCCACGTCTTTTAGGGTATTTTTAAGTGGTCTGAAAACTAAACCATCACCAATAATTACGGATTTAATTTTGTTTATTGGTATATGAGAAATCACTGATGTCTCCTTTAAAGCAGGATATCTCGCATTCGAGTGGGGGAAGCAACAGCATAACATAATTCATTTATAAAAAGAGGTTGTGCCATAGATCGCTTTATTATCATTTACATAACAATATTTTAATATTCTTTATGTCATCATTCATTCTCCTTCCTTTCTTTCACTATCTTATTGTCAGCACTCACTTTTGGTATCCCTTTCAATTTTTAAAAATATTTTATAAATATATTCTGCCAGTTATCTGTTCTAAATTAAAAAATAGTTGATAGTTAAAAACTCTATAAAAACCATAAATAATAGACATTAACACTGTTGGTTGCGTGTTTTTTGACTGATTTTTAGGTAAAAGATCGATCTGCAGGCGGGGGAGCAACACGATTTCCTGAGTTTGATTGATTCCGTATTTTGGCATTGTGTCAATTTTTCGTCGACTTAATATAAGCCCCGAAACAGCGTAAACGACTGTGGACGGTATTTCTGATGGAATACCAATGAACTTCAAAATACGGTGCGGCTTGAGATGGATTGTTTGCAAGGATATGCGCTGCCGCCACCGCGAGATCGGGCTTTCCCGGACAGGAATTGTCTGTGGAAATAGATCGTCGAAATAACCAAAACACAGATATAAGGTTAAGTAGTAATATGAAAATGAAAAACGTGGCTGTGGCCTGTGCGCTGATGGCGGGAATGACTTTTACTGCATCTTCTGCTTTCGCTGCAAAAAATGTTGAACCGACTAACGGTAAAATCCACTTCACCGGTTCTCTCGTTAATTCCGCATGTGGTCTGGCGCCAGAATCCAGCCCGGTGCAGGTGAATTTTGGCGAGATCCCAACCTCTCAGTTAAAAGACAACCAACGGGCTGGCGTTAAACATGCCAAAATCGTTCTGCAGGGTTGCGATACGACTGTCGCAAAAACCGCTACCGTGACTTATACCCCGGCAACGATTGATGCAGACAACAACGCGCTAGCCGCCTTCACCTCTGGTACCGCCAAGGGCGCAGGCATCGGTATGGTTGACAGCGGCAACCAGGATGTTGAGTGGGGTAAAGCGGCCTCTCAGGTCAACATTACCGATGGCGAAACCGACATTGATTTCGTCGCTTACCTGCAGGCAAACAACGCATCTGCAGCGGTAACTCCGGGTGATTTTGAATCTACCGTTAATTTCCAGATCGATTATCAGTAACGATCTGCAGCGGGCGCATTAACGCGCCTGCTTAACCCTTCCTGCGAATAACTGAAAGGAAATGCGGTTATGCCTGGATGGCGTATTTTACTGCTTTTTATCTTCATATCGCCTGCATGGGTTTCGGCTGACACTCAACGTCTTGTCAGTACGCCCGGAAAAATGCGTATGCGGGGAAATATTATTGAGGCTGCTTGTTATGTCGATCCGCGCGACCGGTCGCTACTGGTTGAATTTGATGACCTCTCAGCCAGAGATATTTCCGGAACACCTGAAAAAGTATCTGCGCATGATTTCAGCATTCATTTGCTGGGATGCTCACTAGGGGATTCTCAACACCCCGGTAATTTGTTTCAACGCGCCAATATTACTTTTTCCGGCGCCCCCGATAGCGACAATCCAGATTATCTGAGCGTGCAATCGGAAACTGAAAATTTAGCGATAGAAATATACGACAGCAAAGGGCAGCAAATTCATCTGGGCAAACCATCACCGGACTATGTACTTAACCCAGGAAAAAATACGCTCAAGTTTACGGCTTATTTGATCTCCCGCGACGGAAGAATGACATCTGGCGAATTTACTGCGGTCACGCATTTTGTTGTGAATTATCTCTGAGCTGCACTGCAATTCGGGTATCTGAAGGTTGCGAACGAAAATGATCACGCTGAAAACAGATAAAAAACGTCTGGCACTATTTATTGCTCTGGTCTGCGCCGCTTCATGGGCTGAAGCGGATGAGGCCATTGAATTTAATACCGACGTACTGGATGCCAGCGACAGGCATAATGTCGATTTACAGCGTTTTTCCGAAGGCAACTTTGTGGCTCCCGGAGAATATCTGCTGGATGTTCGTATAAACAGCCAGGAGATTCCTCAACAGTCAATCCGTTATATCGCCGATCCTGCCAACTCACATAAATCTATGGCGTGTCTGACGGCGCAACAACTCGAGTTACTGGCGCTAAAAGAAGAGGCGTTGACCCATATTCATCCCATTAGCGCAACCTGCTATGACATTTCCCGCCTGCCGGGTGTGGCGCTGAATAATAGCGCAGGCGTGCTGGACATTACCGTGCCTCAGGCATGGATGAAATATACCGACCCAGACTGGACGCCGCCGGAGCGCTGGGATAACGGCGTCGCCGGGCTGATTTTTGACTACAGCATCTCAGGGCAGGCCACGCATTACGAACAGGGTGGCGATCATTATCGCTCTCTGTCCGGCTATGGGCAGACAGGTTTTAACCTCGGCGCATGGCGTTTTCGTGGCCAATATCAGGCCAATTACGCTTCAGATGATAATCACGGGCGTATCGACTGGGATCAGATCTATGCTTATCGCCCGTTACCAATGCAGGCTGCAAAACTGACGGTCGGTGAAATCTATCTGAATTCTCAGGTTTTTGACTCGGTGCGCTTCACCGGGGTCAACCTCGCCAGCGACGAACGTATGCTGCCGCCAAATTTGCAGGGCTACGCGCCTGAAGTGCACGGCATCGCCCGCAGTAATGCGAAGGTCACCGTCAGTCAGCAGGGCCGTGTTATCTATCAAACCACCGTTCCTGCGGGGCCGTTTAATATTCAGGATCTGCACGGTTCGGTACGCGGTACGTTGGATGTGCGGGTCGAAGAGCAGGATGGCAGCGTACAAACTTTTCAGGTCAATACGGCTGATATTCCTTACCTGACGCGCCCGGGCTATGTTCGCTACAACGCCGCGGTCGGCAAGCCATCGCGTTATAACCACGACGTTCAGGGCCCTGCGTTTTATAGCGGCGATTTTTCCTGGGGGGTGAGCAATGCATGGTCACTGTACGGGGGCGCGTTGCTCACCGGCGAGCGCTACAACGCCTGGTCGATGGGGATTGGACGGGATTTAAGCTGGCTGGGAGCGCTGTCGGCCGATGCGACGCAATCCGTGAGTCGGGTGAAGCGTCAGGCTGAACAAAAAGGCATGTCCTTTAAGCTCAGCTATGCCAAAACCTTTGATGAGTACAACAGCGCGATTACCTTTGCCGGATACCGCTTTTCACAGCGTAACTTCCGCACCTTCTCGCAGTTTCTCGACGAGCAGTATGAAAGTAACAACAGCGCCGGCAACGAAAAAGAGATGTACACCGTTACCGGCAACAAAACCTTTTTTGCTGACGATCCGCATTTAGCGACCACGCTCTACCTCACCTATACCCACCAGAACTATTGGGATCGCGGTTCCCAGGATCGTTACGGGTTATCGATGGGACACAGTTTTTCCTTCGCGGGTATCCAGGGGATCAGCGCCAACCTTGCGGCTTATCGCTCTGAGTATCAGGGCAAACGGGACGACAGTCTCTCGCTTTCAATTTCAGTGCCATGGGGCGATGGCCGCTCTATGGATTATGAATTACAGAACAGCGGTAACCAGACCAGCCAAATGGTTTCGTATTCCGATAACCGCGATCGCAACAATCCGTGGCGCTTGCGCGCAGGGATTTCCGGGGAAGGTCATACGGCATTTGATGGCTATTACCAGCACCGCAGCATGATGGCGGAACTGGAATCCAACGTCAGCTGGCAGCAATCACGCTATTTCTCCGTTGGCGGCACGGTACGCGGCGGCTTTACGGCGACGCGTCACGGCGCGGCGTTACATAACAGCCAGGCGTCAATGAATACCGCCAGAGTGATGGTTGATACCGATGGCGTTGCCAATGTGCCGCTTAACGGCGAACAGGCGCACTCAAATCGTTTCGGTATTGCTGTTGTACCGGACGTCGTCAGCTATCACAGCTTTGATACCCGTATCGATGTGGACGCCATGGATGAGGACATTTCCGCGACCAAAGCGATCGTGACTAACACCCTGACGGAAGGCGCTATTGGCTACCAGCGCTTTGCCGTCGCGCAGGGGCAAAAAATGATGGCGCTGCTGCGCCTGAAGGATGGCTCGGTGCCGCCGTTTGGCGCCGAAGTGTTTAACGCCAACGGCGTCAGCGTCGCCATGGTGATGGAAAACGGCATGGCCTGGATTGCGGGGGTGAATCCGTCCGAGCGTCTTTCCGTTGCTTGGGCTGGTCGTGCGCAGTGTCACTTACAGGTGCCGCAACAAATCAACCCGGAAGGTAACGTGCTTTTGCCTTGTGAATAATATCAATAACCTGAATGAATTTTGTCATGAATAATAAATCTCTTAATTTCGCGCGCCGTTGGCTTAAACCCGTGGCCTGTGGCCTGTTTTTTATTGCCCAGATAAATGCTTCATGGGCGGGAATTGCGCTCGACCGTACCCGCATGATCATCACCGGTGATACGCGCTCGGTAAGTGCGAACTTAACCAACACCAGCCCGAGTATTCCCTTTCTGGCTCAGTCGTGGGTAGAGGACGCCCACGGAACAAAAATTACTTCGCCATTAATGGTCTTACCGCCGCTGCAACGGATTAACGGTGGGCAGAAGGGAATCGCCCGCGTGACGAAAACCAGCGGAATTAACGCGTTGCCACAGGATCGCGAGAGTCTGTTCTATTTGAACGTGCGTGAAATTCCGCCAAAACCGGATAAGCCGAACGTACTGCAGCTGGCGATGCAGTCGCGGATCAAATTGTTCTATCGGCCGACAGCTATCGTGCCGGAAACGCCGGGGGCCGTGTGGCAAAACCAACTGACCTTTCACAAACAGGGTCAGCGCTGGACCGTGGATAACCCAACGCCATACTTCGTCACCTTAATCGGCTTAAGCCGCAAACCTGAAGCCCAGGGCGGCGGCAGGCTGACTGATT
Source organism: Klebsiella sp. K-3 (assembly GCF_051207495.1). Lineage (NCBI taxonomy): Bacteria > Pseudomonadati > Pseudomonadota > Gammaproteobacteria > Enterobacterales > Enterobacteriaceae > Klebsiella > Klebsiella sp. K-3. The sequence goes on along the minus strand of NZ_JBPNXF010000003.1, from coordinate 368,157 downwards.
TCCCGGGGATTATGATCTCGCCGAAATCCTCCCTCGATTTCAAGGTTTCGGATGCCAGCGTCAGCCAGTTCAGCATGATGTACGTGAACGATTTTGGCGGTCACCCTGAATTGAAATTCAGCTGCACAGGCAATGTGTGTAAAGCATTGCCGATGGAGCAACAGCCCCGGTAAAGGACTCGTAAATGAAAAAGATGCTTTGCGCTCTGTTGATGGCAGGCATGGCCTGCTCGGTTCAGGCCACAAGCGGCCGCCATGATATGAGCAACGTTTCCGGCGAGTATGGCAACGTCCGCTTTCATGGCCGGGTATTCGTTTCGCCGTGCGTGCTGGATATGGCTTCACGCGATCAGACCATCGATCTCGGTGATATTTCCGCCAGCCGCTTTCGCCAGAGCGGCGATCGCAGCGATCCGGTATTGGTGACGCTGCACCTGAATGGCTGCTTAAAAGGCTCCGGGCACACGTTAAAGGACTTCCCTGGGCAGACCAGCGAGCTCCCTGAGCTGTCGCACAGTACGGTGGAGCGTGGCGTTTCGATGACTCTGATGGCCGAAAGCGCGCCGGAAAACAGCGATCTTGGGCGGATTCGCGGCGATGTGCGCGGCGCGGGCATTCGGCTACTGACCGAACGCAACCAGTTGATCCATCTGAATCAACCGCAACGCATGTGGATCCTCAAACCGGGCGATAACGCGATTCACTTTCTTGCCGCGCTGGAATCTTTTGGGCAGGAGGTGACCGCTGGCGACTTTAACGGTCTGGTCAGACTTAAGCTGGAGTATCTATGAGCGTATTGCACAAAGCACTGCTGTGGCTCGCCCTGGCGGGCTGTCCGCTGGCCGGGCAGGCATTTACCCTCGGAGAGGGAGAACCACAGGGCGGTTCGCCGCATCAGTACGATATTGAACTGAGCTCGCTGGATGTCAGCAAAAACCACGAGGGCGGCAGAACGGATCCGTTCACCTGGAATTTGGGCAGTTGGTATGTCGTGGATTTTCATTGTGAGCAGGCCGACATCTCGCGACAGCCGATTTACTACACTACCACGACCACCATGCCGCCTTCTAATCAGGGAGCGAACCGTTTTCGTCTGAATGAGTACCTGGATGTGGAAGTCCAGGTATGGGTCGCCGGGCGGTATAACAACTATGTTCAGGCGCCGTTCACCAACTTTTCGAATCGCTACAACGACCATAACTGCAAAAAGCGCAAAGGCTACGAGCGAGCTACTAACATTGAAAGTGGCTCTAAAGGGAAAGTGACGTTTATTGTCACTAAACCCATTATTAACGGCATCAATATTACCTCTCAGTCGCTGGTGGAGGTTGCTGGACGTCTGGGCAACGCGGGACCTACGCCGACAACGCCAATTTCCCGTGTGGTCATTAAATCCGGGCTCATTACCGTACCGGACAAATGCATCTTTAATCGGGGAGACAAAATCAGCATTGAATTTGGCGATCTGCCAGGCTCCGCCGCCCGGCTCAACGGCACCAACTACAGCAAGTCGATCCCCATTCATGTGGTCTGCGAGGGGGGGAGCTTCGATCAGGGCGCGTTGAACATTAATCTTGGCGTACAAACTACCACGGCGTCAGGCACGGCGGGGTTTAACGATCATCTCCTCGGCACGCTGAGCGGTGGCCAAAAACGCGACGACCTTGGCATTGTGATTAAAGACGCGAGCGGCGGCACCGTCGTGCCCAATCAATTCTACAACGTGAAGGGTTTTTACCAGAATCAGGGCGACTGGAATCTTACCGCCGCGCCGGTGGCAAAACCGGGCGTGGGAAGCGTTAAAGAAGGTGAGTTTGAAGCTTCTGCCACCGTTGTCGCGCAGTTTCAGTAGGGGGATGCCATGAGATTTACGGCGTTAATCGCGACCAGCGCGCTACTGCTTGGCGGCTTGGCGCAGGCCGACACTAAGCTGGTCGGCGGCGATATGTATTTTCACGGCACCATTCGAGCGTTGGCCTGCAGCCTTGCGCCAGGAGGCGACAAAATCGAGGTCGATTTCGGGCAAATCGCGACGCAGGATCTCTATCTCTCGGGGCGCAGTAAGCCGAAAAAATTCAGCATTGAGTTACGCGACTGCAACCCGGAGGTTTTTCGCGGGATCTCGGTCACTTTCAGCGGGCGTGAGGATGCGGAGTTGGCGGATCATCTGGCGCTGGATAGCAGTGAACAAGGCGCCTCCGGAATCGGCATTGGAATGAGCGAAGAGGATGGTACGGCAATCCGCCTTGATGAAAGCACGTCAGTCAAAGAGATTACTGAAGGCTCGATGACGCTGAATTTTTTGGCATGGGTCGCGGCGGAACCGTCGGCGATAAAAAATCAGACTCTCGAATACGGCCCCTTCAGCGCCAGCGGGACCTGGACGCTGAACTACCAGTAGCATGATGAACGCATTGCATCGTATTGCGCCGCTGCCGGCGCAGAAAGTATTGCTCGTTGTCAGTCTGCTGTTCTGGGGCGGGGCAATGCATCTCTACTGGCCGAATAACGGCGGTAGCGGTTTGTCGTTGCCGCTAAATATTACGGCCTGGATTTATGCCGTTGTGCTGGCAGCTAGCGCATCGATGCTGGTACCTCGTCAACGCTGGCGGATAACTATACCCGCAGCGGGGTTTACGATGGGGGCGCTCATTCTAACGCTGCTTTGTCTACTGACGCCTGAGGTTTGGCGGTCCGAGGCGCTGCTGGTCGCGGGGGCGTTGCTGGGAGGCGTGCTTGTTTATTTGGCGACGTTGCAAATTCCGCTTACGACAAACACGCTGACAGTACTGCTGGCTCTGCTCTGGGGCGCGTGTGTCCTCGAATGTCTGGCGTTTACCTATCAATACTGGCATTGGCCGGGGGTTAATTACTGGGAGTTTGCCTGGCGGCGCGGTACGCGCCCCTACGGTATTTTTCAGCAGGTTAATCTGATGGCCAGCTTCACGGCGTGTGGCGTGCTGCTGTCAGCATTGCTCTTTTTACGGCTACGTGGCGGATATCGAATTATCATCGCGATTGCTCTGGTGCTAATGGGATTTGTACTACATGAGTCTCAGTCGCAAACCGGTTACCTGTCTGTGGCGGTAGGCGAGGCCTTGCTGCTGGCGGTTTTTCCTGCGCAGCGCCGTACACTGCTGTTACTTCTGCTGCCGCTGGCGATAGGCATGATTGCGGGCGCGCTTGCCCGCCATTTCTTGTCGGTGGTGACGGTTAATCACCTGACGACCTCCCAGGTGCGCTGGACGGTGTTGAAAGCATCGCTGGCATTATTTGCCGAACGTCCGTGGGCAGGATGGGGCGTGGGCAGTTTCGCCGCCGTGTTTCTTGAACGCGCGGGTCCGTTGGGGCTGAGTAGCATCTCGCATCCGCATAACGAACTGGCGCTGTGGCTGGTGGAGGGAGGGCTGATTGGATTGCTGGGGGCGCTTTGTTTTATGGCGAGTGGTTTATGGCTCTGGCTATACGGCAATCGCTGGCATCGCGCCTGTCTGGTGGCGGCGCTACCCGTCGTTATCCATATGTTGACGGAATACCCCGTCAGGCAGTCAACGCCACACTGGCTACTGCTGATTTTGTTGCTTCGTTGCGCAGACTGTAGGCGAAAGGGGGCACGGCTGCCGTTCACCCTGGCGACGCTGTTGCGTGCTGTGGCATTGATCGCGGTTGTTGTCATCACACCATTGCTGTTTCTCACGCTGCATACGCAGCAGCAACTGACGCTGGCGGAGCGACAATCAACACAGTGGCGTCTGGCCGAATCTCTTCCTGTAGGAGGCTGGCTGCTTGCCACCCGCTACCGGTTTGATGTCCAGATGGGGTATCTACAACGATACCAACATACCCGCGATGAGCGTTGGCTGGCAGCCGTTCGCCGCTGGGCGCCTGACTATGTGCGTGTTCAACCGGACCCGAATGTCTCCTTCACGCAGATCTTGCTGGCCTTACAGCTGCGAGATCTGGCTGAGGCGCATCGTCTGGCGACGCGCTTTTGTCTGTTATACCCGAATGATAGGCGTATTCCATGGCTGCAGAATGCGCGACGTCCTTTTAATCAAATAATGGAGTGAGATAAGCAAATCCTCTTATCGGCCCACGCCCATTACTGAGCCAGAACGACCTGCGCGAGCCGATCGGTGATGTTATCAAGCGTGCAAATCTTAATACGATGGTCCCGTGAATCAGAGAGGATAATCGTTTCTCCGTCGCCTTCGATTTCAAGAATAAATCTCGCCCCCAGGCGCCTGGAATTTTTATAGCGGGTGCTGATTCGTTGGGGAGAGCAGTCGTTGATGATGCTTAAATAGGGAAATTGCTGACGCAGGCTACGCCCGAGCAGCATTGCCTTAGCAGCCACACGAGGCTGGCCTGCAATAATCACAATGTCGGTCGGCGGATGCGCTCTGGCGGGTTGGGGACGATAACCGAGCAGAGTGACAATCGGCTCCATCATGAATGCAAAACCGCAGGCGGAAACCGGTTTTTCAGCAATACGGCTGGCGCAGGCGTCGTATCGGCCGCCACGGCTGATAATTAACTCGCGCTCCATGGCAATGCTGCGCCATTCAAAGACCAACTGACAATAGTCATTGGCGGGAAACAGCGCAGGATCGTATTGCCAGGCAATACCGGCTTGGGTCAGGGCGTGCTGAAGGCGCTGGAACCGATGACGGGAGTCAACGGTAATAAAATCCGCCAGGCAGGGCGCCGCAGGAGCAAGACGCTGAAGAAGGATATCCTCATGATGGATCAACCACTCCGGATGTTTCTCCAGCCAGTGCTGCTGCTCCGGGTTCAGCAAATGCGCGATGGGCTGATAATAATCGCGTAACGCCCGGCGGAAAGCCGCCAGCGAGGCCTCGTCACCCAGCATATTAATATGCAGTTCCGCCATTTCACCGAGGCCAATACGCCTGAAGAAAACCGCCTGCATAACCAGATGCTCGAGTTCGATATCAACGCCCGGCATGCCGAATGCTTCGACGCCAATTTGATGATTTTGCCGGATATCTCCATCCAGGGAGCGTTGACGGAACATGGCGCCTGAATACCAAATCCGGCTCATTACTGCGGTATGAGGGTTATCGGCCATCAGGCGTAGACATCCGGTTGTCCCATCGCCACGTAATTTTCCCTTGTCGGCCATCACCGGGCCGCCTGGGGCGAATAGCGATGTATGTTCAAGTAAGGGTAACCTGATTTGTTGATAGCCATGCTGGCGCAGAAACTGTTCAGCCTGAAGTTCCAGCCAGGTCCACTGTTCTGACGGGGAGGATTCATATTTACGCGGGCGGCCGCAATGTCTTGCCCGCAGCGGCCTTTCCATCTGGGCTTCAAGTTGCTGGCTCAACGCTTGCGAGGCGAGCAGGCAATTTTGCGCCAGTGCATGGCGGATTCTGGTCACCAGCGCCCGATTTACCGGTTGCCGGCAGAACGCCTGGAAGTGGGCCTGTCGCTGTCGCTCATTCTCACCGAGCTTGAGCCAGGCAGGATGAGGAACTATCAAACCTGAAGGCAGATTACCGTGACTATGGCACCCCGGGCTCCCGTCTTCGTCACATTCAATAAAGCGTTTTACGGCCAGGAAATAGGTTTCAGGTTCCAGTGGGCTGCATAGGTAGCGGCTGTCCCACAACGCGCCATGCCGTTGGTAACGACGATTATAATAAGGCACATAGCTGCGTCCGATATGCTGAATAAAACGGCTCAGCGCCTGTTTATCCGGAGCGCTGACCAGCAGCAGGATACGTGGAACGGCAAGTGACCAACTGTGAATAGACACGGCGTAACGTTGCGCCGCGTCTTGCATACACCGTTCGAAGGTTGAGTAATCCTCCTCGTGGCGGAATAACTCCTCGCCATTATGCCCGCGAAGCTGCGCCAGATGCGGCATCCCCGGAATAAATAATCTGTTTTTTCTCGGCATGTCCACGGTTCTCTGCTTAAGGATCTCGCTGTGTGTCAGGGTGAAATGCTGAAGGCGGGATAAGCGCCGCGACGAGTACCGTCCTGCCGCACGGTACCCAATCTGGACGTGTTTACTGACAGTGCTGTTGCAGCCAGTCAATGAGCGCTTTCTCTTCGAGCGACATTTGACGGGAGCTGGCGAGGTCCCATAGCCGTATCTCATTGTCGGTATTCAGCGTGATTATCGCGCGACACTGGCTTTGTAGGGCGGTTTGATGCTGGCGTTTAAGTTTGTTGCCGCTGCAATCCACCATCACGCTTAACTTCTCAATACGCTGGCGCAGAAGCTCCGCCAGCATCTGGGCCCGCAGGCCATCATCCTGACATTCACTGGTAATGACCACGTCTGGGTGAAAATGCCACAACGGATTATCTTTCTGGCTGACGGTCTGAATCAGTAGCAGCAGGCGTTCGATACCGATGGCAAAACCGCAGGCTGGCAACGCCTTCGGATTGAATAACTCCGCCAGGCCGTCGTAGCGGCCACCGCCGCAGACGGTACCCTGCGAACCCAGTTCATCAGTCACCCACTCAAACACGGTGCGGGTGTAGTAATCCAGCCCGCGCACCAGACGCGGATTAATGGTATAGGGGATATCGGCCTTATCGAGCAGTTCGCAAAGTAGCGAAAAATGGCGACGGGAGTCTTCGAACAGGTAATCCAGCAATCGTGGCGCCTGTTCCAGCATGGGCTGCATGGTCGGATTTTTGCTGTCGAGAATACGTAATGGATTGGTTTCCAGTCGTTTGAGGCTATCTTCATCCAATTGCTCACGATGAGCATTAAACCAGTCAACAAGGGCGGCTTTATGCGCCCGCCGTTCATCCGGCGTGCCCAGGGAGTTAATTTCCAGCCTGACATGCGGGGTCAGGCCCAGCTCCTGGAACAAATCCCGGACCATAAAAATCATTTCAGCATCGACGTCTGGCCCGGCCATGCCGAAGGCTTCAGCGCCGAACTGCGTGAACTGACGCAGTCGTCCCTTCTGCGGGCGTTCATAGCGAAACATCGGGCCCTGATACCACAGGCGCTGGGTTTTGTTGTAACACAGATTATTTTCCAGCACCGCACGCATGCAGCCGCTGGTCCCCTCGGGACGCAACGTAATCTGTTCGCCGCTTTTATCCGTAAAATTGTACATTTCTTTGGCAACGATATCTGTGGCTTCGCCAACAGCACGTTCGAATAAGGCGACCGGTTCCAGCAGGGGTAAGCGGATCTCCTGGTAGCCATAACGGTAGGTCAGACGACGGAATTTATTTTCAAGCCATTGCCAGATTGGCGTTTCGGCGGGCAGTACGTCGCGCATACCACGTATGGCTTTTAACTTTGCACTCATCGTTTATGACTCCTGATGCGAAATTCCCATATACTGTGCAGGTCTGGCGGGTTCCGGTTGGCGCTGCAACCCACCAGATTGTCCAGCGGGCAGCGGCAGTTTGCCGCTGCTCACTCTTATGCCGCCCGTTGCGCCAGGTCGGCAATCACGTCATCGATCAGCGCATCAATCCGGGAACTGTCCAGGTGGTGAGCGGTGGTGATCAGATGGGCCACGTTGCCGGACGTTGCCAGGCAGTGTTTCTTCCATACCCATTCAGAAGGCTTCGGAAAGACCACCGTGATGGAGTTTTTGTGGCACAGCGCGTCAATACCTGCTGCTTTAAAGCGATCCACGGCGTATTTCGCCATGTTGAGGCTGTGACCAATGCGGCGATGCCATTCGGCATCGGTATGGCTGCGAACGGCGGCCCACATCATCAAAGGGGTGTGACCGTTGCGTGACCCTGAAATCGTTTTATCGTGGGCGGAGATGTAGTCGATCTCTACGCTGATACGGTCGACGTTGGCTTTCTTGGCTACCACAATGCCGCATGGAATCGGGGAGCCGATCATTTTGTGTCCGGAAACACCAATCGAATCGATACCATCCGCGAAGGTAAAGGGTTGTGGGTCCTCCACGAAAGGCAAGATCATGCCGCTTAGCGCGGCATCCGCATGCAGATAATAATCTTCACGTGGGATCCCCAGCGCAGCGATACGCTTCTGTATCTCAGCGATATTATCAACAGCGCCGCGTACCGTTGTGCCAATATTGGCGAAAATGATAGGATGGCGTTCGCCTGAGGTCCTGATTTTATTGATTAAATCGTCATAATCCATTTCTCCGTCTGGTTGAGATTCCACCAGTTGCGATTTGATACGCAGCAGTTTGACGATTTTAGCGACGGAATAGTGAGTATCTTTTGAATAGTAGAGCGTGCCTTCCGGGAACAGCTCTCTTCCCAGATAGCAACCAAACATATTACTTTCTGTACCGCCGTTGGTGACATAACCCCAGCTTTCCGCAAAGGGGATTTTGAATATGCCGGAGAAATACTCCATGACTTCTTTTTCAAAGTCGAAAGAGTTGAGTAAATAGTTACAGTACTCCCCCCAGTCACCACAGTTATTAATTGAGAAACGCAGGAAGCGCTCCAGCATGGTGTAATCAAAATCAGCAGATTCAGGGTAGCCAATATTAAAGTAGCGATTTTTTACACAGTATGACCAAAATGCATCAAGTTTATTTTGATCGGCAATAGATAAAGACATATGAATCTCCATATTTATGTTGGTGAATAAAATATTATTTTTGAAGGTAAAGAATATCCTGGCCTTTTTTATTACGTCCGGCCGCGACAAAAGAAAACAGAGGAATGGTTACCATCATCATAATTGTGCCCCAGAAAATGGAATCAGTACCCGAACCGAGCAGGGCGAATATACTGTAAATCATACCGATGACAGTCAGGACGCAATAAAACATAAAGCCACGTCCACGGTTGAGCTTTTTAGAAACCATGATGATAGGTAGCGCGATAATGGCATACATATAAGGCAGCAGGGAGGCAAATACCGACATCAGAATCACCACCTGGAACTGTTTGGCGAGATCGGGGGAAGCCGTCAGTAACAGCACCAGACTCATCAGCACGCCAGAAATAATCAGACCTTTCATCGGGACATCATTTTTATTGGTCTCGGCGAAAATCTGCGGAAATAACCCCTGTTTCGCCCCGGCCCGCGGCCCTTCTGACTGCAAAATCAACCAGCCGGAAATGGAGCCAAAGCAGGCGATAATACTCAGCGCGGAGGCGATGTTGCCGGCCATATCGCCAAACATATAGCGTGCCGCATCGGCGAATGGGGCGGCAGATTTGACCAGTTCGGCGTGGGGAACCAGGCCCATGATAACGGTACAGCTACCGACGTAACATACGGAGGCAATCAGCAGGCCATATACGGTCGCACGAGGCACCGTGCGTTCAGGGTTTTCCACCTGTCCGCTGGAGACCACGGCGGATTCCACCCCTAAGAAACCCCACAGCGCAATGGAGGCCGCGGAGACGATGGCTGAGCTGTCGCTGTTGCCCGTCCCGTTGTAGACTTCAGAGAACATTTTCGGGTCAAACCAGAACCAGCCGACAATGCCCACACCCAGCACCACGACCAGCATGCAGCTGGCGGTGAAGGACTGCGCGCGCCCGGCCGTTTTAGCCCCCAGGCTGCCTAAGGCAATAAATGCCCACAGAATCGCGATAGCGGTGATACAACCGTAAACCGGATTATGCAGCGCCGGGAAGAAGTAGCTCAGATAGCCGACCCCGGCGACGAGGAGCGCGACGTTGCCAATCCAGGCGCTGATCCAGTAGCAAACCGTCGTCTGAAACCCGATGAAAGGGCCAAACGCATCGCTGGCATAGGCCACGATCCCTCCTGCGCGAGGGGTAATGAGGCTGGTTTTAGCGAAAACCAACGCCAGCGCAATTACGCCAATAATAGTAAACAACCATCCCCATAGTGAAATATATCCCACTCCGGCGAGATTGGTCGGCAACATAAAAACACCGGAACCCATCATATTTGATGCGGTCACAAGGGTTAGTGCCGTTAACCCCATTTTTTGCGCAGTACCCGCGCTGACGCTTCCCATATATATCCCCTCTGTATTAAGTAAATGCTTACTTGGTTATTAAGCGCATTTTTTCACAGGGCAGGTGCGGGAATATGATCTACATCATTTTTTGAAAATGATATGCGCGAATATATATTAATTTCTGTATGGTTTTTAAACAGTGATTGGGTAATTCACTCCGTCCCCTTTTTTATTTAATCATCAAGGTCAGTGGTGATTGTGCAATAAATAACGGACGGGCTAATTTTTATAGGCGGGCGCTACAGTGAGTGGCTGCTGATTTTTCGGATGCAAAAAATAAGGGGCAAAAGCCCCTTTATCTTTATTTCAACGCATCTTGTTATTAAGTTTCACCGCTCAGCAGGTGGTTTACTGGACCGGCTGGTACTTTTCGCCATGCTGGCAAACACGCCGTCGCGGAATATCCATGCGTGCACTAATGCCGCCGAGAGATGTAGCAACACCACCGCAAAGAGCAGTTTAGCTAACAGGCGATGGGCGTCGTGAAACCAGGCAAAAAGCGCCGGGCTGGTCGGGGTAATGGCCGGAAGGTTAAGTCCTTCAAACATAACTATCGGAACGCCCGCAGCCGACAGTTGCGCCCAGCCAAGCAATGGCATTGCCAGCATCAGCGCGTATAGCGCCCAGTGTGACGCTTTTGCCGCCAGCATCTGCCAGCGTGAGAGCTCCGCAGGAAGATGTGGCGGCCGGCTATAAAACCGGTTGGCCAGGCGAATGAGCGCCAGCAGCAAAATAGCGATCCCCAATGGCCGATGTACATCCACCAACCAAATGCGATGGTGTAATGAAGTCATCATCGCGGCGCCGATGAACAGCATGGCCAGGATCATGATTGCCATCAGCCAATGCAGATATCTCGCCAGAAGGTTGAAATGCTGCGGCGCGCGCCTTTGGTCAGGTTTATTCGATATCATTTAACCTCCTGTTTTTGCACGGCTTCGGTTGCTTTGCCGTAGCCAATTTCCCGTTCGCGACGGCTCCAGGAATGCGAATAGGCGCCAGAGCGCGCATTTAAGACGGGGTCGTTAGAGACCTCTACTCCAGCAGGCACGATGGAGGGATCAAAGTTAACGTCACGGCAGGCGCCTTCGGCTTGGGCGACGAGTTGGGTGACTTTGAGCGTACCGGCGACGACCTGCTGGCGATCCTTTGGCCATGGCTGCGAAGGGTCATCCACCGCGTCGCCAGATTGGGCGAGTTGCAATACCAAATCCCAGTAAATAGGATGCTGAGAAAGCCGCTGCTGTAATTGTTCGAACAGGAAGTTATGGTCGGCTTTCTGTCGCTGTTCATCAGCGATAGAGACAAATGGATCGTGCGGCCGCATCATCCAGCGTACGGGCTGGCGCTGGCGGTCAGCGTTCACAAGATAGAACGCGTTAATGCTGTAAAATGTCGCCCCGGCAAAGCCGCCTGGCGCTGGCTTTTGCGCCGCCCACTGCAAATATTTACCGGCTTCCGGGTAGGCCTGTAAAAATGCCGCGAGACGTTGCGGATCGGGCTTACCGGTGGCCGGGTCGACGGCGGTGGCCTTCTTCATGGCAAGAAAGCCCTCCGGGTTTCGCGTGGCGAAGTAGGGCTCGTTGTTCATTGCCATGCGCCATTGCTGTTGATCGTCCGTTTTCAGTAGCAGCGCCATGCTCAGGGTTTTCGTTGAATTATCAGCCGCGTGTGGATTACCTGCGCCAATGGAGAATCGCCCTACAACGGGGGTTTTCGACTGTGAAAAGAGCCGCGCGGTGGAATAAGAAACGGCTGGAGCGGCTGGCTCGAACGTCCCGCTAAAACAGATCCCTTTGCCGTGTGCCCGGCGAAACCCGGCAGGAAAAGGCTTGACTGGATCGGGGACTAATGACTGGCTGGTGGTTCGCGAACCCAACCAGCCTGAGGTCCAGGCGAATGCCGCCGCCGTTGCCCCGACGATGACCGCGATGGACGCCAGCGCGCGCCAGGTATTTGGGGATCGGAAATCCAGTTTTGACATAGACCTTTTCCTGTTATTAAGTTTTATTCCACATCACGCTTACTTTATTTCAAATAACGCAGTTAATATCGTGAAAATATAGGGGTATTATTGATATATGGACGTTGTCGCTATATTTTTTTATGTGCTGGGAAAGATTGTGTTTATTATAATTTAGTTGGTTGTTTTTCTTCTTTAACCGCATTTTTATTCTTCATGAATTATCATGATAATAATTATAATTGGTGCGCGAACGAAAGAAACAATATCACGAAAAGTTTATACTTCTGTGCAGTTAACGTGATAATAAAAAATGTCATTATCCGCGCCGGATGACGGGCATCACCGACCCGATTCAGGGTATAGTGAAAGCCAAAGTGGTCTCGGAATACATTGCCTACAGCGTGACGAGGGTAATGTGTTGAGCTATATATCTATGTTGGATAAATTTCACTGAAAAATCAAAGTGATGAACGATAAAAAATGGATTAAAGCAGAAGACGTGGCGAAGCTTGCCGGCGTTTCCCGTTCAGCAGTCTCCCGCGCTTTCACGCCTGGGGCCTCGGTGTCGCCGAAAACCCGCGCCAAAGTGCAGGCCGCCGCGGAAGCTCTGGGCTACCAGGTCAATATCATCGCCCGTACGATGAACACCGGCAGCAGCAACTTTATCGGCATCATCACTTCGGGGTTCGATAACCCTTTTCGCAGTAAACTGCTGGCGCCGCTCATCCACCAGCTGGCGCTGCATGGATTTATGCCATTGTTGATGAACGCCGATGATCCGCAGCAGTTAGCCCCTTCGCTAAAACATCTTCTCAGCTACCACGTCGCAGGCGTCATTATCACTTCCGGCGCGCCGCCGCTGGAGCTGGCTGAGGAGTATCTTGCGCGAAAAATTCCCGTTACGCTTATCAACCGTCACGCTGAGCTTCCCGGTTGCGATCGCGTCAGCAGCGATAACGCGCTCGGCGGGAAACTGGCCGCTGAACTGTTGCACGCAGGCCAGTGCCGGGACGTCGGTTTTATTGGCGAAAATCGTGACAATTTCAGTACCCGTCAGCGCTACGAGGGGTTTATCCACCATGCCAGCGGGCTAGCTGTTACGCCGCATTTCTGCGAAACGGGCGGTTATCAGTCCGGTTTTGCTGCCGCTCGCCGGCTCGCCGCGGAAAGGCCAGGATTGCAGGCGCTGTTTTGCGCCACCGATATGCTGGCGATTGGGGCGATGGATGGGCTAAGAGCGGATAATCCAGCGGCCGTCCTGCCGGCGATTATTGGCTTCGATGATATTCCCCAGGCGGAGTGGCAGCCTTATCAACTTACTACTATCCAGCAGGACACCACGCTGTTGGCTTATCACGCGGTGGAGATGCTGGTTAGCCGGATCGCCAAATTCAATCAACCTTCACGTCATCGAGAAGTTGCCGTGAAATTAATAATTCGTAATAGCGCTAAATGAAAAATTCGTTTTATGATGAATCGATCACAGAATTATCGCTAAAATCCATCCACACTCACTGCGCTCTTCGGGGCTTTTTTAAATAAAATTGCACACGTGTGCAAAAGGAGTAAATGATGACATCACTGGATTCCTCTGCGCTACAGGCCCGCTATCGCCTGGCCTGCGAGCTGGCGAAAGCGGGTGCCGAGCTGGCTTTCGAATATTATCAGCAGCGCGAGGCGCTGGCGGTAGAGCATAAGGGCAATGACCTTCAGGACGTGGTGAGCGTGGCCGATAAACGCGTAGAAGCCTTTGTTAAGCAGCGCATTACTGACGCGTTTGCGGAGGATGGTTTTCTCGGCGAAGAGAGCGGTACGCAGATGCCGGACGCCAGGGTGCTATGGGTGGTTGATCCCATTGATGGCACCAGCTGTTTTTTGAATGGGCTGCATACCTGGTGCTTGTCGCTGGCGATCGTCGTTGACGGCGAGCCGGTGGTTGGCGTCGTCTACGATCCCAATCATCGTGAACTGTTCCACGCGCTACGGGGCCATGGCGCCTGGCTTAATGAGACGCCAATCCGCCCACATCCCGCAGCAACGGTCAAAGAAGGGGTGATGGGCGTCGGAACGTCGCATCGGGTGACGCCGGCGCAGTTCCTGCCTTTTCTTGACGCGCTGCTCAGCGATGGCGGCATGTTCATCCGCAATGGCTCCGGCGCGTTGATGAGCGCATGGGCGGCCGCCGGGCGACTGATTGGCTACTATGAACCGCACATGAATCCGTGGGATGCCTTACCCGGTCTGGTGTTGATGCGCGAAGCCGGGGGCGTCGCCAACGACTTTCTGGCGCAAGAGGGGATTCGCCATGGTAATCCCCTCCTGCTGGCCAGCCAAACGCTGTATCCCCAACTACAAAAGATGATCCTTCAACCATTACATTAACCCTTACAGGTTCGGGCTGTTTCTGATTATGTACCCTACACAGTAACGATAACGACCCTCACGGACGAAGCACATCAATCAGTCAAGCCTCCGACCGTCGGAGAAACTATATGTCTGGAATTATTAATTTTTTCCGGGCGTCGCCGCCGCAAGCGGGCGCCGCGTTTGATGAAAAACGTTTTCGCCGGGTACGTTGGCAAACGTTTATTGCCATGACCCTGGCCTACGTGACGTTCTACGTCTGCCGCTTATCGTTCACCGTGGCGAAAAGCGCGCTGGTGGAATTAGGCATTACCCCAACGGAGTTGGGGATGATTGGCTCGACGCTATTCTTTAGCTACGCCATCGGCAAACTGGTCAATGGTTTTATCGCCGATCATGCCAACGTGGTGCGCTACATGAGCCTTGGTCTATTGCTCAGCGCCGGGATGAACCTGCTGATGGGCATGACCACCAATGCCATGCTGCTGGCTATCTTTTGGGGGATCAACGGTTGGGCGCAGTCGATGGGCGTCGGCCCTTGTGCGGTTTCGCTGGCGCGCTGGTACGGCTTTAAAGAGCGGGGAACGTTTTACGCCATCTGGTCGACGGCGCATAACATCGGCGAGGCCATGACCTACATGGTGATCGCCGCGGTGATCGCGGGTTTTGGCTGGCAAATGGGCTACCTCTCCACGGCTGCGCTCGGCGCCGCTGGCGTGGTGCTGTTGCTGCTGTTTATGCGCGATTCGCCACAGAGCTGCGGCTTTCCCTCCATTAATGTGATTCGTGATGAACCGCAGGAAGAGACTGAAGCGCGGGGATCGGTGTTCAAAAACCAACTGCTGGCATTGCGTAACCCGGCGCTGTGGACGCTGGCGCTGGCATCGGCATTTATGTATATCGACCGTTATGCGGTGAACTCGTGGGGGATCTTCTTTCTGGAGCAGGATAAAGCTTATTCCACCCTTGAGGCTTCTGGCATCATCGGCGTTAACGCGATCGCCGGTATCGCCGGGACCATCATCGCCGGCATGCTCTCTGACCGCTTTTTCCCGCGCAATCGCAGCGTCATGGCCGGGTTTATCAGCCTGCTGAACACCGCGGGTTTCGCCTTAATGCTCTGGTCGCCGCATAATTACTACACCGACATCCTGGCGATGATCGTCTTCGGCGCGACCATCGGCGCGTTAACCTGTTTCCTCGGAGGGTTGATCGCCGTCGATATCTCTTCACGCAAAGCGGCGGGGGCAGCGCTGGGAACCATTGGTATTGCCAGCTATGCCGGGGCGGGGTTGGGCGAATTTCTGACCGGGATCATTATCGATAAAACCGCGATCCTCGAAAACGGGAAAACGCTTTATGATTTCAGCACGCTGGCGTTGTTCTGGATAGGCACCGGATTGGGTTCCGCGTTACTCTGTTTTACCACCGCCGCCATCGTCGCCCGACGCCATGCCGTCGAACGGCAGACTTCATTCTCCTCATAACTGATTAATCGATAAGGAAGATTTTATGATGCCTGCAAGACATCAGGGCCTTTTACGCCTGTTTATCGCCTGTGCGCTGCCGCTGCTGGCGATGCAATCCGCCGTCGCGGCGAACTGGCAACTGGAAAAAGTGGTGGAGTTAAGCCGCCACGGCATTCGTCCGCCAACGCCCGGCAATCGTGAAGCTATTGAAGCCGCGACCCAGCGTCCATGGACCGAATGGACCACCCACGATGGGGAGCTGACCGGACATGGCTATGCGGCGGTCGCCAATAAAGGGCGCGCGGAAGGGCAGCATTATCGCCAGCTTGGCCTGCTGCAGGGGCAGTGTCCCAGCGCGGAGGATATTTATGTTCGCGCCAGCCCGCTACAGCGTACCCGGGCAACCGCGCAGGCGCTGGTAGATGGGGCATTTCCCGGCTGCGGCGTGGCGATTCATTATGTCAGCGGCGATGCCGATCCGCTGTTCCAGACCGACAAGTTTAGCGCGACGCAAACCGATCCCGTCCGCCAGCTGGCGGAAGTGAAGGCGAAAGCCGGCGATCTGGCTAAGCGTCGGCAGGCCTTGGCGCCGACGATCCAGTTATTAAAAGCCGCGGTTTGCCAACAGGATAAACCGTGCCCCATTTTTGATAAGCCCTGGCAGGTGGAGCAAAACCAAAGCGGTAAAACTACCATTAGCGGGCTGAGCGTGATGGCCAATATGGTTGAAACGCTGCGTCTGGGCTGGAGTGAAAACCTGCCCTTGAGCCAGTTGGCGTGGGGGAAGATTACCCGCGCCAGCCAGATCACAGCTATTCTGCCGCTGTTAACGGAAAACTACGATCTCAGTAATGACGTGCTGTACGCCGCGCAAAAGCGCGGCTCGGTGCTGCTCAACGCGATGCTGGACGGAGTGAAAGCGGACGCCACGCCGAACGTACGCTGGCTGCTGCTGGTGGCCCATGACACCAATATCGCGATGGTGCGCACGCTGATGAATTTTAGCTGGCAGCTGCCGGGCTACAGCCGGGGTAATATTCCGCCGGGCAGCAGTCTGGTTATAGAGCGCTGGCGCAACAGCAAAAGCGGCGAACGTTATCTGCGCGTCTATTTCCAGGCGCAAAGCCTGGACGACCTGCGACGCCTGCAGATGCCGGATCGTCAGCACCCGATGCTGCAACAGGAGTGGCGTCAGCCTGATTGCCAGCAGACCAGCGTGGGCACGTTATGCCCGTATCAGTCCGCGCTGGAGGCCTTAGGTAAACAGATCGATAAAAGCGCGGTACCGCCGGTGAATATGGTTCTTTAATCAGCGCAAACGCCATAATCCTTAGCAGAAATAGAAGGAATATGGCGTATTGCTTAAAAGCGTTAGTGATTCGAGTAATAATTCCAGAGATATTGGTTTAATGGACGCATGGCACTAATTTCCTGAGAGAAAAAATAAGCAAGCCTCCTCTGAGTTTTGTTACGTCTTTATGTAATATGCCTTGGTTTTTTGGAATTTTTAGGAAAACATTTAGGTGCGCTAAGATTGTTCACAACTCAGGAGTTGGTTACCATTTAACTTCTCAAGGTAGTGCTCTGTAATAGTATAGATATTTACTTTAAAGAGTAGGGGGATTTTTAATACTTCAATTAATAACATATTGAAGAGGTTGGTAATAGTCATATTTATTGGCGGGCTAAATTGGGTTGGTGTGATATTGGTTTTGTTGGATTTTATGCCACCATTTTCGTGGGAGTAAGTTAAAGCTAAAAAGGATTTATGCAATGGTTGAATATTATTTTGGCCATGATGGCCTCCACAATATCTCTCCTTTTGATAGACCAGCAACATGGGGAGGGCCAGGTCCGGTTGATTTTAATTTTCATGATCTAGCAAAACAATTGGACTGTTCGCGGAATTTCAATCGAGTTGGTATTATTTATTCTAATGGTGTGAGCCAATGGTTGGTAAGACCCTCCCGGCGGATTGCCAATTCGGCCCAAAGCATAGCAAGTCATGTTATTGTCACAAAGGTTTGTGATATCTCACAAGAAGGTTCCACAAAAGCTATTGTTAAGACACTTCAGGCACCATCACTGGCCACCGAAATTACATCAACGGCACTTTCATGCGGAGCGGCTGTAATCACATTAGCCCTTGCTCTTACTGGAACGGCGATACTTCCCATTACGGCTGGAGCATCGGTGCTGGTAGCCGGAGTTATTGCTGCCAGCGGCGTAGCTACCGTTGGGCAATGTTTTATCGGTGCGGGAAGATTATGGACAATAAGTAGAGGTGGGGAAGAGCGTTTAGCATGGCTTGATTCGCAGGATTGGTATCTTACTACGACTACTATCCTTGATATCATTTCTCTTGCAGGTGCCGGAGCTGGGTTAGCGAAATCGATCGAAGTGTGGAAAACGATGAAAAAAATATCTTCAGCAGAAGCTTTATCATGGCTCAGAGGCCTAAGTAGATTTGAGCGTAAGCGGCTTACTTATGAAATCATTCGTAATGAAAATCCGGGAATATCTAACTCTGGCATAAAAGCTGCTATAGAAATGGGGCGTTATCCTAAACGATTTCCATCTGAAGCATTACAACGAACTCTACAAAGGGAGTTGATGCAAGTGATTGTTAACTCATCAGCATTTGCAGGAAGCGGCATTTCCGGAACTGTTAGAAATCCACACAATCTAAAAAAAACAGGACAATATGTGATAGGGATAATACAATCCTTTTCATTAACATAAAATCTGGTTGGCATAATGATTGAGCATATAAAAAACAGCCTTGTGTTAAATATTGATGTGGAAAAAAATCTTGCGTCAATGAGTCCCCGGCAACTTGAGATGGTTAAGCAACGATTGACCGAATATGTAGGAGCAAGAGTCGGGGGACATACGCTCAGTATTCCAATGGTGGGCGGAATACTATTTGCTGTTTTTTGCTTTGTTATGCCGCAAATTACCGTGTGGGAAATTATATTCAGACTTAATGGATGGCCTGATTATGCTATACTGGCTGCAGTTTTTCCCACGGGGGGGTTATATAGCATATTGATTTGTATTCCGGCGTTTCTTACTTCACGAGGCCGATTGATAGGTCTGAAATCTCTTTTATTTGTCATTACTGGGACAGGAATTATTGCAATAGTATTTTTATTATTCACTGTTATTACTTTCATTATGGGGGGAGGTAATGATGCGGGCGATCTCATCGGTGCTATTTTAGCGGTGTTTTTTATCGCGATCAGCATCAAATGCCTCAATACGGTTATGTTTACTAAAACAATCGCATTTTACTTACTAAATCGGGTCTCCCGCCAGCAAACAAAATTGCAACACTCATCAGGTAAATATTTCGGGCGTCGATGATTGTTCATACTTCTGCGTTAGTTACTATTTGAGTATTCAATGCGTGACGATATCGTAGTCTGGATATTGACTTTAAGAGCGCGCTGTCATTATGTATAGCTGTTAGATTATTTATCCTGGCCTAGCAACAATTTCTTGAACAGCACCGGTCTGGGGTTTGCCGATGGGGATGCCGACCCCTCTTTCTTGTGGGTTTTGCTGACGTTGATGATGATTATGACCGTGGGGTTGAACTATCTCATCCGTAAGATTGTGCCAGGAAATAGAGTATGAAATTTATGTGAAGTTATTAAACAACGGACCTTTGCTGGCCCGTTATTTATCCACATCATCCCCTTTTCTTCAGCTATTCACCTTCATCGCCATAATAGAGCTTGCCGATCTTAATTAGCGGTCGGCCCTGGGATTTACGGTGCAGATTGCTATCGCGCAGCGAGTAGACGCAGCCGCAGTACTCCTGCTGGTAAAAGCGCTCGCGCTTGCTGATATCGATCATCCGCGAGGATCCACCCTGTTTACGCCAGTTATAATCCCAGTAGACCATGCCTGGATAATGCCCGGCGGCGCGCTCGCCGCAGTCGTTGATTTGCTGCATGTTCTTCCAGCGTGAAATTCCCAGCGAACTGCTGATAACGCTAAAGCCGTGCTCGTAGGCATAGAGCGCGGTGCGTTCGAAGCGCATATCAAAGCACATCGTGCAGCGCACGCCGCGCTCGGGTTCCCATTCCATCCCCCTGGCCCGCGCGAACCAGTTATCGGTGTCATAATCGGCATCGATAAACGGCACACCGTGTTTGTGCGCAAAACGAATATTCTCTTCCTTGCGGATTTCATACTCTTTCTGCGGGTGAATGTTGGGGTTATAGAAGAAAATGGTGTAGTCGATACCGGAGGCCTGAATCGCCTCCATCACTTCCCCGGAGCAGGGGGCGCAGCAGGAGTGGAGCAGCAGTTTATCGGCTCCGTTGGGCAACGTCAGCTGTGGGCGCTGGAACTCGGACATCAAGTCATTCCTGAAGTAAATACATCCAGCGCCAACTGTAGCATTTTGAAGGGCTGCTAACCTTCCCCAGAAATGTCAGGCCGCGCATCCTCACGCGGCGCTGAATTCATCTCAAATTAACCTCTCACGCCGAGATAGCCGTGGATCGCCATATAGATCCCCACCGCGCCGATTAGCACGCTGGAAAAGTAGGGGGCCCGACGGGCGAGAGTATTAAAACCACTCCAGCGTTTGGCCACCTGGCGAACGCTTACCGCCGCGCCAACGCCGACGGTGACCAGCGTCAACGCCAGACCGATGCTGAAAGATAGAACCAGCGTCGCACCTAAGGTCAGGGCTTTGAGCTGGATGCAGATAAGCAGTACGGTGATCGCCGCCGGGCAGGGGATCAATCCGCCGGTCAGGCCGAACAGTAAGATCTGCCAGTTGGTGACCTCCCGGCCGTCGAATCGACGTTGAATATCGTTCGCATGGGCCCGCTCGTGGGCGTCCTGATAGGCCTGACTTCCTTCCTCAAGGCCGTCCAGTTCATGATGATGATGTTCATGAAACGCCAGATCATAATCGTGGGTATGGCGCTGGTGGCCGAGCGTCAGGCGTACGTTCAAGTCATGCGGTTCCGGGATGGTCTGCGCGGATTCTAAATAATCGCCTTTATCAACAAAAGAGAACATTTGCGCGAAGCTGCTCCCGCTGCGCCGTGTCGCCAGTGAGACATCGCCAGCGGCCCATCGGTTGCCACTTAGCGTGCGTATGCGCCAGCGCGGCGGTTCTCCTTCTTCGAAGATGGAAAGGGCGATTTTACCGTGGCCGGTGTCGACGATTTGCGTTTCATCATCATGATGATGCTCATCCCGATCCTGCATGGCCTGCAGCCAGTTACGTTCACCGCGCCAGGTGCGCCAGAACATCCATATTGCGGTACCGAGAATGATGAACGCGGAAACCAGCTGCAGCCAGGGTTCAGCCGCTTCGGCGATAAATTTCTGGCTAAAATACATGCCGCCAAAGGCGATCAGCCAGACGATGGCTGTATGCGAAAGGGTCGCGGCGAGGCCCAGCATCACCGCCTGACGTACCGTGCCTTTAATGGCGATGATGAACGCCGCCATCATGGTCTTTGAATGGCCCGGTTCCAGGCCATGTAGCGCGCCTAACAGAATGGCGCTGGGAATGAAAAACCAGGCATTGCCCTGCTGAAGTAAAGGTAAGAATTCGTTCATAAGAAGAGAGTTGGTTGTCGTTGGTGAACGGGATTCTACTCCCCCCCAGTATAAGATACTACCCCCCAGTAGATTACAAACCTATAATTGAGGCATTGAGTTCGCCAGTGAGGTTAACGTGTCGCATACGATTCGGGATAAAAAGAAGCTGCAGGCCAGAGCCAGCAAGATTGAAGGGCAGGTGAGCGCGCTGAAAAAGATGCTGGATGAGCCGCACGAATGCGCCGCCGTGCTGCAGCAAATTGCCGCTATTCGCGGAGCGGTAAACGGGCTAATGCGTGAAGTGATCAAGGGCCATCTGACGGAACATATCGTTCATGAAGGCGATGAAGTGAAACGTGAAGAGGATTTGGACGTGGTGCTGAAGGTGCTGGATTCCTATATCAAATAGCGGCCACGGATAGCGCCGGCGGCGACAGACGCGCCGCCGGCTTCAGCATTAGCTGTGTTTGTTTTTCATCTCAAAACGCGGTGATACCAGGCCGTACAGCGTCCAGCCCATAAAGGTCACAATCGCGCCGTAGAGCATCGCCTCTTCGCCGGAGGAGTACAGCGCATAGAAGCTGTATACCGCACCGATAAAGGCAATCACGTTGGTGGATCGCGCTTTGCCCGGTTCCACATTGGCCATTTTCTGGATAATCGCCAGCGCGGCCATCGACAGAATGTACGGGATGATGTTAGTCACCACCGCCAGGTTAACCAGCACGTTGAACTGATTACTCAACGACGGGCTAATGGTCATCAGCGACAAGCCGGTTTGCAGGATAACGATGGTCAGCATCCCTTGAATCGGCGCGCCGGAAGCCGAGACGCGGGAGAAGATTTTCGGGAAGTAACCTTCGTCAGACGATGATTTAAAGACCTGCGCGATGGTGAACTGCCAGCCAAGCAGCGAACCGCAGCAGGACATCACCATCAGCCCCATAATCACTTTACCTACGCCAGGCGTGAACATCTGGGCAAACGCCAGGCCAAACGGCGCCGTGGAGTTAGCCAGGTCCATGTTCGGCACGATCCCGGCGATGACGTTGGTCGAAACGATATAGATAACCGCCGCGCCGAGGGTACCGCCGAGTACGGCGATCGGCACGTTACGTTCCGGGTTTTCGACTACATCGGTGTTGGCGCAAGCGGATTCCAGACCGAGGAAGGCCCACAGCGTCATGGCGATTGACGAACCAACGGCGCCGAAGAACGGCACGTGGTGCGGGTTCCAGGACTCGACGTACATCGTCGGGCTAAACCAGAACCAGCCGATGACGCACAGGCCGACGACCGGAATGATCACCCCCCATACGGTGATGCTACTGATCTGGCCGGTAATGCGCGCGCCGCCGAAGTTGGCTACGGTACAGATCCACAGTACCCCGATAGTCGCCAGGCCAATCTGTACCGGCGACAGGGTGGCGCCGAACAGCTCGGTGCCGTAACCCACCGCGGAGATAGCGATAGCGACGTTGGCGATCAGCAGCGAGACGCCGTAGGTATAGTTGGCCATAAAGTTGCCAGACTTGCCGAACGCGTACTCGGCGTAACCGCCCATCCCGCCCGATTTACGGCTGAACATCCCGCATTTGGCGAAGGCCCACGCCAGAGCCATCGATCCTACCGCCGTCACCAGCCAGGAGATAATGGAGATAGTCCCCACCTCCGCCAGCTTGGTGGGCAGCATGATGATGCCGGAGCCCATCATGTTGACCATGGTTAAGATGGTGAGCTGTACCACTCCCATCTTGTTACTGGATTTGCTCATACAGTTTCCCCTTTCAACAGCGCGCTTTGTTTCTCGCTTTCCGCGATGACATAGCACCAGACCTGTTTACGGCCATCGTGCTCCTGGATATAAACCCCCTGCAGTTCCGGCGCGAAGCCCGGCAGCAGGTTGATCCCTTCTTCCAGTGCGGTGAAGTACTGCAGCACTGCGCCGCCCCAGACTTCGCCCGGGACTACGCACAGCACTCCCGGCGGGTAAGGCAGGGCGCCTTCAGCGGCCACGCGGCCTTCGGCTTGCGGCAACGGCACCAAATCGACCTGGCCGCGCAGATAGGCGTAGTTAGCCTCTTGCGGGTTCATCACCACCCGTGGGAAGTGATCTTTACGGAACATCTCTTTTTGCAGCTGTTTGACGTTGTGACGGGCGTACAGGTCATGCATTTCCTGACACAGCTGGCGCAGGGTATAACCGGCATAACGTTCTTTGTGCTGGCTGTAGATAGACGGCAGAACTTCCTGCAGCGGCGCATCGGCGTCGAGCAGTTTATCGAAGCGCGCCAGCAGGGCGACCAGCTGCTGCAGTTTGGCCATATCTTCCGCTGGGGTCAGCAGGAACAGAATGGAGTTGAGGTCGCATTTTTCCGGTACCACGCCGTTTTCACGCAGGAAGTTGGCGAGAATGGTGGCCGGTACGCCGAAGGAGTCATATTCGCCGCTGGCGGTATTGATACCCGGCGTGGTCAGCAGGAGTTTGCATGGATCGACAAAGTACTGATGCTCGGCATAACCGTCAAAGGCGTGCCAGCGTTCGCCTGGGCCAAACTCGAAGAAGCGCAGGTCAACGGCGATTTGCGCGGTTTCATATGACTGCCATGGTTTACCATCGACCATTTTTGGCACAAACGGACGGATGTGCTTACAGCTTTCAAGGATCAGCTTACGCGCCTTGATGCCGTTCATGACGCAGTCCATCCACATGTTGCGGCCGCTTTCGCCTTCATGCATTTTGGCGTTGATATCCAGCGCGGCAAACAGCGGATAGAACGGGCTGGTGGAGGCATGCATCATAAAGGCGTTATTCAGACGCTTATGCGGAACGTAACGCTGCTGGCCTTTGATATGGCTGTCTTTTTTGTGGATTTGCGAGGTTTGGGAGAAACCTGCCTGCTGTTTGTGCACCGACTGGGTTACCAGAATGCCCGGATCGTTTTCGTTCAGCTCCAGCAACAGCGGCGAACAATCAGCCATCATCGGAATGAACTGTTCATAGCCGACCCACGCGGAGTCAAACAGGATGTAATCGCACAGATGACCAATTTTATCGACCACCTGACGAGCGTTATAAATGGTGCCGTCGTAGGTACCTAACTGGATCACCGCCAGGCGGAACGGGCGGGCATCCTGTTTCCGATTCGGCGCCACTTCACCGACCAGCTCGCGCAGGTAGCGCTCCTCGAAGCAGTGGGCGTCGATACCGCCGATAAAACCGTACGGGTTACGCGCGGTTTCCAGATAGACCGGTGTCGCCCCGGCTTGCAGCAGCGCGCCATGGTGATTGGATTTATGGTTGTTGCGATCGAACAGTACCAGGTCGCCCGGGGTCAGCAGCGCGTTGAGCACCACTTTGTTAGAAGAGGAGGTGCCGTTGAGCACGAAGTAGGTTTTATCGGCGTTAAAGACCTTTGCCGCATGCTGTTGGGCAATGCATGGCGCCCCTTCGTGGATCAGCAGGTCACCCATGGCGACGTCGGCGTTGCACAGGTCGGAGCGGAACAGCGTCTCGCCGAAATACTCGACGAACTGATTACCGGCCGGATGACGGCGGAAGAATTCCCCCCCCTGATGCCCCGGGCAGTCAAAGGCGCTGTTGCCCTGTTTAACGTAATCGACCAGCGCGCTAAAGAACGGCGGACGCAGTTCGGTTTCATATTTATGCGCAGCGGCTTCTAACTGGCGGCCGTAGAAGTCGTTACGGGTTTCGTCGTGTTCAAATACCCCCTGCACCGAAGCCATATATTCGGCTGGGACAACTTCTTCTTTATTAATAGCGATAAATACCGGGATGTTATAGCCGGTAGCCTTTAACTCATCGAGTTTACCGCATTCGATATCTTCCAGGGTTAATACTACCGCGGCCACATCAATAAAGTTGGTTTCGGTAGTATTGACAATATTACGCTGGGTAGAAAAACAGTTTGGACATGTACGGCTAACGGCAATTTTTAAATCAGTCATTGTTATCTCTTTATTTTCAGATAATAGCAGGCCCTCAATTTCTCGAATGAGAAATTGATTACGCCGGACAAAAGGTAATAGTCTGCCGCTGATATAATAAATATCAGTAGAGTACCTTTTGAGATGCAATAAACCCTACCAGTCCGGTGGCTGGTAAATAGCAGGATTTATTAGGGCGAGCGCGGTTAGCTACAGGCGAATGCCTGTATTAACAACAAAAGATGCAGGAAGACCTGTATGCTGAAGCGCCCGTAGTCGGAAGACTACCGGGCATTAAAGAAATGAAAATCGAAGCTGTTACGGTGAGCAAACATCATAATATGCGTTGTCCGCCTTATGTGTGGCATCATCCTGTTATTGTTTTCCATGATATACACCTTTCAAATGATTGACTGAAGGTATGGCATATTCTATATCCGGCTTAGACTTAATCTGTGACGCCGATCACTAATAGCCTCTCATTATGATATCAATAGCTGGTATTTTGATCTTATCCAACATTATTCACTGGTTTGTTGTTTATATGTAAATATATTGTGTTGCAATGTGGTTAAAATGAATAATGGCCGGTTAATCATTGCGTTATTTCAGCCATATGACGGAAATATGTCGTATACTCGGGACTTTCTGACTTCTACCCTCTTAACATTATGTTTATTAAGGATTAAGAGGTTCCTGTAGTACGAAAGAACGCTGTCAATCATTATCCCTTTATTGCCAACATAAAATCTGGGAAAAGAGAGCCTGGTCGAGTTTTCATCTAAAAGATATCGCCCAGGGGCTAGACAAAACCACCGTCTGGTTATCAAATGGTTAAATAAAATTAACGCCTGTGTGAATGATAGGCAGGTAGAAAAAATGGTCAATACGCTTTTCGGCATGACAAAGCGCTAAGATCGCCTTATTGGGAGAAGTTATGCATTCCTCTGTTAACAAAAATGAAAGCCGGACCTTCTTTGGTCACCCTTACCCTCTGGGATCGCTGTTCTTCACCGAAATGTGGGAGCGATTCTCGTTTTATGGCATTCGTCCGTTACTGATCCTGTTCATGGCGGCCACCGTCTATGACGGCGGTATGGGCTTAGCTCGTGAGAACGCGTCGGCCATCGTCGGCATCTTCGCGGGCGCCATGTATCTGGCGGCGCTGCCGGGCGGCTGGTTGGCGGACAACTGGCTCGGCCAGCAGAAAGCGGTGTGGTACGGCTCGATTCTGATCGCGCTGGGCCATCTGTCGATTGCGCTGTCAGCGTTTATGGGCAACAACCTGTTCTTTATCGGGCTGATGTTTATCGTGCTCGGTTCCGGCCTGTTTAAAACCTGCATCTCGGTGATGGTCGGTACGCTGTATAAGAAAGGCGATAGCCGTCGCGATGGCGGTTTCTCGCTGTTCTATATGGGTATCAATATGGGGTCGTTTATCGCGCCGCTGATTTCCGGCTGGCTGATTAAATCCCACGGCTGGCACTGGGGCTTCGGCATCGGTGGTATCGGTATGCTGGTGGCGCTGGTGATTTTCCGCCTTTTCGCGGTCCCGGCAATGAAACGCTACGACAGCGAAGTGGGTCTCGACTCTACCTGGAATAGTCCCGTCGCGAAGAAAAACGGCGTTGGCGCCTGGCTGCTGGCGCTGGCGGTCGGCGTGGCGGTGGTGATTACGCTGATTGCTCAGGGGGTGATAGTCATTAACCCGGTGGCGGTCGCCAGCATGCTGGTGTACGTGATTGCCGCGTCGGTGGTGCTCTATTTCATCTACCTGTTTGTTTTTGCGGGGCTTAACCGTAAAGAGCGCGCGCGTCTGCTGGTCTGCTTTATTCTGCTGGTTTCCGCCGCCTTCTTCTGGTCAGCCTTCGAGCAGAAACCGACTTCGTTTAACCTGTTTGCTAACGACTACACTAACCGCATGATCGGCGATTTCGAAATCCCGGCGGTATGGTTCCAGTCGATTAACGCCCTGTTTATCATCCTGCTGGCGCCGGTATTTAGCTGGGCATGGCCGGCAATGGCTCGCAAAAACGTGCGCCCGAGCAGCATCACCAAGTTTGTTATCGGGATTCTGTGCGCGGCGGCGGGCTTCGGCCTGATGATGCTGGCGGCGCAGAACGTGCTGAGCAACGGCGGCGCCGGCGTATCGCCGCTGTGGCTGGTGGGCAGCATTCTGATGCTGACGCTGGGCGAACTGTGTCTGAGCCCGATAGGCCTGGCAACTATGACCCTACTGGCGCCGGAAAGAATGCGCGGCCAGATGATGGGGCTGTGGTTCTGCGCCAGCGCGCTGGGTAACCTGGCGGCGGGGCTGATTGGCGGCCACGTGAAGGCCGACCAGCTGGATATGCTGCCGGATCTGTTCGCCCGCTGCTCGACGGCGCTGCTGATCTGCGCCGCGGTGTTGTGCGTGCTAATTGTGCCGGTGCGCCGTATGCTGGAGAACAGCAAATCCGTCGAGCAAAAACCGGCGACCAATGCCTGATTGCGCAAGCGGTCAATGAAAAGCCGGCGCTGAGCGCCGGCTTTTTTATAGTAAGCAGAGTATGGAAACGGTAGCCCGGATAAGGCATAAGCCGCCATCCGGGGATTTCCCTGCTCGCGCTGCGCTTAGCAGGGTTACGGTTTTGCAGAACCCACTGCCGGGGCTTCATTAGAACGGTAGCCGGATAAGGCATAAGCCGCTATCCGGGGATTTCCCTGCTCGCGCTACGCTTAGCAGGGCTACAGTTCTGCGGAACCCACCACCGGGGCTTCATCAGAACGGTAGCCCGGATAAGGCGTAAGCCGCTATCCGGGGATTTCCCTGCTCGCGCTGCGCTTGGCAGGGCTACGGTTCTGCGCAACCCACTGCCGGGGCTTCATCAGAACGGTAGCCCGGATAAGGCGTAAGCCGCTATCCGGGGAGTTCCCTGCTCGCGATGCGCTGGCTTACGGTTCTGCGGAACCCACCGCCGGACCGCGATAATCGCCGCCGAGGGCCTTAATCAGCGTGATATCGGTGCTAAGGCGCTGGGCCTGGATATCCAGCAATAACAGCTGCTGGGCGATGGCCGGTCGTCGCGCTTCTTGTGCGGCATAGCGGCTTAACAGGCCGCGCTGGTGATGGGCGTTGGCGCTGCGGGTGGTGGCCATCGCCGC
Organism: Klebsiella sp. K-3; assembly: GCF_051207495.1. Lineage (NCBI taxonomy): Bacteria > Pseudomonadati > Pseudomonadota > Gammaproteobacteria > Enterobacterales > Enterobacteriaceae > Klebsiella > Klebsiella sp. K-3. Next base: position 339,749 of record NZ_JBPNXF010000003.1, on the reverse strand, counting down.
CGTCACCTTCAGCTCCTGCAGCGCCACCTGCTGGTTGAGATCGTTAAGCTGACTGGAGCTTATCGCCACGTCCCGTACCGCATCCAGCACTGCCTGGTTGTACTGCTTAATCAGGATATTGCTCGCCGTACGTACCGACTTCAGATTGGCGTTCAGGCGGCCGCCATCGAATATCGGCAAATACAGCCCCGGCAGCAGGTTAATCTGCTGGAAGGACGACTTAAACAGATCGCCGACGCTCAGCGCGTTATATCCCCAGAAGGCTTTAATATCAAAATGCGGATAAAAGGCCGCTCTCGCCGCATCGACCTGGCTCATAGAAGCGGTCACATAACCGCGCAGGGCCTGCAGATCCGGGCGACGCGCCAGCAATTCGAAGGAGAGTGAATCCGGCAGCGTTTCCTGCAACGCCGGCAGAGCGACCGGGTGGATCTCAGGCATACTCTGCGCGTCGGCGCCAATTAGCGCCCGCAACGTTTCGCGGTACTGGGTCAGCGTGCCGCGGGCGGTAATCACCTGCTGTTGCGCGCCAAGCAGTTCCGCCTGCGCATTGGCGATATCGACGCTATCCTCCACGCCGCGCTGGGTGCGGTGTTCATGCGCCTGTACCGACAGCCGCGCAATTTCTTCTAGCTGCTGGAGCAGAACGATCTTCTGGAAGGTGGCCTGCATGGCGAAGTACAGCTGCGCCACGCTGCTGGCGAGGTCCAGTTCGATACCGGCGGTTTCCGCCTGGCGAGCGTTCTTTTCGCCAATAGCCGCCGCGACGCGGGCCCGGTCGGCACCCCACAAATCGATATTCAGCGTCGCGCCGACCCCCACGGTATTGAGCGTGTACCACGGGCCGTTTTTATCCACCGGCAGAGAATAGGAGTAGGGCCAGCTAAAAGATTTATCGGTTATACGCATCCGATTCTGCGCCGCCACGGCGGTCGCCTGCACGCCCATTGCCGACTGCGCCAGCTCGACGGTGGATTGTGACTGTGAGATGCGTAGCCGCGCCGCCTGCATGGTCGGCGAATTTTGCAGCGCGCGGTTTACCAGCATGTTGAGCTGGGGATCGTGATACCCCTCCCACCAGCGGGCCGCCGGCCAGCCGCTATTCGCCAGGTGGATCACCTGCGCCAGCTGCGCCTGTTGCGGATTAACGATCGGTACTTCGCCAGGATCGTCCTGAATCAGCGCGCATCCTGTCAACAGGCTGATGACGAAGGCCAGCGGTGAGTAGCGCAGAAAACGTGCTGCGGCATTCATTTTTATCATGACGGTTCTGCCTGTCGCGTAAATTCAGAAGGTTTGTCTGACCAGTCCGGCAGGGTGGCCAGTAAAGCGGTCAGCGGTTCGCCGAACGGATTAGCCGGATCGACAACCAGCGGCGCGACGGGTGTCGTCGGCTGCTGACGTTCAATATCATCGGCATACGCCTGTAACTGTTCGGCGCAGCGGCTTAAGAAGGGATCTCCCGGCGCGGCGTACAGCCGGTAGCCCTCGCTCAGGCGGACTATCTCCTGCGCCTGCTGCCAGGTGGCTTTGCTCGGCCAGGATTTCGCCTGCGGCCACGGATGCGCAAAAGTGCCCAGCGGCTCGGCGGCGACCCGATGCATCAGCGTTTCGCTGGTGGTCAGCGCCTGGAACAGCGGCACCATCTGCGGCTTATCATCTTTCGCGCGCAGGAAGTCGGCTATCTGGCGATAAAGTTGCGCCAGCCGCGATTTCAACTGCGGCGCTTCGCTATCCGGCCACAGGTAAAGATGGACGATCGATGAGACCAGTACGCCGAGCAAAATACCGATGACCCGGTCGCGCAGTTCGGTCAGGTTGGTCAGTGGACCAAACCAGCTGAGGAAGGCCAGCGAGAAGGTAAAGCCGATTTGGATCCCGGCGTAGGCAATACGCTCTGAGCCGGCGGCAATCCACGCCGAGAGCGCCATTACCGGCAGAACCATCGCCAGCAGGCCGACGATAGACTCGGTCCACGGTTGTACAAAGACGATCAACAATAGCGCCAGCAGCGTAGCGAGCAGCGCGCCGCCGATACGCAGCCAGGTTTTTTGCATCGTCGCCCCCAGCCCCGGCTGGGCGACAATCACGCAGCTCAGCATAATGGTGTGGATGCCCTGCCAGTCGGCGGCGGTATAGAAGACGTAGCACAGCAGCGTCGCCAGCAGGGTTTTCAGGGCGAAATGCAGATAAGCGGGATTGCGCCAGGCATCCGGCAGCAGGAGCGGCGACTTCTCGGCTTCGCCCTGCGGCAGGTCGATGCTTTCACCGCGCGCCAGCTTCGCCAGCACATCCGCCATCTCTTGTAAAATCAGCGTATTGGCGCCGCGATCATCAATGACCGGCGCGGAGAATGAAAACGGCGTACCCTCGTTCATCGACGGCGCCAGCGCCTGTAGCGCGGCGGCGATCTGCTGGCGCGCCGCGGCGTGGTCATCGCCCGGTTGCAGCAGCGCCGCGAGGTGATAGCAGCGCAGGGTGGCCGCCATCAGCGCCTGCCAGCGCGGCGGATCGGCGGCAATTTCCGGCGCCGCAAAGCGCGCCTGCTTAAACAATCCTTGCAACTGATTAAAACGCCCGGCGATCTCTTTGAAGGTCGGCGGCGCGGCGTTCTGCGTCAGTACGTCGGCGACCTGCCGCTGCATCACCACCAGCTGAGCGCGGAATTGATAGCCGGGAAAGGCCTGGCGAAAGCAGGCGTTGACCAGGAGCGTGACCAGCGTTGCGGTATTGATCGCCACCCAAAGCCACAGCAGCAGGCGCACCAGAACTTCACTTTGGCTGGTCATCGACGGGAAGGTCTGGGCATAAATCACCGCCAGCGCCACCACGAAAAACGCCAGCCCGAGTTTGCCCAGCACGCGCATCAGATACATCGCGCCAAAGAACAGGCATACCGAAGCGACCAGGCGAATCAGCGGGAAATCATAGGTCCACTTGATGATCAGCAGCACCAGCCCCAGCGCCACGCTGATGGTGACAAAAAACAGGACGCTGCCCAGCTTAATCATCAGAATGTTCGGCTGGCTGACGTAAAACACCACGATCAGCGCCACGGCGAGAAACGGGATCTGCAGGGTCATAAACAGGGTGATCAGCACCGCGCAGCTCAGCGTCAGGCGCAGGGTATAGTTGGCCCGCCCCGGCGCGTCGGCGAGCTCCCGTTGCAGAAACAACCAGAAATTATGCATGCCGGACCCTTATTTCGCCTGCAGCACGGCGCTGGCGGAGGCGCCCATGCGGAACAGTTCCGGGTCGGGATTTTTCACCGCGATTTTAACCGGGAAGCGCTGCGACACATGTACCCAGTTGATGCTCTTCTGAATCACCGGCAGCCCGCCAATGACGCTACCGCCTTCCGGCAGTACGCCTGAGCCAACGGAATCGACGACGCCGTCAAAGGCGCGACTGTGGTTGGTCATCACCGTCACGGTTGCCGGCACGCCAGGCTGAACGTTTTGCAGGTCGGTTTCGCGGAAGTTCGCAATCACGTACCAGTGGTCGTTATCCAGCAGCGTGAAGACCGGTTTCAGGGCGGAAGCATATTGTCCGACGGTGGTTTTCAGGGCGATGACTACGCCGTTAAACGGCGCGCGAACTTCGGTGAACTCCAGGTGCAGTTCCGCAAGGGCGATTTGCGCGACGATCCCGGCGCGCTGCGCGACCATCGCATCGACGCCGGTGACCGCGGCATCAGCCTGTTTGGCCTGCAGCAGCGTGGCTTCCAGTTCGGCGCGGGCGGCTTTTTCCGCGGTGCGCGCCTGATCGAGATCTTCCTGCGCGGCGAATCCCTGCGGCACCAGCGGTTCCAGGCGGATACGGGTCGAGGTGGTCTGTTTCACCAGCGCCTTCGCACGCTCTACCGCGGCGCTCACTGATTGGGCGTTATACTGCTGGGCTTTAATTGTGCGCTGGGTCAGCATAATCTGCGCATCAAGCGCCGCCAGCCGTGATTTGGCATCGTCCAGCATCGCTTGGTAGGGACGCGGATCGATGCGGAACAGCAGATCGCCTTTCTGCACCCGCTGATTATCACGGATCGGCATTTCAACGATCCGCCCGCTGACTTCCGGCACCACATCGATGGTGTCGGCGTAGACGTAGGCGTCGTTGGTTTCCGGCGAAGTCTGCAACTGCCAGATAACCACGATCAGCGCCACAATAGCGGCGAGGACGAGAGCCAACAAGGGCCATTTTTTCCGTAATACGCTTGGGCTGGATTGAGTCATAGGTATTTAATGTGCGAAAAGAAGAAACCACAGAATAGTGGCAAATAGAAACATTAACGCCAGGTAACTTAATACCAGCGGGGAAAAGCGCGCCTGCCAGCCTTTACGGGCAATCAAGATATGGCAAGGGATCAGCAGTAATGCGCCGCCTAAAAAGCAGAAGAACCAGCCGGGGAATGCTGCGCCTAATACCGGTATGGCGGGGGATAAAGAGCAACCGGAGACCGCCAAAAGAAGTAATAACAATGCCGGGCGCGCCCGTTTTACAATTTGCTTCAAAGGAAGATACCTGAATGTTCATGCCATTGAACAATTGAGTTTATTCGTTGTTGACGAAATAAACCCTCAATACACCGCCTAAATTATAGCGCTGATGGTTTGCTTAGCCGAGTTATGGTTATCCTCTGATAATAGTTTAATTTCGCGTAGGTATTAAAAAGTCGCTTTATCATTAGCGATATAATTGAAATAGGGCGTTTCTCATTTCTCCATAGTCAGCGGCTATGCCGCGAGCTATGCTTAGGAAAGCATAATAAAAATACTGAGGCAATGTCATGGATAAAGAACTACTGGAAGCGGGCTACCGGGTCTATACCGGCGAGAAGATAGATGTCTATTTCAATACCGATATCTGTCAGCACTCGGGTAACTGCGTGCGCGGCAGCGCGAAGCTGTTCAATCTGAAACGTAAACCGTGGATCATCCCCGATCAGGTGGATGTCGCGACGGTGGTAAAAGTGATCGATACCTGTCCCAGCGGCGCATTGAAGTATCGCCACAAATAAGCGAGGAAATGATGGAAATTCTGGAAGGCCATAACAAGTTCTACGTTAATGACGCCGAGGGAAACCAGGTGGCGGAAATTGTCTTTGTTCCAACCGGTGAACATCTGAGCATTATTGAGCATACCGATGTCGATCCCAGCCTGAAAGGCCAGGGCGTGGGTAAACAGCTGGTAGCGAAAGTGGTCGAGAAAATGCGCCAGGAACAACGCAAAATCATTCCGCTGTGCCCGTTTGCCAAACACGAATTCGATAACACCCGCGAGTACGACGACATTCGCGCCTGAAATACGGCGCCAGCTGTGGCTGGCGCCGTGCTGCGATCACCCGGCCAACCGGCAGGTGGCATGATCCGGTAAAAAGCGCTGAATGATCTCTCCCAGATGCTCGCGAGTGACCGGTGGTGAGAACAGATACCCCTGGAAACGATCGACCCCCAGCGCTTTTAGCTGATTAAATTTCTCCAGACTATCCACTCCCTCGGCAATACAGCGGCTCTGCGTCAGCTGGCAGTAGTAGACCAGGCTTTTAATCAGCACCAGCGCGTGCGGGTCGCGCTGAAAATCATTGACGATACTCATATCCAGCTTATAGCCGCTAAAACGGGCCGTGCGCACAGGGAACATGACGCTGCTGTGCGAGAAGCAGTCGTCGAGAAAGATGCGAAAGCCTTGCTGCTGAATATTGCTCATATTCGCTACCGCTTTTCCTTGCTGCTGTAAATCGACGGTTTCAGCAAATTCCAGCACCAGCCGGTCGGCCCACTGCGGGTTCTGTAGCTGTTGCCAGGCGGTTTCCATCATACGGGCAAGATTATCGTGATAGGCGATACAGGGAGGGATATTGACCGAAAAATAGAACTCGCCCTGATAGCGATTGATATTCTGCACCGCTTCCTGCAGGACAAAGGCGGTCAGTAATAGCCAGGTGTATTCGGAGTGGATATGCGGTAGAAACTCGCCCGGCGGCAGTACCACGCCATCTTTGCGCCAGCGCGATAATATCTCGATGCCCTGCAGGCGTATGCGGTCGTCGACAATCGGCTGAAAGACCGGAAAGATCTGCCGTCCATGAATGGCATGAATAAACTCACGTTCGAAGGGAGTCAGCGCAGTGATGCTCTGACCGGCAACGCGTTTGCTTCGGCTGCCCGGAAACCGGCTCGCCAGATGCGGATGATACTCCACCATCTTATTTAGTCCTGAGGTTCTTTGGTTGTAGAGCGTTTTCTGACTAACGCCGCGGATTTGCGCCTGACTGGTGATGCTGTGGCCATACAGCAGGGCGAGGGTGGCGTTAAGTTCGATTTTGCTTAAGCCCGACGGCGGCTTGCCGCGCGCCAGTGCCTCGATGGTAGAAAGCTGTTGCAGGGCGGGGTAGCCGACCAGGCCGCCTTTCAGCAATGCCGCCAGACGGCGGCAGGGGAGATCGGAGGAGACCGCCTGTACGGCGGCCAGCAGGCGGCGGTCGTTGACCTGGTGCAGTAAGGTTTGCCACAGCCACGGCGCCGGGCTGCGGCTTAAGATCACCATAGGCAAAGGCCGTTTGGCCTGGTTGAGTAACCAGGCGGCTTCGCGCAGGACGAACAGTAGCCACCAGGGATCGTCGGGCAGAAAAACCACAATTTTCCGGACGTCGGCGGGCGCAGATATCGACAGCATGGTCTGCATCCGCGGCTGTAGCCATACCAACTGGCGGCAACCGTCGTCGACCATATCAGCTAATCCCGCCGCCGCCATGGCGCAGGGCGACAGGATGTAGTCTGTCGTCGCCTGCGGGGTATCGACTTTACTGGTAGACAAACGTCACCCCAATAATCGACTGTACATTACCCGCCGTCACCTGACCGCTGGTGCGCGCATAGGTGGCGGTCAGCCCCAGATTCACCGGTGAAGTGCCAACTGTACCCAGTGAGACATTGCTGTTGGCCGGAACGACGGTACCGTTGCGCGTCATCTGGACGCCAATACCCTGCGCCGGCGAAGCGGAAGCGGTATTGGTGAAAATGGAGTTGGCGCTATCGGCGGTAGTGCCGGAAAGGTAATAGCCAAGATTCTGGTTTTGCGCGCAGTGGACGGTGACCGGCACCGCCATCGAACCCGGATAGTCGGGTAGGGTCACGGTCACATCGCGTGCGGAGACATCGCAACCGCCGGTCGGCACGACAACGTCATTATTGGCGTATATATTCCACACGAACTGGAAGGAGTCGCTGTTGTAGTTGTTGGTTTGATGCAGAATCAGCACGGCAATCAGCGATCCGGCGGTAATCGCCACCCCGCCCGCGGTACTGACCGGAGTCAGATAGAGTACGGTCGGCCAGGGTTTATCGGTGGTCGAATCGTAGATTACCCGCGAGGTTTCCGTGGTGGTCGGAAACGGATAAGAGGTACCGTTATATTTTACGGTACCGGAAAAGCTCGATAGTACGCCGCCGTAGGCGGATCCGCGCTGTAGCGTCACATAGTCGGTAATGGTTTGCGGGTAGTCGTTATGGCAGAAAATTTGCGTCGACAGGTCGACCACCAGGTTTTGCCCTACGTTGACGGCCGGGGTCAGGTTGACGTAAACGTTGGCCGAGCCGCCGCCGATGGGGATAGTTGCGCCGGTGGCGGTCTTACAGGCGAAGGACCAGGCGTTAATCGACCAGCCCATCAGCAGCAGGGTGGTTAACAGAGCGATGACTTTTTTCATAAACAAACTCTCCTGACTCAGGCGTAGGTATAGGTGACGCTTATCACCGCCTGAATGGTTCCCTGGGTGGCGCCGCCGTTAACCGACAGGGCCCGAACCTGCAGCGGAAAACGCGCCGACTGCGAGCTATCGTCGACCTGAACCGACTTTTGCGCCCCGTTATTGAGCGTGGTGCCGCTGTCGTCCTGTAGTTCGAGCTGGATATTTCCTGCGGTACCCTGATTCTTGTAATAGCCGGTGCTGTCCGCGGTGCCGCTAAAGGTGGCGACGACGCGCGATGTGCCGACCGGGCAGTTGCTTAAATCAAGCGCGGTGCTGTGCCAGGCCGAAGCGGAACCCGCCGACACCAGGCTGAAGGTATAAAGATCGCCGAGGTCAACGTTGGCATTGGTCGTGGAGACCGTACACGGCTTGGCCACCACTTTGCCGTTCACCGTGATGGTGATGTCGGCGGCCTGCAGCGGGATAATGTTTAACGCCAGCGCGCCTGCCAGAAGCCATCCTGCGTAGTGTGCTTTCATCTCAGCCTCCGGTTACTGGAATTCAAGGGTAAAGGTGGCGGTGGCATAGACGTGACCGGCGGTCACCGGTACGCGGGTTGCCATCAGCCGGGCGTAAAAACCGAGGGTGTTGGTCTGCCCCGGCGTTAAGGTGGTCCAGGCGATCGACGAAGAGGGCGCGTTGACCGGCAGCATCGTCTGCTGGCCGTTGAGGATCTGCACCGCCATCCCCGCCGCCGCGGAGGCGCCGCCGTCGATTTTTAACAGGTCGTTATTGTCGCTATCCGGAGTGCCGTTAAAGCCGACTTTGACCGCCGTCACCGAGCTGCCGCAGGGCGACAGCACGATACGAAACGGCACCAGCGGCGTGGTTGCGCCGACGGCGTTAAACTGCTTCGCGGCGTTATCCATCAGATCGACGGTAAACTCTTTCGATTCGGTGGCCACCGCGCAGGCGTTGTCGCGCACGTAGCCGCTGATGGTGATGGTGCTGTCCGCCGCAAAGGCGTTGGCGCAGACCAGCGTCAGGATGGCGCCGAACAGGTTAAGTGGTTTTTTCATCATCATGCGTTCCTTAACGGCACTCTGCCGATAGCTGGCTCAGCGCCTGCCGCTGACTCTCTTCCGGCAGGCGGTAGCTGGCCACGCAGCTGGCGTCCGCGCCTTCGCCCCATTTCACCTGCACGCTGCCGGCGAGCGGCATCCCGCTCAGGTAGACCTGGCCATTATCGGCCACGATACTGCCGCTCTGGTTGCTGCCTGAGGTGACCATCGCGCCAAACGGCACCGGTTTGCCGTTATGGGTCAACGTCATCAGTAACTTGACCCCGACGTGGGCTTTGAAGTCCGCCCGCACGATAGCGCCGTGGGTAGGGACGACGCTCACCACCGCGTCATCGAGATCGACGTTATCGGCAAGGGTATTGGTATCCAGCGCCACCCGGTTTTCGCGATATTCGGTGGCGTAAGGCAGTACCGCATAGCCGCGCCAGTCGGTACGTACCCCGGTCTGGTTTTCCACTTTTACATCACCGGCGCCCGGCGCTTTCACCAGCACCACGGTGTCATTCAGCGGCTGGCTCAGGGTCACGCCGTTAGCGTGGGCCAACACCCCGCCGCTGACGCCGTAGTACAGCTGTTTGAAACCGTCGCTGCGGCTGTAACCGACGTTGGCGTTGCCGTAGCCGCCGCGATAGTTCAGCGCCGCGTAGCCGGTGCCGCTGCTATCGCCTTCGCCGCCGCTGGCATAGCCGGTCTGCACGCTATAGCTCAGGTTATTGTCTTCCAGCAGGGTGCCGTAAAGTCCCGCCAGATTGGTCATCCGGCCATTAAGATCGTGCGACATGCTGTAGCTGGCGCTGGCGTGCCGCCATACCGATTTGCTGTCGGAACGCAGCCAGTGGCTGAACGGAATATTGACGTTGACCGCCAGCATCTGGTCGCGGCCCTGCTGCCAGGCGTTTTTAGTCAGGCTGTAGCTCAGCGTCCAGTTGATGTCGTCCACCGCCGCGTTGAGTCCGGCCTGCAGCTGCTGGTCCGCCTTGCCGGTCGACCAGTAGGTCTGATGACTGCCGCTCAGATAGAGCGTGGCGGTACGCCCCAACTGTTGGGTCACGCTCAGTTGCACTTTGCCGCGCTTGTTATAGGCGAGGTTGTAGTAATCGGTGAATTTCGGCTTCACCTGGATCACGCCATCCTGGGTCTGTACGTCGTAACCGCTCATCCGGCGGTAGGTAGTATCGGCAAAGCTGTAATAACCTTTAGTGGAGTAGCGATAGCCCACCAGTTGGATATTGGTGCCGACATCGCTCAGCGACTTGTTATAGAGGAAGCGAATCGACTGCCCCTGATGATCGCTGTCGTCGGGTAGGGTGGCGTTGGCCTGGGTGACATCCAGCGAGACGGCGCCGAAATCGCCCATGTTTTTCCCCACGCCGAGATTAAAGGCGCGGTAGCGGTCGGCAAGTTGCGTACCGCCATACAAAGTCCAGCCCGCAGGCAGGCCGTGTAACAGGGTGCTCTGAAAGAACTTCGGCTCTTCCTGCTGATCGTTGCCGCTGCGGTATTCGCCGGCGGTCAGCGCGTACCGGGTATGCCCTTCGCGCTGCAGTACCGGCACCGTTGACCACGGCACGCTAAAGACCTGGCTGGTGCCGTCGTTTTCTTTAATCGTCACCTGCAGATCGCCGCCGTTGCCCGCAGCATAGAGATCGTTAATGGTGAACGGGCCCGGCGGGACCGTGCTCTGGTAAATCTCATAGCCGTTTTGTTTGATCGACACCTGCGCGGTGCCGCGGGCGATACCGTGGATCACCGGCGCAAAGCCCTTCTGGCTATCCGGCAGCATGTTGTCATCGCTCGCCAGCTGGGCGCCGCGGAAGTTAATGCCGTCGAAAACATCGCCGTTGGTGTAGCTGTCGCCGAGGGTCAGACGCGAGCGCAGCGGCGTGATGTCGCGCTCAAGCCAGGTGTTAACATGCTGCCATTTGTTCTCATTGCTGGAACTGCTGCCGCCGCTGCTGTAGCTCCAGGTGGTGTTATCACGCAGTCGCCAGGCGCCAAGGTTAAGGCCGCTTTGTAGATTTAAATAGGCGTAGTTGCTGCTGCCGCCGGTATCGTTATGGACGTTGTTGCCGGTGAAGTTGTAGTTCAGCAGTCCGGCGTTGATGCCGTCATCCCACATTTCTGGCGGAATATAGCCGCGCGCGCGGTTGCCCATAAAGGCCTGCGGTACGGTGAGATACAGGCGCTGCTGGCCGACGTCGAAGCGCGTCGTGGCATCGGTGATAAGTTCGGTCAGCGGCACGCAGGCGTCGGCGGCGAGGGCGTTCATCCCGGTCACCGCCGCGGTGTTGACCCCCATTCCGGCCAACTGCCCGCGGGTCAGACACGGGCTTAGCCCATGGCCTTTTTCGCCGCGGTTAAAAGTGACATCGCGAGTGGTCATAAAGCCGTCGTTAAGATAAATATCGACTCGGTAGGTGCCGGGCGGCACCTCTTGCCCGTTTTCGAAACCGGAAAGATCGGCCACCGCCGCAGGGTCGTCAGCCAAAAAACGCGGGTTAAAATAGAGTTCAGCCTGCGCGTGGCCCGCCTGCAGGACAAAACAGAGTGCCACGGGGAATTTCGCCATGGCCAAAATAGCGCGTGGGCGGAGCCTGGCGCTGCGGGAACCAAAACGGTCCAGTCCATATTTGAGATGTGACATAGTCCCTCCGGTCTCAATTCGCCCGGCTGTCAGTTCTTATTGTTATGCGCGGCATGGCCCGCCCGGCGGGCCAAACCTGTGTTAACGCAGCACGCCAGTCATTTTTGGGGTCAGCGCGCCGTAATCATTAATCGTGCGATAAGTTATGTTGCTACCGGCATCCGGCGGCAGCTTGACGGAGGTTTTACCCATTGGCGGCACCAGCGCGTTTTCCAGCACCCGAGTGCCGGCGTTAAGTTCGGTGACGGTCAGGTAATAAGGGGTAGGGTTAGTCAACGTTAACGACGAACCGCTGCGGCTAAAGCTCAGCTTTTCCGCCGCCTGATCCGGCGGTAGCGCCAGCTTCGCCGGGCGATAGTAGAGCTTGATGCGGCTGATAATCGCCAGTTGCAGGGTATTTTCGCTCAGCTTGGATTTATCCATCGACGGGATGGCTTTCACGTTAATCCAGAACAGGCTTTCGCGATCCTGCGGCAGTTGTTTATTGGTGGCGTCAATGATGCGCAGGGTATTTTCTTTTTTGCCCTGCATGGCAAACAGCGGCGGCGTAATCACGAAGCGGCCATCTTTGCCGCCGTCAGCGTTTTCCACCCAGGACTGAATCAGATAGGTGCTGCTGTCATCATTATTGGTTACCCCTAACTGTACCTGTTTTTGCCCGGCCGGATAGATAACCCGCGTGGCGCCGAGCGCAACGCCGGCCTGAGCCCAAGCGGAGTAACCGCTTGCGGCCATCATCAATAATCCCGCCAGTAGTCCGCGCGTCATCCCCAGTCTCTTTTTCACGTTTACCCCTTTTGTACTCACCGTTGTTTCCTGTTTCCGGATGTCTGCTGGTTAATTACTGATAGGTCAGAGAGAACCAAACTTGCGCGTTTGCCGCTCCTCCGGTGACCTGATTGCCGGTCGCCCGATATTTGGCTACAAAATGTAGCGTGGTGGGGCCGGTATACAGCCGCCGCCAGGCGCCCGGCGGGCTATTCAGCGGAATCAATTGATCTTCATTATCAAATAACGCGATGCCTACGCCGGTGGCGATACCCGGTCCTTCGCCAACCGAGAGCACATCCGGATTTTTGCCATCGGCCACGCCGCGAAACGACACGCCGACATGCTGGCTGACTGCGGTGCTGCAATCCTGAAGGTGAATATCGAATGGCACGGGGTTGGCATCTTCCCCGGCTGAATGAAAGCGATTGCTGCTGATCTGCCCCATATTGACGGTCATCTGCTGGTCGCCGGCTTCAACGCGGCAGGACTCGGCGATGATGACGCCCTGAAAACGCATGTTTCCCCCGGCGACCGTGACGTTCCAGTGGTTGCCGGCTTGCGCCAGCGGCGAAAGCAGAAACATCAGCAGACCTGTCTTCACTCCTTGCATCGTTATCACCCCAATCCCGTAGTGGATAACGGGCCATCCTGGCCCGGAATGCTTCCCTGTCTGATGTTTGAATTACTCGTATTGCACTTTGAAGGTGGCGTCTGCGTTAGCAGTACCGGCAGTAGCCGCGCCAGTGGCGTAGTAACGCGCCTGGAAAGGAATGATGTTGGTGCCGTCGTTCAGCGTGGTGGCCGCGCTGAAGGTTGCGCCATCCAGGCCCAACGGAGTGCCGGTTTTGTCGAGGATCTGTACGCCGACGTTGGTCGCGCCGCCAGCAGCGGAGCTCTGCAGTGCCAGAACGCTGGTGTTGGTGCTATCAACCGCGGTACCGGAGAAAGCGACAGAGGCTTTGGTCGCGACAGTGGTATCACAGTCATCTAACTGAATGTTGAAACCGACTGCGGAGCTGGTGCTGCCCGCGGTAGCCAGTTTTGCCGAACGAACCTGGCCTAACTGAACGGTCTGATCGATAGAACCGGCATCGACTGCACAGGCTGCGTTGACGATTTCTCCTTTAAAATGCACTGTACCGCCATTTACCGTGGTGGTATCGGCCAAGGCCGCCGCGGAGCTCAGGGACAGAGCTGACAGAACAACGATTGCCAGTGTTTTGATTTTCATGCTGTTTTCCTTTAAACAAAATCGATATTACGAACCAAAATTGGCAGCCGTTTTGCCTTCCAGGCATTCCATAAATCAGCCGAATGGTGCGACTGCCGGTTCTGCACAGTTTTCGCCCCTACTGATGAGTCAATTGGGGCCATTTTGACTCGTCGGGATTTATGGCTTTTATTTTGTTTATGTTGGTTTATTATTGGATTTATATACTGATTTTTGTTTATTTAATGGATTTAAAAACTACGACTCTGCCGGGTATGGAAAAAAGACGTGCTTGAGTTCAATGTTGAGAAGTGAGTGTGTGGTAGATAGTCGGAGGAGGATAAGTAAAGAAAGGTCGTTATAGAAGTTAATGTAAATCAATAAGATAAGATTTTTTTTGATGAAATATGCACTTGTCAGTTGCAAAAGATTACAAAACATTTTTATGATATAGACAGTTTGGCCCCAATTGACTTGTTCAATCTTAAAAATTTTCCTTTTTATCAATTGGTTATCCTATTTCTTCCGCGCTTGTAAATTTTCCTCTAAAAGGTTGTTTCTTTCCCATATCCCGGCAAAACGCGCTGCATTACTGGCGGTATAACGGACAGTGTGGCGAATATTACGATGTCCGAGATAATCCTGGATCAAACGGGTATCTGCCCCTCTTTCAGCTAGCTCATAGCCGCAGGCGTGGCGCAGCATATGTGGATGCGTATGCGTCACGGTTCCTGCCTCTTCCCCGGCGGTGCGGATAATACGATAAGCCTGTTGCCGTGAAAGCGGGGTACCGCGGCGCGAGATAAATAGTGCGTCGCTTTTACCTGCTGCTTTCCAGTTGGCCCGTTGTTGCGTCCAGCGTTCTATCGCTTCGCGTTCATCAAAACGCAGCGGATGTACGGTAGAGAAACCGTTCTTTAAGCGGCGGACATTGATGCGTCCTTCGTTAAGGTCGAGATCGCGATAGTGCAGATCGAGTAATTCGCTGATACGCATCCCGTGACGAAACGCCAACAGGATCAGACAGTAATCTCGTTCGCCGGTTGGGCCGTGCTGGGCCGCCTGCATCATTGCCTGTACTTCTTTGGCGGTGAGAAAACGACGTCGGTTCACAATTTTAAGCTCCTGAATTTAAGTTTACTCGCAAGGAACAGCCTGGGAAAAAGATCCCTGGCTGGATAAAAAACAATCTGAATGCAAAGGCCGTATTATTTGAAGGGGCTAATGACAAAACAGGTATCACATTACATTTACACATGCATAAATTATCGCCACGCGATAATTCTTATTTTTATCTATTTTATTGTTTACCACAATAGAGCCGCGCAAGGTCGCTGGCAGGTGCATAAAATAGCAAGGAAAAAAGTTAATACCAGCTATTTATTGAACGGAAAACATGTGCTGAAAGGATTAATTTAACAATAAATAACGAACTAATATCCTGATGGTTTACAGGTGCATAGGAACGTTTTTTTTCATGTTCTAAATAAGAACTTTTAAGAACAATAAACATATTTAACGTATGGTTAATTTTTATTAATGTTTCGCAAGAAAAAATCTATATATGAGGAAAGCTGCATTTTATCGCAGCCTAAACAGAGCAAATTTGCAACAGCCAGACCGTGGGAAGGGTTTGCAATGTCTGCAGGGGGAAATGCGATGCACCGATAACGAAACGCCATCCGTGGCGTAAGGTTACCTTACTGGAAAAGCGACGTTCTCTGCTTCTCGCGGGATTTATCCCAAATCCCGTAAAAGCGTCCGGCGTTACTGGCCGTGTACCAGACGGTATGGCGAATGTTACGGTGGCCGAGATAATCCTGGATAAGACGCGTATCGATGCCCATATTGGCCAGCGCAAAGCCACAGGAGTGACGCAACATGTGCGGATGAATTTCCAGCGGTAGTCCTGCCTGATCGCCAGAGGCGGAAATAATCTGGTAAAACTGTTGGCGTGAAAGCGGGTTACCCTTACGTGATAGAAATAACCACTCGCTGGTGGATTGTGGATATTCATCACGAATATCCAGCCAGCGCTTTAGTGCCAGAATCTCTTTATTCAGCAACGGGTGTGTCGTTGAGAACCCTTTTTTTAAACGGTGGATGTAAATACATTTTGAACGCAAATCAATATCCGAAATTCGCAGTCGGCAAATTTCACTGGCACGAAATCCATGAATAAAGCAAAGCAATGTCAGGCAATAATTACGAGCAGCATGTGGTCCACTATTGGCAGCGTTAAGCAGTGACTCGATTTCATTCTGAGTCAGGAAGTTCCTTTTTTTTATTTCGCTATTATTCTTCATTATGTTCCCTTTCTATTGCAGGCGTACATTACTATCCCATAGGCTCTGGTTGGCCTATTACAGGATCCGAAGATAGGTTTCGCATTTTATAAGTAAGCATGATGCGGATCGTTTTTAATATTCCTCAAGTAACAAGGACCGTGTCGCGGTAACGCTGCGCGAAATCCAGTGGGTATAATGAAGTCTCCCCGCCGTCGGAGTGTAGTGCGCTGGCGAATTTTTGATGCGATGCGCTCAGGCATTTGATGTATATCGATTTTCCTGGGGGTTTACACGTCCTGTTCATCCTTTCTCCTCTTGAGTATGCGCGCTTACAGCAAGGTCATTGACTACCGGCTGATAAACTGAGTCCTGGCTGGATAACGCTATGACCGTTATCCATGAGGATAATTGCCTCAATAAACAGGTTGGTATTGCGTAAATGTTTTACCGTAGGCAAACAGCGTCCGGCGATTGTTAGCATTCACTGCAACACTACAACAGCGATTAAACCATACTGCAAAAATCGTAGGGAGAATAGCGTTAATAAATGTGCAGACGTTTCAAAGAGAGATTTTACTTATTATCGAGCAGTCGGAATTTTCCGCTCAAGTAATCAGTTAACGGGGGGCTTAATCGGAGTTTTTCAGCAATTTTAGGAAGTTATCGATGTTGGTCACTCAGCCGTAACCGCTTATGATACATAGATAATTCATCTTCAGGAGCTCATGGAAATAGATGAGCTAGCTTCCCTGGTTTAGCAACATAATAGCTACCTGTGACCCACGATTATATTAGTTGGTAAGACGGTGCGGCGCTAAAGAAGTTACTCTATGAGCGCCGTCGCTTACGAATTATCTTAACTGCTGGTAGAACAGGATAATAGCGATGGCAATCATGATAAGCCCTGAAACCATGCTTACTCCCTTCGCCGCCTGCGGCCGGGCTGCCAGTACCGCGCGTGAACCGTAGCCGACCAACAGATAAATTAGCGTACAGGTCATCAGATGCATCGCGCCCAGCGCCGACATCTGCAGTGCCAGCGGCCAACTGCCGTGGGGATCGGTAAACTGCGGTAGCAGGGCGAGGAACAACAGAAAGACTTTTGGATTAAGGCCGCTAATACATAACCCTTTAACCGCCCATCTATTCCAGCTGCCAGCCGATTGTTTCGCCGCGCTCGGCGCCGCCGGATGGCGTAATATCATGACCCCGAGCCACAGTAGATAGACCGCGCCCGCCAGCGTGATCGCTGATAGCGCCAGCGGATGGCCGGCGATCAACACGCCGACGCCAGCGACGACGACAATGGTCGCCAGCAGATGACCTGACATCAGCCCCATCACTGCCGGGACCACGCGACGACCGTTGATACCGGCGCTAATGGCATAGGCCCAGTCGGCACCGGGAGTCATAATCAACAGAAACGAGACTACCCAGAAGCTGGCGATCAGGCTCATTTCCATCAGCAACGCTCCTTAATGATATTAGACATCACACACTCGCAAAATTAGGTTATCGTGTGAGAAAGAATATCGACATAGAAGCGAAATGAGCTTTCAATGTTATGTCCTGAACCGGCGTTTAAAGAGAAAATCTTCCAAATGGATAGCATAGATCGAAAAATTCTTGCTGAGCTGCAGGCGGATGGTCGTCTGTCGATAACTGAACTGGCGGAGCGGGTAAACTTGAGCCTCTCTCCCTGCCACCGGCGACTACGCGCGCTGGAGCAAGAGGGGGTGATTACCGGTTATCGCGCCAATCTCGATCCGGGTAAAATGGGATTCAATTTTCTGGCTATCGTTTTCGCCACGTTGAAAGAGGGCGATAAGAAAGCGGTCAGCGCTTTTGAGGAGGCGGTGGCGGAGATCCCGCAGGTTGTGCTGGCGCAACGTTTGTTTGGCGATCCGGATTATCTGATGCATGTCGTTACCCGGGATCTTCCCGCATTTCAGAAACTCTATGATGACAAACTGTCGGCGATGCCCGGCGTGCAGCATTTACGTTCGACGCTGGTGATGAAAACCGTGGTGCAAGATCGCCCTTTTCCACTGGAAACGTTAAACGCTTCCCGCTAACGCCCTGCGGCCAGGGCATTGCAGTATGGTTATTACCACTTCTCATCACGCGCGTCGCGGCGGCCTTCGCGCCGATTTTCTCGCTTATCTGCGCGACAGCGCATATTGCTCTTGTCGTCATTTCTCACGCATTCACGTTTTTCTTCACGTCCACTCTGGCGCGCATCCTGACGAATATCGCGAGCATCCTGGCGTTTTTCCGCGCGGTAGGTGGCGTGTGCGGTGAGGGTCGGCAGCAACAGGGCGGCGGTAAGCAGAGGCAGGATTATTTTTTTCATTGTCGGAACCTTAAATATAAAAATAAATCACGGAATGTTATAATTGTGGTTCGTAATCTTATGTAAATCGACACAAAATGTGCTGAATTCTCTTTTTTTTAGTTTATTATTAAACACGCCCGGCAAATTCTCATTTTATTATTCTCGTTGCTACGTATTTTAGCTTATTACGCTAAAGAGATTACGTATATGGCATCAGGGCTCATTCGCTTTAAGTATTTGCATTGATTTTTATCAACGATTCTTATTCATCAGGTTGTGGCGGGTATTTGGCCGTGCGATGCTCGCGGCATGAGATTTTTCTCAGTCCCCGCGAAGTTAAATGGAATTGTTAATAAAAGGAATATTATATGAAGCGTTCAATTATTGCTGCTGCAGTATTTTCAACCGTGCTGATGAATGTTAATGCTTTTGCTGCGGCGCCAAATGAAGAGCAGGGCGAGTTAGTTATTATTGGTAATGTTATTAATTCTTCCTGTCGTTTTGAAACCGATTATAGCAGTACAATTCAGCTGGCTGATGTTGATGCAACCCGTTTTGCCGGCATGGCGGCCGGTGAAGTCTTATCCGGTAATTTCGCCACCAGTAGCGATCCATTAACTATCGTTTGCCCGGAAGGCACAGTATTGAAATCGATTGATATTAGCGGCGGGACCTATACTACCGGCGGCGTACTTAATCCTATCGCGACGACAACTTCTGCTAATGGTGTCGGTTTTAAATTAAAACTGGGTGATTCGGAGATTAATGAAAATACCATGTATGACGTTAATAATTTGCCGCGGGCGGTGACTTCTGTGGGCAATGGCGTCTATCAAATGAACTTCTCTGCGCAATACGCACGAATTAATGCCACCACTCCGGTGACCGCCGGTGAAGTCCGCTCGGTGTTAACGATTGCCGTATCTGCGGAGTAAGGACCTGTGCCGGCGTTTCGCCGGCAATTATTGTGCTGAGGGTGTGGTGCTATGAAACGGATTTTATTAGCAGGCTTATTTATCGCTATGCAACCCGCGCATGCCGGAGTGGTGATTTTCGGTACCCGGGTTGTCTATCCGGCTGAGAAACAAGAAGTGGTCGTACAGTTGATGAATCATGGCGCCCGCTCTTCACTGGTGCAGTCGTGGATAGACGATGGCAATACCTCGTTGCCGCCGGAAAAAATCAACGTGCCTTTCCTGCTGTCGCCGCCGGTGGCGCGCATAACGGGTAACTCCGGTCAGCAGCTGCGAATTAAAAAGTTAGCCAACAAACTTCCGGCGAACAAAGAGTCGCTGTTTTATCTCAACGTACTCGATATTCCTCCGAATACACCAGGCAGTGAGGGGGCGAATACGCTGCGGTTTGCCATGCAAAACCGCATTAAGCTTTTTTATCGCCCTAAAGGTATCGCGGCGGTAAATAAAGATACGTTTAAAAGTATTTCGTTGTCTTCGCGCAAAAACGCTCTGCATATTGCCAATGGTTCGGCAAATTGGTTGACGATTACTGAAATTAAACTCAGTAACGTTAAAGTCAATGAGCGCAGCGTTATGCTTGCGCCGTTATCCAGTCAGGATGTTTTTTTAAAAAATAATCTCGCCCGCCAGTATTCGCTAACGATGATTGATGATAATGGGAACTTTATTAGCGACAGGCTCAATGTAAAATAATAAATAATGGAGTTGGCCATGTTAAGGATGACGCCGCTTTCCTCAATGATATTGTTGGTTTTATTATCCGGCCAGTTGCAGGCCGCTGAGGAGACTTTTGATACCAATTTTATGATCGGCGGAATGAAAGGTGAGAAATCGTCAAGCTTTCGCTTCGCGGATAATCAACCGCTGCCTGGGGAATATGAATTGGATATTTACGTCAATAAACAATGGCGTGGTAAATATCCAATCGTAGTCGCCAGTAATCCGGATGATACCTGCTTGTCATCGGCATTATTAAATCAGCTGGGAATCAAAGCGGATAGCGCGCAGATGGTGAAAGATAACCAGTGTATGACGCTAAAATCTGCGGTGCGGAGCGGCAGTTATACCTTTAATATCAATATTTTTCAGCTTGATTTAGAAATTCCGCAGGCCTACGTTCTGGATCTTGAGCGCGGCTACGTCGCGCCGGAAAGTTGGGACCGCGGCGTTAACGCGCTGTATACCTCTTATTATCTGAGCCAGTATTACAGCGACTATAAAGACAGCGGCAATAATAAAAGCACCTATGCCCGTTTCAACAGCGGGCTGAACCTGTTGAGCTGGCAGTTGCACTCTGACGCCACCTACAGCAAGGCCGATAGCGGTGGTGGCGACTGGAAGAGCAACACCCTGTATCTGGAACGCGGCTTCGCGCCGATTTTAGGCACCTTGCGTGCAGGCGACATGTATACCTCAGCGGATATTTTCGATGCGGTACGCTTTCGTGGGGTTCGTCTGTTCCGCGACATGCAAATGTTGCCAAACTCAAAACAGAACTTTACGCCGATCGTACAGGGGATTGCCCAGAGCAACGCGCTGGTGACTATTGAGCAGAACGGCTTCACCGTCTATCAGAAAGAGGTGCCGCCGGGACCGTTCGCGATTGCCGATTTACAACTCGCCGGCGGCGGGGCGGATCTCGATGTCACTATCCGGGAAGCCGACGGCTCGGTAACCACCTACCTGGTGCCTTATTCCTCGGTACCTAATATGTTGCAGCCGGGGGTGTCTAAATATGACATTTCCGCCGGGCGCAGCCATATCGAAGGCGCCAGCAATCAGGAAGACTTTATGCAGGCTAGCTATCAATATGGCCTGAACAACCTGCTGACCCTGTATGGCGGTACCATGCTCGGTACCGACTATCAAGCTTTTACTATGGGAACCGGGTGGAATACTCATCTCGGCGCGGTATCCGTTGACGGCACGTGGGCGCGCAGCGATCAGGATAACGGGACTTTTGAAGGGCAAAGTTATCAGCTTGCCTACAACAAATATCTCACCCAGACTAAAACGCGTTTCGGTATGGCGGCTTATCGCTATTCAACCAGCGACTATCGTACCTTTAACGATCATGTCTGGGCGAAGAACCGTAATAGTTATCACCATGATGATAATGACGTTTACAACATTGATGATTATTACCGTTATGATTTTGGCCGTAAAAATAGTTTTTCCGCCAATATTAGCCAGTCGTTGCCGGAAGGATTAGGGTCTTTCTCACTGAGCGCTTTATGGCGTGATTACTGGGGAAAAAGCGGCAGTAATAAAGATTATCAACTGAGCTACACCAATAACTGGCAGCGGGTTTCCTGGACCATTTCGGCCAGCCAGACCTATGATGAGGATCATCATGAAGATAAGCGCTTTAACCTCTTCATTTCGATTCCGCTTATCTGGGGAGAGAGTGATAGCGTACTGGCGCGTCGTCTGACGCTGTCGAATTCGACGACTTTCGATAACGACGGTTTTGCCTCCAATAACACCGGCATCAGCGGAACCGGCGGCCAACGAGACCAGTTTGATTATGGTGTGAACTTTAGCCGGCAGCAGCAAAATCATGAAACCACCGCCGGCGGCAACCTTACCTGGAACGCGCCGCTGGCGACGCTGAGCGGCAGCTACAGCCAGTCGTCAAAATATACCCAGGCCAGCGGCAGCCTGTCGGGTGGAGTGGTAGCCTGGTCCGGCGGCGTCAATTTCGCGAACCAGCTGTCGGAAACCTTCGCCATTATTCAGGCGCCGGGCCTGGAAAATGCTTTCGTTAATGGTCAGAAATATCGCACCACCAACGGTCAGGGAACGGTCATTTTCGATCACGTATTGCCCTATCGCGAAAGTTCGTTACTGCTGAATACCGCCAATACGCAGAGCAAAACCGAGTTGATTGGCAACCGTAAAGCGGTCGCTCCGTACCGCGGCGCGGTGGTGCTGGCGCGTTTCGATACCGATCAACGTCAACCCTGGCTTATTCACGCCGAACGCCCGGACGGTACGCCGCTGAAATTTGGCTATGAAATTGAAGATAACGACGGACAGAATGTCGGCGTCGTCGGTCAGGGCAGCATGCTGTATATCCGCACCGATAACGTACCGCCGTCGATAACCATCGCGGTCGATAAGCAGCAGGGCCATTACTGCACCATTACATTTAAACATACCATTGATGAAGGTAAGACCTATGTCTGCCGCTAAAAGGACGATTTTCATGAAATGGATAATTTTGCTGGTATTAAGCTTATGCTCTTTTTTAGCGCGGGCGGGGAACTGTGATGTCACCCCGGATGTTAAATCGCTGACGGTTGACGCTAGTGGTAATTACACATTTAAACCGCTGGCCGCCAGCGGTGAATTGAATGTCCAAAACAGTGATATTCAGGCCGACGGATTTCACTTTATCTGCAACAGTACGCAAAATGTCAGCGTCTCGGTGGCATCGTCGCCCCCTGACAATAAAGACTTCTACGTGGTGGTCGGCAGTAAAACCTACGTGATGGAGTTTTCTCTCGATCCTGCAAAACTCAACGCGCTTGCGGATGGTAATATCATAAAAAATCAGAGTTATAACTTAGCGGATATCTTCAACAGCGTGATCGGTATTCGCTATACGATTAAAGAAGGCGCGGCGGTCGGGACGCAGGTGAGGCCAGGAGAATCCTTTCCACTGCTTTACTCGATGCGCTTTGAGTACTGTAAAGGCAATAAAGATTGCCATGTGATAACCATCAATTACACCTTTAACGTCACCCTGCAGATTAATATTATGACCTGCGGTTTTGACGTCCCGAGCCGTCTCATCAATATGGGCGATTACAGCTACTTCGATATTAAAGAAGACAAAGCGCAATATCGCATGGAAAGCGTTGATATCGACTGTAGCCAGAACGAGTCGGCGGTATTCGAACTGACGCCCGGTAAAATTGATTATTACTTTGTCGCCGCCTCCGGCTTTGCCGGCACCAGCAAAATATTGAAGAATGACGATCAGGATGCCGCCACCGGCGCCGGAGAAGTCGGTTTTCATCTGCGCGATAGCCAGGGCGGGGAACTCCAGTACGGCAGCGGTTTCCTTTATCACTCCGACGAGGAGGCCCGGCATGGCAGCAACAACCCGATCTATCTGCAAATCAAACCGATGAAATATGGCGAGAATATCCGCGGCGGTACGATTAAAAGCCGGGTCATTATCGTGGTGAACAATAACTAACCCTCTGTACCGCGCGCCTTCCTTTGCGCGCGGTGTACGTGGTTTACGTGGTTTACGTGGTTGCGACCGGTTCAGGTCGCAACTGCTGCTGGCGAATACTCACCAGCGCCAGCAGCGCCAGTAGCGCGAAAGCCAGCAGCATCAGCGCAATGGGGATATAGCTATCCCACATCATTAGAAAAGCCACCGCCAGCATCGGGCTAATACCGCCGGAAATCACCGCCCCAATCTCATGTCCCAGCGCCAGCCCGGTGTAGCGTACCTCCACCGGAAATAGATCCACCATCAGACACGGCTGCGCGGCAATCATCGCGCCATGGCACAATGGCAATGCCAACAGCATGGCGAGCAGCATCGCCGGGAAGGTGTGCATATTCAGCAGCCAGAAGAAGGGGAAGGCCACCAGCGCCATGCCTATCACGCCGATGTAGTAAAGCCGCTTACGGCCAATGCGATCGGAAAGCCATCCCCAGCCGAGAATCGTGGCGATCTCCACCGTCATAGCGATGGTGACCGCCGCGATCAGGTCGCGGGTGTCGATGCCGATATGTTTGCAATAGACCACTGAAAATGTGAAGAAGATATACACCGCGCCGTTTTCCGCCAGCCGCAGGCCGATCGCCTGCAATATCGCTCGTGGATGATTTTTAAAGGCGCTGAGTACCGGTAAATGATGGGCCTCATTTTGGCTGTCGTTTTCTGCTTTGCGCGCCACGAATTCCGCATTTTCCTGGATGTTACGGCGAATATAGACGCCGACCAGAAAGATAAACAAGCTGAGCAAAAACGGAATACGCCACGCCCACGACATCACCTCTTCCTGTGGTAGCAGCTGTACCAGATAGAATGCCAGCGAAGAAAGAACAAACCCGCCGCAGACTCCTACCTGGCTCCAGGCGGTGTAGTACCCTTTCTGGCTTTCCGGCGCGTTTTCGCTGAGCATCAACACCCCGCCGCCCCATTCGCCGCCGGAAGCCACGCCCTGTACAAAGCGCAGCGTAATCAAGGCAATTGGCGCCAGCAAGCCGATGTGGGCGTAGGTTGGCAGCAGGCCAATTAAGAACGTACTGGCGCCCATCAGCGTCAGGGTGATGATGAGCGTCATTTTGCGACTGTAGCGATCGCCGAGATGGCCGAATATCACGCCGCCGAGCGGGCGGGCGATAAAGCCGATGGCGAAGCCGGAAAAGGCTAAAAATGAACCGAGCAGCGGGTCATTCGTGGCGGGGAAAAACAGCGGCCCGAAGACCAGCGCCGCCGCGGTGCCGTACAGGAAAAAATCGTACCATTCCAGCGAGTTGCCAAGAAAAGACCCGATGATTAATTTGCGCATAGGTTGCGCCGGGGGGACCGTTGTACCGCTCACAGCTCCAGACATAAGGTTAACTCCAGTGCAGGTGAATCAGGCGGCGCCTGCTGGCGCCGGGCGATGGGTCGGCTGGGTTTTTATGGTTATGATGAAACTTAACGGCACGACGCCATGCTAAGGGTGTGGAACTGGCGATTAAACCAGACCAGCCCGTCGCTGGGGTTGCCGAAGCGGATCTGTTTGACCTCGCAGTAAAATACGCTGTGGCTGCCCACTTCGTGGCTGTCGGCAATGACGCAGTCGCAGTTCGCCACGGCGGAAGCCAGCGCCGGCGAGCCGGTCTCCAGCGCCAGCCATTCGTCGTGCAGGAAGCGCTCTTCAGAGCGGATTTGGCCGTTGGCGAAAATCCCGGACAATTGCTGATGCTGACCGGAGAGCACGTTAACGCACAGCACGCCGTTGTGCTGGAATTTGCCGTGCGCGAAGGACGAGCGGTTCATGCATACCAGCAGCGTCGGCGGCGAATCCGTCACGCTACACACCGCCGAGGCGGTAAAGCCGAAGCGGCCCGCCGGGCCATCGGTGGTAATGATGGTGATCGCGCTGCCCAGTTGCGCCATGGCATTACGAAAATCAGATGTCAGGTTCATAGTCATACCCGTTATTTCAGTTTGACGTATTCGAAGCCTGCAATAACCAGCCGCGGGGTTTTGGCCCGCGAACAGCACAGCAGGATCTGGTCGTTGTCTTCGCGTTCTTCTTCGGTTAAATACTCGTCGCGGTGGTCAGGTACGCCGCTACAAACGTTGGCGAGGCAGGTGCCGCAGACGCCCTGTTGGCAGGAGACTTTCACTTTGATGCCGGCCTTTTGCAGCGCGGCGACGATGGTCTCGTTTTCGCCGACGGTAACGCTAAGGTTGAGTTCCGGAACCTCAACCTCAAAGCTGCCGCCGCTGGTTTCGACCTCGCGGTTGAAATACTCCTGATGCAGCCGCTCCGCGCTGAAACCGCACCCCTGCGCCGTTTCATTAATCCACGCCATAAAACCCTCCGGACCGCAAACGTACAGGTGGCCGGCGGCGGCGTGAGGCGTCAGGAGTTCCTGAGGGCGGATCCGGTCGTTTTCATCGCTGATATGTAGCTGAACGTGCGCGCTAAAGTGGCAATCCGCCAGTTCGGCCAGAAACGCCATTCCCTCACGGCTGTGGCCGCAGTAATGCACTTCGAAGGATTTCCCGGCGCGAAATAGCGTATCGGCCATCGCCAGCATCGGCGTGATGCCAATGCCGCCGCCGATCAGAATGCTATGAGGCGCCGACATCTCCAGCGCGAACAGGTTGCGCGGGGGGCTAATTTGCACCTCGTCGCCGGGCTGTAAAGCGTGCGCCGCCAGCGAACCGCCGCGCGAGGCGCGATCCTTGAGGATCCCCAACCGATAGCGCTGCGGGTGATGGGCGCTGCCGCACAGCGAATACTGGCGCACGATGCCATCGCCAAGATGCAGATCGATATGCGCCCCGGCGCTAAACGAGGGCAGGGGAGCGCCGTCCGGCGAGGCCAGCGTCAGGACTACCACCTCGGCTCCCTGAATTTCGCGTTCTGTGACGCGTACCGTCAATGTTTCAGCCATAGTTTTTCTCCACCCGCGAAGGGCTTAACGCATATAAATGCCGCCGTTGATATCCCAGGTCGCACCGGTGATAAAGGTGGCGGAGGGCGCCGCCAGCAGTTCTACCGCGCGGGCGACCAGCAGCGGATCGCCAAGCCGCTTCATCGGGATCATCTCCAGCAGCGCCGGCATTTTCTCTTCCGGCACCGCGGCGCGAACGGAAGGAAGATCCAGCGGCCCCGGCGCAATTGCGTTGACGCTCACCCCGGCGTTACTCAGGGCGCGGGCGAAGACTTTGGTCAGGGTAATAATGCCGCCTTTGGAGGCTGCATAGTGGGCGCCGGAGGCGGTGCCGCCGTTTTGCCCGGCCAGCGACGCGAGATTAATAATGCTGCCCTGCTGGCGCTGGCTGAAATAGCGGCCGATGGTCTGGCAGCCGACGAAGGTGCCGCGCAGGTTGGTGCTGGTGACGCGATCGAACTCCTCCACGTCGATCTCCATGATCGGCGTAGTCAGGGTTAAGGCGGCGTTGTTGACCAGCACGTCGAGTTCGCCGAAGCGTGCGCTGATCTGCGCCAGCGCATCGCTGAACTGTTGCGGCTGGCGAATATCCAGCGCCAGCGGCAGCAGCCGCTGCTGGCTGGGATCGATCTCCTGCGCGCTGCGGGTGACCGCATCGAGATTGAGGTCGGCCATCGCCACCTGATAGCCCTGTTGCCAGAGATGGCGGCTAATAACCAGCCCGAGGCCGTTGGCCGCGCCGGTAATAAGTACGCTACGTGTCATAAAGTCCTCACAGGATGTAGCCAATGCTATGCAGGTAATCGTCGCCGTTAATCAGGCGCACCACCTTTTGCAGGATGCGGAAACTGTCGCCCTCCGGCGCCAGCGTCCAGGTGACGTCAGCGGCGTAGTGCTGTTCATTGCCCTTGCGGTACTCGTAAAGGAATTGGGCGCAGCGTACTTCGACGACCTCATCGCTGACGCCGAGCAGGCGATAACGTCCGCTCATGCGGATAGTGCGCGCGCGCGGGGTGGTGGAGATAGATTCGCCGCTGTATAAACGCTGCACGCGTTTTTCCCGCATCTCGTGGTTGTCGTAGGCATAGTTGAGCACGTTGGCGAAATCGGTGGTCTGCTGGTCGATGGGGATGATGTACATCCCCTCGGTGCGCCACAGCGCCAGCCATTCGCGAAATTCGCCGTGATCGAGCAGGTCCGCTTCCAGGTTAATAAACTGAATGGCGGCGTTGAGGATAGATGATGTGTTCATTATTGCCCCCGGTTGTCAGCGGTCATGTACTTTTTCCATTGTTGATAGGCGGCGCGCATGCCGGTTTCGGCGCTGACGTCGCTGCGCAGGCCGTCGGCGGTGCGGACTTCGCCGGGCAGGCCGCGATTGAGCATGATCCACAGATCGTCGCCCGCGCCGCCGCCGCGCTGCACCCGCTCCCAGGCCTCTGAATCATCGGGGGTGCCGAAGCCCATCGGCCCCTGGAAGTGTTCTTGCAGCCGCAGGCGCGCCTGGTTGGCAATCGCCGGGCCATCTTTCATGGTCAGCACCATGTGATGAATTTCCGTCTCTTTTACCGATATCGGCTGCAGCACGCGGAAGAAGGCCATTGAACAGGCGACATTGGGGAACAGGTTAAGGTTAAAACCGCTGCCGCCGACCGCGCGTACGATGCGCCGCACCTGCTGCTCGTCGTGGCCTTCCTCGCGCAGGGCTTGGGCCAGTTCGCTAAAGCGATCCGGGATTGGCGCATCGAGATTGTCTTCCAGATCGATAAGCTCGGGGATCATCACCATCACGCTGTGGCCGTTGCCGAGATCTTCCACGAAGCCTTTGCCGTCGACGAAGTTGAGCATCTCTTCGGTCTGTTTATCGACCGAGCTTAAAAACGACTTATGAACGATCGGGAAGTGATAGCCGTCGGTGGTATTTTCCAGCTGGATTTTCCAGTTGCCGGGAAAGCGAAAACGGTGCGCGGTGGTGGCCTGCAGCGCGTAGCCAGCCCCCTGTTTCATGAACAGATCCATCCATTTCATCGCCGGGCCGAGGAAGTCGGTCAGTGGCTCAATGTCGTGGTTGAAGCTGGCGAAAATCATTCCGGCGTAGCTTTCAACGCGCAGGCGCACCATGCCGAGCTCAGATTTGTTCAGCGTATCGCCGTAGCTCTCCGGATGCGGCACCCCGCGCAGCGCGCCGTCGAGGCCATAGCCCCAGCCGTGATACGGGCAGGTAAAACCGTTCGTTTTCCCGCTGCGATGTTCGCAAACGGTGGCGGCACGGTGGCGGCAGCGGTTGAGCAGCACGTTGATATTGCCTTTGCGATCGCGCACGACGATCACCGGCTGGGTACCCACCATCGAGGATTTATAGCTGCCGGCGTCAGGGATTTCGCTCTCGTGGGCGACCCATACCCAGGTACGGTTAAAAATGTTGTCGATTTCGAGGTCGAAAATTTCCTCGGAAGTATAGAGACAGGTATGGACCCGGTCGCTTTGCACCAGTGCTGCCAGCGTTTCGGCGGTATGGCTGGTATCGATATTTTTTACCGGAATACATTCAGACATTGTCACTCTCCACATATCTCTTTTAATGACCATCAGGCACCGGTAAATCGGCGAGCGAATGCCAGTCAGCTACCGGGCGGCTAAATAAATTACGGGTGGTAAAATGATGAATAAACCACTGTTGATCTTGTTTAATAAATTCAATGACGAGCTCCGCGCTATTTAAATGCGAGCCGCCGCGGCGAAACGTTGAAGCTTGCAGCATTTTCCAGCGGCCAACCGCGTGGTTATTTTCGCCAACGCGAATATGCTCGGCCGTTAAATAATGTACGTTGATGGCGAAGTGCGACGGCTCGCTAATATAAGCGTTCATCATCCCCACGATCGCCGCTCTGCCGCAGTAGCGCCCGAGCTTTTGTTGATATAATTCGCCGATACCTTCCCAAATAGCCGTTTCGCTAAATAGCGCGCCAATTTGCCGGGCGGTATCCGGATGCGTTAGATCATCACAGAGATGCATATACTGGCTGATGGCGTTACGGATCTGCACCACGGCTTCCAGCTTTTCCAGCCGTTGCAGCATTTCTTCATTCATTACCGGCTCCGTGTTGACTTATAAATAGCCGGGCTGCGGCGAGTGGCCGAAGAACATATTGCCGGCGTTGATGTATGTCAGCTCGCCCATAAAGGCGTGCTGGGTGATGACCATGGAGTCGCGGGCATAGCGCTGCAGCGGGCTGCGCATTGAAATGCCCGGCATCCCGGCCAGTTTCAGCGCGCGGGTGGTGACCGAAGCAGAGACGCGGGTAATATGGGTGGAAGAGAGGCGCATGGCGTTAATCCGCTCTTCTCCCGGTTCATCGCCGCGCAGAATCGCCTGCCAGACATCGTCGATGGCGTCGTAGAACCAGCAGCGCGCCGAACGGAGTTCCGCTTCGCAGTGGGCGATTTCCATCTGCGCGAATTGACGATCCGCCAGGCACGGCGCGCCGGTGACCGAGCTTTGTCGTTCGGCAATGGCGTAAATCTCCGATAACGCCGCGCGGGCGATACCCAGCGCGACCACCGACAGTACCTGAGTGGCCAGCGACAGTACCGGGTAGCGATACAGAGGGCCTTCGAGGTTAAGTTCGCCGCCGCGAATAAAGGTCCATTCCTGCGGCACGAAGGCATTATTCAGCACCACGTCATGGCTGCCGGTGCCGGAGAGGCCGACCGTATTCCAGACCGGATCGATGGTGAACTCTCCGGCGGGTAGCACCGCGATGCGCGGTAGCGGACGGTCGCTACCGTCATCGGTTAGAATGCCCACGCCGATAAGTTCGGCGCCGCTGCAGCCGCTGGCGAAGCTCCAGCGCCCGCTGACGCAGTAACCGCCATCCTGAGTCGTCGCTTTTTGCGGCGGGAAGATCCCGCCGGCAAAGACAATATCCGGCCCGTGGCGGTAAAGCTCATCGAGACTGCTCGGCGGCAGGCCGCCAAGATAAAACGGATTCATGCCGAAGCTCGCCACCCAGCCGGCAGAACCGTCCGCCGTTGAGAGCGTTTCAATTAACTGACAAAACTCCGCAGGTGATATTTCATCGCCGCCGTAGCGTTTTGGCACCAGCGCGCGATAAACACCAATCTTTTTAAAGCGGGAAATGATATCTGCCGAGATATATTTCTGCTGCTCGAACTCCTCGCTGCGTTTTTTAATATCCGCGAGTAATTCGGCAAATTCTGTTGTCGTGGCGTGCAGGGTCTTTTCCGCACGCGAAGTTGCAGAGGGGTTTAACATGCGATTTAGCCTCTTCCAGTTAATGAAAGTACGGTTTTATTATTTTAATTTTTCCAGCAAATACTCAGCGTAATTAAGTAAATCGAACTCTTTATTTTTATTGGCGACTAATTGCAGAGCCACCGGGCGATGATTAACTTCGCCAAGCGGCAGGCTCAGGGCCGGATGACCGCTTAAATTAAATGGGCGCACCAGGCGAGTCAGGTTGACCACTTTGAGCGGATCCGCCGCTTCTTCCAGCGTTGGCGGGCATTCTGGCAGGGTCGGCAGCAGAATCAGCGGGGTTTTCGCCAGTTGCGCATCCACCGCGGCGCTGAATTGTTGACGCACGCCTTCCGCAGCCTGCCGCTGCTGAGGGCCGATCTCCGCGCCAGCGCGGATCCGCTGGGCGACGTCCGGCGCCAGATTCGGCGCGTCGATAATGTTGTGAAACGCCAGCCAGTTTTCCTGGCTTATCACCGTAAGCCCGGCCTGATGCGCTTCGTTGAGCCCCGGCAGTTCAGCGCTAGTCCATGTCAGACCCGCCTGCTGCAGACGTGAGACGATCAGTTGCTCAATTTCCGGCGTTGCCATGCCCGCCAGATAGCTTATCGCGGGGGCTTCCCGGCGCGCAGGAGACACTGATTCCCCCAGCGCTTTTGCCAGCGCCTGACGCAATGTGGCGATATCGCGGGCGAACAGGCCGACGCAGTCGAGCGAACTTTCAGTCGGCATGACGCCAGCGCGGCTCAGGCGGCCAAAGCTCGGCTTCAGGCCAGCCACGCCGCAGCAGGCCGCGGGCATTCGCACCGAGCCGCCGGTATCGGTGCCGACGGCGAAGTCGACTTCACCGGCCGCGACCACGGCGGCAGAGCCGCTGGACGAACCGCCGGGGATTAACTGCGGATAATGCGGATTGCGCGGCGTACCGCTATGCGGGTTGATGCCGGTGACGCCAAAGGCCAGCTCGTGTAGGGTCGTTTTGCCGCGCAGCTGGCAGCCGTTATCCAGTAGCGCCGCGACTACGGCCGCATGGCGGACGGCAGGCGGCGCATCCTGCAATACCGGGCTGCCGGCGCGGGTCGGGAAACCGGCAATATCGAGGCTGTCTTTGACCGCAAACGTCAGCTCGCCGTCGCCAAGGGTAAAGCGCGAGATAAACCCGGATTGTGCGTTTTCTGTCTCTGTACGATGTTCAGTAACCATGTTTCACAACTCCGTAAGGGGTGATAATTACCGCGCTAAATGACTAAAAAACGACCCGCTGGCGTTTGAGATAATCTTGTCAGTAAAACTTGAAATTTCAAGTAATTTGTCACCCGTTTTTTACATCGAAACTCATGATAAGACGACGCTATGAAGGCAATCATTTTTATTAATTTATTGATTTTTATGGATAAAAAATTGTGTTTAAATTTTAATCTCTTGAGGGGCGTCACAAAAATAAATGAAAAATATAAGTTAAAAAAATGATAAAAAAGTGTGCGAAAAACGCAGGGGAGGGCAAAATAAAAAGAATAACCATTTATAGAAAATGGTTATTATTGCAGGGGATTAGTCATCGAGATTATGCAGAATGAGCGCCAGCACCTGATTCATCTTTTTTTCCTGCGCTGAGGTGATGCCCTTGAAGGCTTTAGCAAACACGGTTTCCGCTAACGCCCGGGCTTCGGCAACCTTGGCTTCACCGGCAGCGGTAAGTTCCGCTTCGGTGACCCGACCATCGCTGACGCTAACGTGGGTCGTGAGCAGGCCATCATCGCGCAAACGGCCAACAATTTTGGTCACCGTTGGCATCTTACTAACGGCATATTCGGTGATCCGCGAAATACTGGCGCGGTGGTACTGATGCACCAGCATCAGTACGCGAAAGCGGGAAAGGTCGATGTCGATTTTTTTGAGCTCGATTTCCATTAATTGGGTATAACGGGCGTAAACGTTAACCACCCAAAAGAAGGGAAACTCTTCTTTATGAAAGCGGCTTTCGTGGCTCTCTGGCGGGGTCGAAGAGTGAGTCTTATCCACAAGCATCTCCTTGCCTGACGACGATAGAATGTGCAGATGGTATGCGTATTTGGCGGTTATTGCAAAACGCAATACGCTGTAATAAGACCCTGCGATGCTGAGGTGATTAAGCTGGCTTCGGCACAATGCGAGACCTCTAAAAGGTGACGACATTATGTTAGCCATACGTTATTTAAGCCGCGAAACACGCTTGCTGCTGGCGGGCGTGCTGGGGGTTACGCTGCTATGGGCCGCCATGACGCTGCATGCCCATTGGGGAGCGTTTATTCAGTGGTGTCTGGCGATGCAAATTACCCTGCATCGCTACCTGGTCATGTACCTGTTGCAGCTCAACGATAACCAGTACAGTGGCGGCGTCTGGCTGCTGGTTGGGGCATTTCTCTATGGCGTGCTGCACGCCATTGGACCAGGGCACGGTAAATTCATCGTCACCACGTACCTCAGTACCAACCAGGAGAGCGTGGCGGCAGCGCGGATTGTCCCGTTCCTTGGTAGCCTGATGCAGGGAGTGAGCGCCATATTATTCGTCTTTATCCTCGCGGTTGGCCTGAACCTGGCCTCTGGCGACCTTAGCGCCAGCCGCTGGTACGTGGAGAAAATTAGCGCCCTGATGATTGGCGCCTTTGGCGCATATGTTATCTACCGGGCGCTGGCAAGCCTGCGCCCGCGCAAAATGACGATTAACGCAGTGACGCCTTTGCATGGGCATGATGCACAGTGCGGCTGTGGCCATCATGGCGTTGGGCGCGAATTACACGGCGTCGACTGGAAAACTCGCCTTGGCGTCGTGCTGGCGATTGGCGCGCGTCCCTGTAGCGGAGCAATCATGATCCTGATGTTTGCTAATGCGCTGGGAATTGTCAGTTGGGGCATTGCCGCGGTGATGACCATGGCATTAGGCACCGCGCTTTCAATCCTCGGATTGTCGCTGGTGGTACGCTATGCGCGCAATCGGGCGATCAACTTGTTTATCGCCGATAGCCGTCAGCTACGCTGGCTGGTGCCGTTGGTGAAAATGATTGGCGGCGTGCTGCTCATCTTGTTTGCTACAGTGCTGTTTCTAACTGTCATCCCGGTCAGCGCCAACGGCGATTTTATTGCCGCCGGATGTTAGTCGTTTTCCAGCAGGCGCATCAATACCCGCAGCGCCTCGTCTAACTGCTGGCGTTGGGGGACGGAAAGCCCCGCCAGCAGTTGTTGCTCATTCGCCACGTGGGTGGCAACCGCCTCATCGATCAGCGCTCGTCCCTCTGGCGTTAACGCTACCAGCATGCTGCGGGCATCCTGAGGATTTGCTAAGCGGGTAATCAACCCTCGTTTTTCCAGCGCCTTGAGGCGATGGGTCATCGTGCCGGAGGTAATCATCAGTGTCGAAAAGAGCTGGGTCGGCGACAGCACGAATGGCTCGCCGGCGCGGCGCAGCGTCGCCAGCATGTCGAACTCCCAGCGTACCAGAGAATGTTTGATGAAAGCCGTCTCAACGCGCGGCTCCAGCAGCATGGCGCAGCGTTTCAGGCGGCCGATTGGCCCCATCGGGCTGCAATCCAGATCCGGGCGCTCGCGCTGCCATTGGGCGAGAATGCGGTCAACGGCATCCGTTGGCGGTAATTTGTCCATGCGTGCTCACTTATCTTGATATCAAGATATTTATCGATACATACTTGCTACACAATTTAACTTGATATGAAGATAAAATCATGGCCTTTTTTACTCGTCATCTGGCGGTCGATCTGCTGCTGACCGCGCTGGCTCCCGCCATCTGGGGAACCACCTATATCGTCACTTCGCAATTCTTGCCGCCGGACCGTCCTTTTATCGCCGCGCTGTTGCGGGTGTTGCCCGCCGGAATTGCGTTGTTACTGTGGAGCCGTCAGTTTCCGCAGCGTGGTGAGTGGTGGAAGCTGATCATCACCGGAATATTAAATATCGGCGCCTTTCAGGCGTTACTGTTTATCGCCGCTTATCGTCTTCCCGGCGGGTTGGCGGCGGTGATCGGCGCGATTCAGCCGCTGCTGGTAATGCTGCTGGCCTGGTGCGTGGATCGCCAGCGTTCGCCGTGGCTGGCGGTGGTTTCCGCCTGCGCCGGGATCATCGGTATGGCGATGTTGCTGCTTTCTCCGCGCACGGTGCTGGATTCGTTAGGTATCGGCGCCGCCTTTCTTGGCGCCGTTAGTATGGCACTGGGCACCTGGCTGTCGCGGCGCTGGGCGCTATCGTTGCCGGTCGTGGCGATGACCGGCTGGCAATTGCTGATTGGCGGGATCGTGTTACTGCCTATCGCGCTGCTGGTGGACCCGCCGCTGCAAAACGTCACCCTATTACAGGCCGCTGGTTATGTCTGGCTGTGCGTAGCCGGGGCGATGCTGGCGTATGGCTTATGGTTTCGCGGTATCAGTCGATTGTCGCCGGTGGCGGTATCGGCAATGAGCCTGCTAAGTCCGGTGACGGCGGTACTGCTGGGATGGATTTTTCTCGGTCAGAGAATTGAGGGAATGGCGTTGGCGGGGCTGATTGTGGTGCTGGCGAGTGTGCTCTCTATTCAGCGCGCGCTGGCGAAACGTTGACGTGAAAAAGCCCCATGAAGGGGCTCGACATTGCCGTGTTTTTTTACGTGGCGGGAGCCAGACCAGCCGTCCTCAGACGACCTGTCCGGCAGCTCCCTCTGCGACCATTCGGTTATTTAGACAGTTCCGCCGTCATGTGTACCTGATTACCGGTATAGGCTTCGGTAATGTGGTAAGAGGCGCCCTGATCTTTAGCGATAGCAGCGATTTTTGCTTCTGCGTTGTCCAGGGTATCAGAGGTCACGCTCACCGGGTGAGCCGCAAAGCTTGCGAAAGAAACCAGAGACAGCATACCAGCAGCAGCAAGTAATTTTACGTTTTTCATGGTGTTTATCCTTTTAACTTTTATGGTGGAAAGCGTTGTGCTTTCGATGGGTTTATAATAAGTCTGCTAACTATAACGTACGTTGCAAAAAGTGCGATTTAGATCACATTTTTGTGACGGTTGCATGACTGCAAATGGAATTTTTATTGAAAAAAACTTTAAAAACAGAATGTTATACCTCATCTTCGATAATGCTAATTTCCGTTGACCCGCGTTTAAGCCTCGCCAGAATTTTGCTTGGCATTGATTGTGTGAATGGTTTGGTGGTTTTTTGGCTTTCTGTAACGGTGATACTTCGCCCGCTGGCGAAGCATTGCTAGCCATCGGCGCGCTACAGTGCTGCTTCATTCGTTACTGGAGGAAAAAACCATGATTGCGGTACTCTTTGAAGCACAGGTCACGCCAGCGCAGCAGGAACGATACCTTGCGCTGGCGGCACAGCTGAAACCGCTGCTGGAGACTATCGACGGCTTTATCGCCATTGAGCGTTTTCAAAGCCTCAGTGCGCCGGGGAAGATATTGTCGCTGTCCTGGTGGCGGGATGAGCAGGCGGTGGCGGACTGGAAGCGCAATATTTGTCATCAGGTGGCGCAGCGGGAAGGGCGGGAGTCTATTTTTGCTGATTATCAGATTCGCGTGGCGCAGGTGCTGCGTGAATATCAGATGCAGAGTCCGCGCTCTGCGTAACCGACATTAAGCGGAGGCGTTATGCTGCAACCAGCGGTTGTGATTAATGATGACGAAGCGCTGGCCGTGGCGATGGCGGCGGTTGCTTCGGCGATGGCTGACCCTTCACGAGTGAAAATACTCTGCGCGCTAATGGATGGCCGGGCATGGACAGCGACTGAGCTCTCCGTCGCGGCGGACATTTCGCCGTCGACCGCCAGCGCGCATCTTAGCCGGTTAGTCAGCAGTCGCTTACTGATCTGCCTGGCGCAAGGGCGGCATCGCTATTATCGCCTGGCGGGTGGTGATGTCGCCGGATTGCTGGAAAATATGATGACGATGGCCGGAAAAAGCGCGGTGCCGCTGGCCACACGAACGCCGGGGACGCTGCGTATGGCGCGTACCTGCTACGATCATCTGGCGGGTGAGGTGGCCGTCGCCATCTATGATTTTCTGCAACAGCAAGCGTGGCTCACGGCTAATGGCGCAGCGCTTACCGCGACGGGGGAGGCGCATTTCGCCCGCTTAGGTATTGCGTGCGATGGCGGCTCCCGCCGCAAAGCCTGCTGCGCCTGTCTCGACTGGAGCGAGCGCCGTTTTCATCTGGGTGGTGCCGCGGGCGCTGCCTTGTTGCAGTGGGGCGTGCAAAAAGGTTGGTTCATGCTGGTGCCCGGCTACCGAGAAGTGACAATTAGCGAGCCCGGTAAGCGAGCGCTGCGTCAACACTTTGGTTTGGCGCTGTAGACCCGGCAGCGGTATGCCCGTTCAGCAGTGATTCATATTGACGATTTGCTTATGCATCACCTGCGAGCTATTCATTCCCAACTTTTTCATGATGTGAATGCGATGGCTGTGCACCGTCTTATGGTCGATATTC
The DNA here is from genome assembly GCF_051207495.1 of Klebsiella sp. K-3. Taxonomy (NCBI): domain Bacteria; kingdom Pseudomonadati; phylum Pseudomonadota; class Gammaproteobacteria; order Enterobacterales; family Enterobacteriaceae; genus Klebsiella; species Klebsiella sp. K-3. The sequence continues at coordinate 302,897 of NZ_JBPNXF010000003.1, read as the reverse complement.
AGCAGCGAGGCAATTCGCTTATTGTTATTGCAGGCGATAATAAGTTCCAGTACCTGCAGCTCTCTGGCCGTCAGCTTTCGCTGCGTGCGCAAATACCGGGACTGCGGGTTTTCATCCTGCGTTCTGGTAATTGCCGAAAATGCGTCTAAGGAAGATTTTTCCGTCAGGATTAACAGGTTTTCCAGATCTATTAATTCCCGGCACAGATTGGCGATATCGCTTTTTACCATCAATACCAACAATGTACAGCGCGAGAAATGAAAGCGCAGCTTGTTGAGTAATACGACCGTATCGGCAGCGGATATATCCTTGTGGATCATATTGAGGATCACCGTCTCAGCCAGGGGCGCGACGCCCCCTTGTACGATGTCCTGATAACTGGCCTGGGTGATATCCTGGTGAATATCGCTCAGATAATCGTGAATAGATTGGCCAATGATATTGTCGTCGGTGTACAGCAAGATATTGTTCAAGGGCATTAAACTCTCTTCTTCCGCTTGGCTTCCAGAATCAAATCGATCAGCGTTTTTTCTATTTTCTTCCTGTCGTCGCTGCGGCGGAACTTAAACTGACAGGAAATCTGATAGTAGTTTTCCTGATTCTTCTCTTCGCTATCCAGCGTGACCATCGCCACGTTCTTGATAACCAGATCAACGGTGATTTCGCCATATTCCGCCAGAGACAGAATGGCGTTTTTCAACGTTGAGTTGTTGGCAAGGAATTTCAGGTTTGGACTTTGCGCAATCAGCGCGCAGCCGCCATCAGAAATATCTTTGATATCAAAAGCATAGTTTTCGCCATTTTTGTGGCGGCCATGACAAAAGAAATCATTCTCATCGCGCAAACGAAATCTGGGATCTCGTCGTCTTTGTACAACCTGGATGCATTCTGGTAACGCAAATGCCACCTTATTGCTATTCTCCGCGCCGCCAGCGGAATTCTTCTGCCGCTGGGAGGTGAACTCGATCTTTCCTGAATCGCTATGCAGAATAAATTTGAATTTATTCCCCGCCGGGATTTTGCTCTCGCTGCGGATATGGAATTCGGCAAAATCGACACGCGCAATCTGAGTACTGATGCTTTTGTTATTAAAGAAAATTTCTATCTCTGTTTGCTTTCTCTGTTCCTCTCTGAAAATAGCAATGATTTCATACTTACTGGTTTTTATCGTTCCCTCTATCATGGGTAATCCTTGTTGAATCGTTACTGTGCATAGTTAATTTTTTTTACAGCAATAGCGACATACTGATTATGTTAACCAGATGTTTTTGTGAACGTTCGATGATATTGACTATCTTTGTGGCCAAATTGATTTGTATAAACGTCGAAGCCGATATTGTTTTTTCCTGTAATCAAGAGTGTTAACAAAAACCATGGAACAATACAAACGACAACAGCCTCCCAATTAGGAGGCCTAAGAAATAACGTAACTCAATGCAATTTATAAGGTTATTGCCCGGATAAGGAATCAGCAAAACCCGATTTGTAGGATATATAGTGCCAGCAGAGATGGCCTAATTCCAGCTTAATATTAAGGGGATAACCCTTTACGACAAACGCCGTAAAGGGGGGAGTTGACGCCATCAGCGGGTGATGCTATCCAGCGTCGCCAGCGCCTCGGCGGGCAGAGAAAGCGTCGCGGCGGCGAGATTTTCCCGTAAATGCGCCACCGATGAGGTGCCCGGAATCAGCAAAATATTCGGCGAGCGCTGTAGTAGCCACGCCAGCGCCACCTGCATCGGCGTGACGTTGAGCCCGGCGGCAACCTCGTTAAGCTCCTGCGCCTGTAGCGGCGTAAAACCACCCAGCGGGAAGAACGGCACGTAGGCGATGTTTTGCTGCGCCAGCGCGTCGATTAACGCGTCGTCACCGCGGTTAGCGATGTTGTATTGGTTTTGTACGCAGACGATGGGCGTCAGCTTCTGCGCATCGGCAACCTGTCTGGCGGTGACGTTACTCAGACCGATGTGACGAATCAGACCGCGGGCTTTTAGTTCCAGTAAGGTCGTTAGCGGTTCCTCCAGCGAACCTTCCACCGGGCCGTGGGTGCCGAGCATGCTGCGCAAATTAACCACCTCCAGCCTCTCCAGGCCGAGGTTACGCAGGTTATCTTCGACGGCCTGGGTGAGTTCCGCCGGCGACATCGCCGGTAGCCAGTTGCCTTTCTCATCGCGGCGGGCGCTGACCTTGGTGACGATACACAAATCATCGCCATAGGGATGCAGCGCCTGGCGAATTAGCTGATTGGTGATATGCGGGCCGTAGAAATCGGAGGTATCGATATGATTCACCCCGGCGGCGACGGCTTCTTGCAGAACGCGAATGGCGGCGTCGGGATCTTTTGGCGGGCCAAATACGCCGGGGCCGGCGAGCTGCATGGCGCCGTATCCAAGCCGATAAACCTGACGGTCGCCTAAGATTGCGACCCCGGATAATGTTACGTTGGACATAATGACTCCCTCCGATGATAGGCAAGGAGTAAGTGTAATCCCGTCAGGGAGAGGTAATGGGCGAGAATGTTGGCAGAACGTGCGGCGACGCTGAAGGCGTCGCCGCGAGAGCGATTTAACTGAAGAACATCACCGAGACGCAGAGCAGCCCGACGATCAAGGTTATGAGATTACCCAGTGAACGATAGGGCTTGAGCGCCGGGATAATGTAGGTCGACAGCGTCGGCATGATGAACAGAATCATGGCGATAAGTGGGCCGCTGATGGCGTAAATCATCGAGATGGCGTTCGGATTGATAAAGCAGACGATGAAAGTCAGCGCCGAGACCAGCATAATCGACATGGCGCGGTTAAAGGCGCGGCTCTTGCGAATGCCGAGCTGGCCGAGAGACGTTTTAACGATCTCGCTGGCGCCTTCGATCACCCCAAAATAGGTGCCGAGGAACGATTTCGACATCGCGACCACCGCGACGATAATGCCGGTCACTGCAAGCCAGCCCGGCGCGCCCGGCGCCATGGAGAGCGCAGAGAGAATCGTCACCCCTTCATTACGCGCGGCTTCGATGTACGGCAGCGGAATGGACAGCAGGCAACTGAAGACAAAAAACAGCACGCTGGCGCAGATGATGGTGTAGGCCACCTTCATGATTTTTTTGCATTTACCCATGGCCAGCTCACCATATTTCTCCTGCTGATCGATAGCGAAGGTCGAAATAATCGGCGTATGGCTAAAAGCGAAAACCATCACGGGAATTGAGATCCAGATTTGGTGCCAGGTCTTTGCGTTCAGCTGCATCTGACTGGTGAGGTGTTCCGGTTGCCAGCTGCCAATCAGGTAGATGGAGAGGAACAGGAAACAGCCAATCAGCGGGAAGACGAGGAATCCCATCACTTTGATGGTCATATGGCGCCCCATCAGGAAGATCAGATTCAGTACCAGCACCACGGCGAGGCTCAGCAGAGCGCGTACCCCAGGGGTCATCGCCACGTGTCTCGCCAGTTGTTCAGCCAGCGAATTAGTGATTGCCACGGCATAGATCAGGATCACCACGAAGAAGGCGAGAAAGTACAGGCTGGTGATCAGATTGCCGACTTTTTTGCCGTAGTAATGATTGACCGCGCCGGTGATCCCTTCACCGGCCGCCACTTTTGCCGACAGGATGAATTGACACAGCGCTCTGTGCGGCCAGTAGGTTAACGGCCAGGCAACCAAAGCGGTAAGGAACAGCACGATGGCGCCGGCCGAACCGAGTTGAATCGGCAGGAATAGGGTGCCGGCGCCTACGGCAGTGCCATATAGAGCAAAACTCCATAGAGTTTCTTCTTTAGACCAAATTTTAGACATTATGCGAATTTATCAACCGTATAACCCAAAAAAAGGAGTGCAATTTACCACATTTATGAATCGTTTGCGGTGATAGTTTTCGGCGATAAATAAACCTGCGGATCGCCAAAGGGTTAGGCGATCCGCGCGATCGAGAACGTTAACTATTCGGCAGACTCTGCGGCTGGCGATACTTCAGGACGCGCACGCGCAGCGTATCCCACGCCCAGTTAAAGAACATGGTGTAGGGCAGGAAGAACAGCATAAAGCCGATTTCCAGCATAAATGCCTGCACCAGCGACACGCCAAGCACCAGCGCGACGACGGTGACGCCGATGATGATAAAGCCGCACTCAAAGCCGATGGCGTGCAGCGCGCGCACCCGCAGCGTACGCGCCAGGCGTGAAACCGGCCACAGACGGTCGAAGGCGGCGTTATAGATCAGGTTCCAGACCATCGCCATGGTGGCGAGCAGAATGCTCAAGCCGCCCATTTCGACCACCGATCGCTGCATTAGCCAGGCGGCGGTGGGAGCCAGAATTAACGTGGCGAGACCTTCAAAGCTCACCGCGTGGAGTACGCGTTCCAGCAGTGTCTTACGCTGCAGGTGATTGGTTTTCATTTTTGGATACCTCTTGTCAGTTCTGTCATCCAGATTTACCCGGCATTTTATGGAAAAATGTGATAAACAAAAGATAGATTCCATCGATAAAGTAGATAGTTTATGCACTATTCTCCCGAAGCTCTCACCGCTTTTGTAGAAGCCGCCGCCAGCGGTTCGTTCTCCGCCGCCGCCCGGCGGATGCGTAAAAGCCAGTCCACCATCAGTACCGCGATTTCGAATCTTGAAACCGACCTGGGGTTGACTCTGTTCGATCGTTCCACTCGCCAGCCGACGCTAACCGCGCAGGGCGAGCAGGTGCTGGGCTATGTGAAAGCGATACTGGCCGCTAGTTCGCGGCTGGATGAGCTCGCCAGTTCGTTATCCGGCAATACCGAACCGCGGCTGACCTTCGTCTTGTCGGATACCCTGCACCCGGATGTACTGGAGGATTTGCTGGAACAGTTCGATCGGCGTTTTCCGCATACCGAGTTTGAATGCCTGATTGGCGAAGACGAAGATGTGGTAGATCTGCTGCAAAAAGAGCGCGCGCAGGTGGGGCTTATCGAAGCCAGAGACAGCTATCCGATGGAGATCGGCAGCATGCGCCTGCCGTTGCAAACGGCGATGGGGATTTATGTTGCGCCGGGGCATCCGCTGGCCGGTCAGGGACGGATTTTCTGGGATGATCTGCACGGCTGGCGTGAATTGCGGCTTAGCACTTATCTTGAGAGCGCGCCGGATCCTTCGCGCGGCCAGGTATGGTCGGCGCCCAACTATTTGCTGCTGCTGAGTATGGCGGTGCAGGGCTTTGGCTGGTGCATTTTGCCCTGCGCGCTGGTGGAAGAGTTCGCCGGTAGCGGCAAGCTTAAAGCGTTGAATATCGCCGGCTGGCCGCGCTCGATCTCGGTGGATCTACTATGGAACAAGCGTACGCCGCTGGGGGAAGCGGGCAGCTGGCTGCGCCAACACCTTGAAGGGCAAGGCCGCGAGTCGTGATGGCGAACTTTGTGAACCTCCTCACTTTTTTTAAACAATTGCGAAATTTTTTGATAACAATTCTCTACTATAACGGCATCTATTGATGGTTCTTTGCGCAGAAGGTAAAGGATGAAAGATGTCGTGATCGTCGGCGCGTTGCGTACGCCCATCGGCTGTTTTCAGGGAACGCTGGCGCGTCACTCGGCGGTGGAATTGGGCAGCGTGGTGGTGAAGGCGTTAGTCGAGCGGAGCGGAATCGATCCGCAGTGCATTGATGAAGTGATCCTCGGTCAGGTGCTGACCGCGGGCACCGGGCAGAATCCGGCGCGTCAGTCGGCGATCCGCGGCGGGCTGCCGAATACCGTTTCGGCGATCACCATCAACGACGTTTGCGGCTCCGGGCTGAAAGCGCTGCACCTGGCGACTCAGGCTATCCAGTGCGGCGAAGCGGATGTGGTGATTGCCGGCGGCCAGGAAAACATGAGCCGCGCGCCGCATGTGCTTACCGATAGCCGAACCGGCGCGCAGCTGGGCAATAGCCAGCTTATCGACAGCCTGGTGCATGATGGGCTGTGGGACGCTTTCAATGACTACCATATGGGCGTAACGGCGGAAAATCTGGCGCGGGAGTATGGGATCAGCCGTGAACTACAGGACGCCTGGGCGCTTAGCTCGCAGCGAAAAGCGCGGCGGGCGATAGACTCCGGGCGGTTTCGCGATGAAATCGTGCCGGTCGCCACCGAGCATAACGGCAGTCAACGGCTGGTGGATACCGACGAGCAGCCGCGGATGGATGCCAGCGCTGAAGGGTTAGCCAGCCTGATGCCCACCTTCGACCAGCTTGGGTCGGTGACCGCGGGTAATGCATCGAGTATTAACGATGGCGCGGCGGCGGTGATGATGATGAGCGAGTCAAAGGCCCAGGAGCTGGGGCTGCCGATTCTGGCGCGCATTCGCGCCTTCGCCAGCGTCGGCGTCGATCCGGCGCTAATGGGCATTGCGCCGGTACACGCTACCCGCCGCTGTCTTGAGCGCGCGGGTTGGCGGCTGGATGAAGTGGATTTAATTGAAGCCAATGAAGCTTTCGCCGCCCAGGCGATTTCCGTTGGCAGAGTGCTGGAGTGGGATGAACGGCGGGTTAACGTCAACGGCGGGGCTATCGCTCTGGGCCATCCTATTGGCGCCTCCGGCTGCCGTATTCTGGTGTCGCTGGTACATGAAATGATTAAGCGCGATGCGCGTAAAGGGCTCGCGACGCTGTGTATCGGCGGCGGTCAGGGCGTTGCGCTGGCGGTGGAGCGCGCATAATACGATCTCGCGCCATCTTTGGCGCGAGGTCCATCATCCTCACCGATCTTCCTTTCTTCGTTTTTCTACCAGATTTTCATTCTCTGCGCTTATTTTTCAAAGATAAGCTAAATAGTTGTATTTTAAGTGTTTTCACGGGTCACCGCTCCCTGGCGATGTGATCCGTTTTGTGTTTTTATCATTTTTAATCATAAAAAATGAAACGTTGTTTTAATTGTCATTGAAAATGATTTTTCCGCGATCTACTATGTGAGCATTAGCAAAACGGAACTCTGTTTTATTTTTATGATGGGGATGTTCCAGGAGTTCTTCTTAACCTCAGAACCTTGCCTGTGGTGAGCAGGCCGTGAAAGAAAGGAACCAGATATGATTCTTGATGCATTCTCTCTTCAGGGGAAAGTCGCGGTAGTGACCGGCTGCGACACCGGTTTAGGCCAGGGCATGGCGGTTGGGCTGGCGGAAGCGGGCTGCGATATCGTCGGTATTAATATCGTTGAGCCGACGGAAACCATCGAGCGCGTTACCGCGCTGGGGCGTCGTTTTTTAAGCCTCACCGCCGACCTGCGGCAGATAGATGGTATTCCGCAGTTGCTTGAGCGCGCGGTGGCGGAATTCGGTCACATCGATATTCTGGTCAATAACGCGGGGCTGATCCGCCGTCAGGATGCTATCGAATTCAGTGAGAAAGACTGGGATGACGTGATGAACCTGAATATCAAAAGCGTCTTCTTTATGTCCCAGGCCGCGGCGAAGCATTTCATCGCCCAGCGTAACGGCGGCAAGATCATCAATATTGCCTCCATGCTGTCGTTCCAGGGGGGGATCCGCGTGCCGTCCTACACCGCCTCGAAAAGCGGCGTCATGGGCGTAACTCGCCTGCTGGCCAACGAATGGGCGAAGCATAATATCAATGTTAACGCCATTGCCCCTGGCTACATGGCAACCAACAATACCCAGCAGCTGCGTGCCGATGAACAGCGCAGCGCGGAAATTCTCGACCGTATCCCGGCCGGTCGCTGGGGGCTGCCGAGCGATTTAATGGGTCCGGTGGTGTTTCTTGCCTCCAGCGCATCCGATTACATCAACGGCTATACCGTGGCGGTAGACGGCGGTTGGCTGGCGCGCTAACAGACATAGTCGAACAACCCGCCAACCGGCGGGTTGTTTTCTGAACAATGATCGTCCATATCATGAGGTTTAAATAATCCATACTCGTTAGTAATGGAAAATAAAATACTCGCCATTCATCAGGGTTGTTTTGACGATCGGACAGCATTTTTTGCATAAGATAAAGTTTAATGTCCATCACAAAAACAATGCTACCAGCCGTTTTATCCATATCTTCGCCATCTCCCGCCTGACACCTTAGCCCTGCGATCCCGTACTTTCACTGCACGCATACTCTGTTGAGGCAGGAAAAAAATGACTTCATTGACCACCGATCCGGGTTTACTCCCCAATGCGCAGCGCAACACCCGGCGCATGAACCAGTTTGTCTCCATTGCCGCCGCGGTGGCGGGTTTGTTATTCGGCCTTGATATCGGCGTGATTGCCGGGGCGCTACCTTTCATCACCGATCATTTCGTTTTATCCAGCCGTCTGCAGGAGTGGGTGGTCAGCAGTATGATGCTTGGCGCGGCGATTGGCGCGCTGTTCAACGGCTGGCTCTCTTTCCGTCTTGGCCGTAAATACAGTTTGATGGTTGGCGCGGTGCTATTTGTGGCGGGCTCTATCGGCTCGGCATTCGCCACCAGCGTCGAGATGCTGCTGGCGGCGCGTATTGTCCTTGGCGTCGCCGTCGGTATCGCCTCTTATACCGCGCCGCTCTATCTTTCTGAAATGGCAAGCGAAAACGTTCGCGGCAAGATGATCAGCATGTATCAGTTGATGGTCACGCTTGGCATCGTGCTGGCCTTCTTATCCGATACCGCCTTCAGCTACAGCGGCAACTGGCGGGCGATGCTTGGCGTGCTGGCGCTGCCGGCGGTATTGCTGATTATCCTGGTGGTGTTCCTGCCAAACAGCCCGCGCTGGCTGGCGGAAAAAGGCCGCCATATCGAGGCCGAAGAAGTGCTGCGCATGCTGCGCGATACCTCGGAAAAGGCGCGCGATGAACTGAATGAAATTCGCGAAAGCCTGAAGCTGAAGCAGAGGGGATGGGCGCTGTTCAAAGTGAACCGCAACGTGCGTCGGGCGGTGTTCCTCGGCATGTTATTGCAGGCGATGCAGCAGTTTACCGGCATGAATATCATCATGTATTACGCGCCGCGAATCTTCAAAATGGCCGGCTTTACCACCACCGAGCAGCAGATGATCGCCACGCTGGTGGTCGGCCTGACCTTCATGTTCGCCACCTTTATCGCGGTGTTTACCGTTGATAAGGCCGGGCGTAAACCGGCATTGAAAATCGGCTTTAGCGTGATGGCGTTGGGCACCCTGGTGCTGGGCTACTGCCTGATGCAGTTTGATAACGGTACCGCCGGCAGCGGCCTCTCCTGGTTATCGGTGGGAATGACCATGATGTGTATTGCCGGGTACGCGATGAGCGCCGCGCCGGTAGTCTGGATCCTGTGCTCCGAGATCCAGCCGCTAAAATGCCGCGACTTCGGCATCACCTGTTCGACCACTACCAACTGGGTGTCGAACATGATTATTGGCGCGACCTTCCTGACGCTGCTGGACGCGATTGGCGCGGCAGGCACGTTCTGGCTCTATACCGCGCTGAACGTGGCCTTTATCGGCGTGACCTTCTGGCTGATCCCGGAAACCAAAAACGTGACGCTGGAGCACATCGAACGCAAGCTGATGTCCGGCGAAAAGCTGCGTAACATCGGCAACTGATCACACGGATTCACGCGGCAGCCACGGGCTGGGAACCTTAATGGTATCCCGATGGCTGTCGCCGTTAATGATATGCAGGGCGCTCAGGCGGCCAATTTCATAATGCGGCAGTTGCACCGTTGACAGCGGCGGCAGGAAGAGATCGCCAATACCCACCATATTGTCATAACCCACCACCGCCACATCTTCCGGGATCCGCAAACCCTGCGCCAGCAGCGTCTGGTAGACCATAAAGGCGATGCGATCGTTGCCGCACACCACGGAATCAAACCGCGGTTTACCCTGCTCAATATGGGCCAGCAGCTGGCCGGGAATATCGCGATAGTGTTCGTCACCGTAGGTCATATAGCAGTGATCGAGCGTATCCGGATCAACCTGCGCCTCACGGCAGGCGCGTTCCAGCCCCTGTCGACGGCGTATCGTCGCCAGATGCCTGGCCGGAAGATGCAAACAGAGCGGGCGGCGATAGCCGGCGGCCAGCAGCGCTTTCACCGCGTCGTACTGGCCCTGTTCATCATCCGGAATATAGCTGGCGACGTTCTCGTTCAGGCTTTCGCAGTTGGCCAGTACACAGGGCAGCGTCAACAATTTTGCCGGTAGCGGAACCTGGCGCAGCCCCATGGTGGTGTAAATGATGCCGTCCGGGCGATGGGAAAGCAGCAGGTCGAGAATGGCATCAGGGTTGTCATCCGAGAACATGTTGACCACAAAGCTGTTCCAGCCGTGGGCCCGCGCCGTCTCTTCGATAGAGAGCGTTATCTCTACCGAGAAAGGGGTGGTCACCGTGTCCAGCGCCAGTACGCCGATGGTGCTCGGCGTTGCCCGGGCGCCGCGAATTTTCTTCGCCGACAGGTCGGGGACGTAATTGGTCTGTTCAATCGCTGCTTGTACGCGGGCGAGCGTTTCCGCCTTCAGGCGCTCCGGGCTGTTCAGCGCGCGGGATACCGTCATCAGTGAGACGTTGGCTAGCTTCGCTACATCTTTCAGGGATGCCATGGTGATTACTCCGGTATACAACTAAGTCGCTGATGTAAAAGGATCATACGATAGTCTATCCCAGCCCGATGGTGAAGCATGGCGAGGAATAGTTGATCGCGATCTCATCTCCATTATGTTAACGTTAACTTTTGTGATTAACATCATGAATCGTCACAAAACCAGATGAGAGTTGTTTTTTGTTAACGTTACCATTTGCACATTACTCCAACACGAGAATGTCATGATGAAGACACATCACTCTCACAGCTACCCCTTACTCAGTGCCTTACTGTTTTTCTTTTTTGTTACCTGGTCTTCTTCCGGCTCGTTGCTTTCCATCTGGCTACATCAGGAGGTAGGGCTGAAAGCCGGGGATACCGGCATTATCTACGCGGTGCTGTCGGTCTCGGCGCTATTCGCCCAGATTTGCTACGGCTTTATCCAGGATAAACTGGGGCTGCGCAAAAACTTACTCTGGTATATCACGGTCTTACTGATCCTTTCCGGGCCGGCCTATCTGCTGTTTGGCTATCTGCTCAAAATCAACGTGCTGCTCGGCAGTATTTTTGGCGGCATCTATATCGGCCTGACCTTTAACGGCGGCATTGGCGTGCTGGAGTCCTATACCGAGCGCGTGGCGCGGCAAAGCCAGTTTGAATTCGGCAAAGCGCGGATGTGGGGATCGCTGGGCTGGGCGGTGGCGACCTTTTTCGCCGGGCTGCTGTTCAACATTAACCCACAGCTGAATTTCGCCGTCGCCAGCTGTTCCGGTCTGGTTTTCTTCATGTTGCTGGCGCGGCTTAAGGTTTCTTCAGCGCCGCACGCCATGCAGGAGGCGGTCAGTGGCGGTAAAGTCACGCTGGAAGACGCGCTGCGCCTGCTGACGCTGCCGCGCTTCTGGGCGCTGGTGTTTTTCGTCGTCGGCACCTGTATTTACGGCGTTTACGACCAGCAATTCCCGGTCTATTTCTCTTCGCAGTTCGCCACGCTGCATGAAGGGAACGCGATGTATGGCTATCTCAACTCATTCCAGGTGTTCCTCGAAGCGGCGGGGATGTTCTGCGCCCCGTGGCTGGTCAACCGCATCGGCGCGAAAAACGGCCTGATCTTCGCCGGCATGGTGATGGCGATGCGCATGGTGGCCTCCGGGCTGGTGGAAGGCCCGGTTCTGATCTCGATTACGAAACTGCTGCACGCCGTGGAATTGCCGGTGCTGCTGGTTTCCATCTTTAAATACAACAGCCTGAACTTTGATAAACGCCTTTCTTCCACCCTGTACCTGGTTGGTTTCGCCTGCACCAGTTCGGTTATCGCCACCGTACTGTCGCCGCTGGCGGGCTATAGCTACGAAAAATACGGTTTCGCCGACTCCTATTTGATCATGGGACTACTGGTGTTCTGTACCACCTTCATCTCCATCTTCCTGCTGCGATCCAATAAGGCCTCTTCGGATTCGCTCATGTCGCAGCCATCCACTATCTGACTGAAAAGAGAAATGAATATGATGTATTCCATTAGTAACGCGGAGCGGGAACTGCAGACGAAAAGCGTGGATCTCAACCCGCGCTGGTATCCGCGTTATCACCTGGCGGCCCGTGCCGGCTGGATCAACGACCCCAATGGGCTGGTATGGTTCGACGGCTGGTACCACGCGTTTTATCAGCACCACCCGTATTCAAACCAGTGGGGGCCGATGCACTGGGGCCACGCGCGCAGCAAGGATCTTGTGCATTGGGAACACCTGCCGGTGGCGCTGGCGCCGGAAGGGCCGGAAGATAAAGACGGCTGCTTCTCCGGCTCGGCGGTGGTTGATGGTGATACGCTGGCGCTTATCTACACCGGCCATAAATTTCATGGCGATCCCGCTGATGAAAATAATCTGTACCAGGTCCAGTGTCTGGCGACCAGCCGCGACGGCATCCATTTTGAGCGCCAGGGGATGGTCATTGATACCCCGCCGGGGATGCACCATTTTCGCGACCCGAAAGTATGGCGTGAAGGTGAAAGCTGGTACATGGTGGTCGGCGCGCGGGTAGACGACGTCGGCCAGGTGCGGTTGTACCGTTCCGCCGACCTGCGCCACTGGCAGGACGCCGGTATTCTTGCCCAGGCCGAAGCGGGGATGGGCTACATGTGGGAGTGCCCGGATTTCTTTGAACTCGATGGCAAGCGGGTGCTGATGTTCTCGCCGCAGGGGATGGCCGCAGACGGCTTTGCCCGGCGCAATTTATTCCAGAGCGGCTACCTGCTGGGAGACTGGCAGCCGGGGCAACCTTTTGTCCGCGAAGAGGCGTTTGTCGAACTCGACAGCGGCCACGATTTCTATGCGCCGCAAAGCTTCCTCACCCCCGATGGCCGACGAATTGTTATCGGCTGGCTGGACATGTGGGAGTCGCCGCTGCCGGAGCAGCAGGACGGTTGGGCCGGTATGCTGTCGCTGCCGCGCGAGTTAAGCCTCGGCGCGAATAATCGGTTATTGATGCGTCCGGCAAAAGAGGTGGAAGGCCTGCGCCGCGACTGGTTCCCGTGGCCGGTCAGTTCGTTGAAGAATCAGCAGCTGACGATGGTAGAGCACTGCGAAACCATGGAGGTCAACCTGCATTGGGATACGGCCAATAGCGGCGCCGAGCAGTACGGTTTGAGCTTTGGCGAAGGGCTGAGGGTATATGTCGACAATCAGATGCAGCGTCTGGTGCTGGAGCGCCGCTATCCGCAATATGGTTTGTGCGGCACCCGCAGCGTTGCGTTACCGGCCGGTTCGGCGTTGAAGCTGCGGCTATTTTTCGATAGCTCATCCGTTGAGGTTTTCGTCAATGATGGCGAAGCCTGCCTCAGCAGCCGTATTTATCCTGATGCCCGGCGCCGGGAATTAGCTTTATTTTCCTGGAGCGGCAGTGCGGCATTAATTGATGGCGGAGCGTGGAACATCTAATTAAAGAGTCATTAACCAGAATCACCCGTTAGCAATCGCTGGCGGGTATTTAATATTTACCAAAATAATAAAACAATACCTTTAATATATAATAAGCAGGGTCTAACGATGAATAAAATCTGGGTTGGATGTCTTATCTCGTCTTTATTTATTCCCGCCGCCGGCGCGCAGCAAACGCTTTCGCTTGAGGAGCGCCTGGCGCAGATGGAGCAGCGCTTAAAAGCCACCGAGCAGCGGGCGCAAAACGCCGAGGCGGAAATCCGCGAACTGAAACAGCAGGAGCGCGCGACGGCTAAAAGCAGCGTGCCTGCGCCCGCGCTGGCGGTGAATAAAGATGTCGATTTAAAATTTTACGGTGATGTTGAATTTAATATGGATGGCGCCAGCCGAACCGGCAGCCTGACCTCGGTAAAAACCAGCGCGAATAAGAACTGGGCGCCGGGGGATAAAGAGCGCTGGGATATTAATGGGCGTATTTTGTTAGGATTCGATGGTTTACGTAAAGGCGCTAATGGGAAATACTCCGGCTTTAGCGTACAACCGCTGGCGGATATGACCGGAAAAATGAATCTTGATGATGCCGTATTTTTCTTTGGTCAGGAAAATGACTGGAAAATAAAAGTGGGGCGCTTTGAAGCCTACGATATGTTCCCGTTGAATCAGGATACGTTTATTGAATATTCTGGTAATACCGCCAACGATCTCTATAGCGACGGTTACGGTTATATCTACATGATGAAAGAGGGGCGCGGGCGTAGCAGCAGCGGCGGTAATTTCCTGCTGAGCAAATACCTCGATAACTGGTACTTTGAGCTCAACACGCTGGTGGAAGACGGCAGTTCGCTGTTTGTCGATCAAAACTACCACGGCAACGCGCTCGATAATCGTAAAAACGTGGTCTACGTGCGGCCGGTGGCGGCCTGGCAGTCCGGGCCGTGGTCGGTGGCGGCGGCGGTTGAGAGCAATCTGGTGAACAATGCTTATGGCTATCAAAACCAGAATGGACGCTGGGTCGATCAGTCCAGCCGTACCGGTTACGGTCTGACGATGAGCTGGAATACGCTTAAAACCGATGCCGAAAATGGCATGGTGGTGAATCTCAGCACCGCTTATCTGGACGCGGCGGATGAAGAGGATTTCAGCGCCGGTATTAACGCGCTGTGGCATCGCGTCGAGCTGGGATATATCTACGCGCACAACAAAATCGACCAGTTCAACATGGCGGGGGTCAGCGGCGAGTGCGATGGCGACTGCGCGATTCTGACGCCGGGCCGCTATGACATCCACACGATTCATACCTCCTGGCAACTGCCGAATATCATGGATATGCCGAACTTTAATATTTATCTCGGCGCCTATGCCTCATGGCTGGATTCGTCGGCCCAACAGGGCGGGAACGCCGACGAACGCTATGGCGCGCGCGTGCGCTTTAAATATTTCTTCTGATGTGGCCGCCGCCCAACAGCAACAGTGGAAAGTTATCGGCAGGTTTGCTTCACTGGAGCAAACCATAAAGGAGCAGATAATGAAAACCATCGGCCTGCTGGGCGGCATGAGCTGGGAATCCACCATTCCCTATTACCGGTTAATTAATGAAGGCATTAAAGCGCGGCTCGGCGGCCTGCATTCCGCCAGCCTGTTGCTTCATAGCGTTGATTTTCATGAGATTGAAGCCTGCCAATCGGCAGGGGAATGGGATCGCGCCGGCGAGATCCTCGCCGCGGCGGCGCTGGGGCTACAGCAGGCCGGCGCCGAGGGTATCGTGCTGTGCACCAACACCATGCATAAGGTGGCTGATGCGATTGAAGCCCGCTGCGAGGTGCCGTTCCTGCATATCGCCGACGCCACCGGGCGGGCTATCAGCGCTAAAGGCCAGCGTCGGGTCGCGCTATTGGGTACCCGCTACACCATGGAGCAGGATTTTTATCGCGGCCGTCTGCAGCAGCAGTTTGCCATTGAGACGCTGATCCCGCAGGCCGACGATCGGGCGCGCATCAATCAGATTATCTTTGATGAGCTGTGCCTCGGCACCTTTAGCGACGCCTCGCGCGACTATTATCTGCAGGTCATCGAGGCGCTGGCGGCGCAGGGGGCGGAAGGCGTTATCTTCGGCTGCACCGAAATCGGCCTGTTGGTACCGGAAACGAGTAGCCCGCTGCCGGTATTTGATACCGCGGCGATCCATGCCGCCGACGCGGTGGAATTTATGCTCTCTTAAGTACCGCCGCCAGCGGCTGTTCGATACGCGGCAGGCTGGTTTGCAGATGCTGGACAAAGGCGTCGACCAGCGCGGAGCCGGGGCGATGTAGCGGGCGGATTAGGCTGACGGTAAAGGGCACATCGACGCTGAATCGCCGCACCACCACGCCGCTCTCAGCGTAGTCGAGGGCGGTGAGCGGGTTGACCACCGAAATGCCCGCTCCGGCGCGCACCATCGCGCAGATCGACGCCGCGCTGTGGGTTTCCACCACCATCCGTCGTTTTACCTGGTGCTCCATAAACAGCGCATCAAGCAGCTGACGATAGCTGTCGGTGCGCGACAGGCTGATATAGTTTTCGCCGTGGAAGTCGGCGGGGGTGAGTTCGGTTTTCGCGGCCAGCGGGTGATCCTGTGGCAGTACGCAGACCTCATTTAAGGTCAGCAGCGGCGTGCGCTCGGTGCCGGCCGGCGT
Source organism: Klebsiella sp. K-3 (assembly GCF_051207495.1). Lineage (NCBI taxonomy): Bacteria > Pseudomonadati > Pseudomonadota > Gammaproteobacteria > Enterobacterales > Enterobacteriaceae > Klebsiella > Klebsiella sp. K-3. The sequence goes on along the minus strand of NZ_JBPNXF010000003.1, from coordinate 286,810 downwards.
ATGCAGCGTTTCCGTTAACCCTAAATCGTGGCGCTGGGCGGACAACCACTCCTCCAGCAGCGGCGACTCCTGCGGCACGATCTGCAGGCTGACGTCCGGATAGCGCGCGAGGAATGGTTGTAGCAGCAGCGGCAGAAATGACTGCGAAAAGACCGGCAGACAGGCTATCGACAGCTCTCCCTGGCGGAATTCGCGCAGGCTCTCCGCGGCGCTAACGATGCGATCCAGCCCGTACCACGAGCGCTGTACTTCTTCAAACAGTCGCAGCCCCTGGACCGTCGGCTGCAGACGGCCGCGGGCGCGGTCAAACAGCTTTAAGCCGAGTACTTTCTCAAAGCGCGCCAGTTCACGGCTGACCGTCGGCTGCGAGGTGTGCAGCATCCGCGCCGCTTCGGTCAGGTTGCCGGTGGTCATCACCGCGTGGAAAATCTCAATATGGCGTAAGTTGACGGCAGGCATGGGCGGCTCCCGGTTAGCATCAGATAGCCATATCATTTTTGCATAGACTCGCGACAAAACGATATTTTTTATTCTCTTCCCGCTGTGGCGTAATCGGAAAAAACATCGACAAACACACGCACGCACCGGAGTCCTTATGCCACGCTCGCTGAACGCCACCGATACCGATCTGACCGCTGACAATCTACTGCGCCTGCCCGCTGAGTTCGGCTGCCCGGTATGGGTCTATGACGCGCAGATTATCCGCCGCCATATTGCCCAACTTAGCCAGTTTGACGTAGTGCGTTTTGCGCAGAAGGCCTGCTCCAATATTCATATTCTGCGTCTGATGCGCGAGCAGGGCGTGAAGGTGGATTCGGTGTCGCTTGGCGAGATCGAACGCGCGCTGGCGGCAGGTTACGATCCCGTGCAGCATCCGGACGATATCGTCTTTACCGCCGATCTGATCGATCGCGCGACCCTCGAGCGGGTGAAAGCATTACAGATCCCAGTGAATGCCGGATCCGTGGATATGCTTAGCCAACTGGGTGAAGTCTCGCCGGGCCACCGCGTCTGGCTGCGGGTCAATCCAGGATTTGGCCACGGCCACAGCCAGAAGACCAATACCGGCGGCGAAAACAGCAAACACGGTATCTGGTTCAGCCAGCTGCCGCAGGCGCTGGAGGTGATTCGCCGCCATTCGCTACAGCTGGTCGGCATCCATATGCATATCGGCTCCGGCGTTGATTACGGCCACCTTGAGCAAGTATGCGGCGCGATGGTGCGCCAGGTGGTGGAGTTTGGTCAGGATCTGCAGGCGATCTCCGCTGGCGGCGGATTATCGATCCCGTATCATGAAGGCGAAGAGGCGATCGATACCGATCACTACTTTGGCCTGTGGAATGCGGCGCGCGAGCAGATCGCCAAACATCTGGGGCATCCGGTGAAGCTGGAAATTGAACCGGGGCGTTTCCTGGTGGCGGAATCCGGGGTGCTGGTATCACAGGTGCGTAGCGTGAAAGAGATGGGCAGCCGCCACTTCGTGCTGATCGACGCCGGCTTTAACGATCTGATGCGCCCGGCCATGTACGGCAGCTATCATCATATTACCGCGCTGGCGGCGGACGGGCGCGACCTGAGCGGCGAGACGCAGCTGGAAACCGTGGTCGCGGGGCCGCTGTGCGAATCCGGCGACGTCTTTACCCAGCAGGAGGGCGGCAAAGTGGAAACTCGCCTGCTGCCGGCGGTCTCGCCGGGGGATTACCTGGTGCTGCACGATACCGGCGCCTACGGCGCATCGATGTCTTCAAACTACAACAGCCGCCCGTTACTACCGGAAGTGCTGTTTGATAACGGCAGCGCGCGCCTGATTCGCCGTCGCCAGACCATTGAAGAACTGCTGGCGCTGGAGCTTATTTAAAGAATGGCCCCGTCGTCACCGATTCACGCAGTACCAGCGTACCGGTGAACGGCGGGATTGTTTCGATCGGCTGTGCGTTGGCGAGCTTAATCGCCTGGTCGATGGCGGTGGTAATCATATTGTCGATCGGCAGATAAACCGTTGATAATCCCGGCTCCAGCCACTTCGCGCTAGGAGCGTCGTCAAAGCCGAAGAGCGATACGTCCTGCGGAATGCGCAGCCCCGCCTGATATAGCGCTTTCGAGGCGCCCAACGCCATATCATCGTTACAGGAGAAGAGCGCGCTAAACGGCGTTTTCTCTTCTAATAATTCCCGACACAGCTCATAACCGCGGGTCATCGTTGAATCGCCGTATTTGACCCGCGCCGGTTCCCACGCAATTCCGTGTTTTTCCAGCGCGCTGCGGTAGCCCGCCAGGCGCGCTTTACCCGTTGGGGTATGCATCGGCACGGTCAGGCAGGCGATATCGCGATGCCCCTGGGAAATCAGATAGTCGACGGCCTGAAACGCCGCTTCCTGCTGTTCAAAGAACACGCAGCGTTCCCGCGCCTGGCTAACATCGCGATTGATCACCACCAGCGGCGTTTCAATGGTTTCGATAAGCGACATGATTTTCTGTTCGCTCATATGGCGGGTGTAGAGCACGATGGCGTCACACTGACGGTCGGCCAACATTTGCACCGCTTCTTCTTCCCGCTCGGGCGCATCGTGGCCATCGGTGACGATAAGCTGCTTGCCCCAGGCTTCCGTTTGACGCGAGGCCTGCTGCAGTAAGCGGCCAAAGTAAAAACCGTCGAATGTCGATACCACCAGGCCAATGCTGTTGCTGGTGCGATTCGCCAGCGAACGGGCGAGAAAATTAGGCCGGTAGCCCAGCTCTTCCATCGCTTTGAAGACCTGTTGACGGGTACTCTCTTTTACCTGACCTGTGCCGTTCAACACGCGGGAAACCGTCGCTTTCGAGACGCCTGCGCGTATTGAGACATCCAGCATTGTTGCCATTCGTCGATTCCTGATAACCGGTGATAGGGCGCAGTTTATCACAGTCATTCAGAGGGATATGAACCTGACGACGGCAAAGACTATCGCGATCACGCTTTTTGCGGAAATCCTGTTGAAGGCATTTTCAGACCCTTGATGCGCGGGCGGGCGCGGCGCGCTAGAATTCATCGATTCACAGGGGGGAAAAAATGCAGATTCAACCGTTGTACGCCGCGCCGCAGCATGGGCAGCAGGTGGCGGAGTGGCTATGGCAGGCTTTTGCCGGCGATGCCTTACCGCAGGCGTTTTTTAGCAGTATTGTTGAACATAGCCAAACGCCGGGGGCGCTGCCGCTGACCTTTATCGCCACCGAAGGCGAGGCGCTGCTGGGGACCGTAGGGCTGTGGCGTTGCGATTTGCTCAGCCGTCAGGATCTGTTTCCCTGGATGGCGGCACTGTTTGTCGCCGAAACGTCGCGCGGGCAGGGGCTGGCTGGGAAGCTGCAGCGGCACGTCATCGACTATGCCCGTCAGTGCGGTTATCCGCAGCTTTATCTCTATTCCGCCTGCCGCGACTTTTACGAACGCTTTGGCTGGCGCTATATCGGCGAGGGCCTGGATTACCCGGCCACCGCCGTGAGCTTGTACCGCTACGACTTGTCACTTTCCGCGGGCGTTATCACCGAGTGACGGCGCACCAGCGTCGGGCTGAAGAGGTGAGTGATTTCCGGCGCCGGGCGCTGTTCCGCCAATGCCAGGGCCAACTCCGCCGCCTGGGTCGCCATGGTGACGATCGGATAACGCACGGTGGTCAGGCGCGGGCGCACGTAGCGCGAGATCAGCACGTCATCGAAGCCAATCAGCGAAATTTCCTGCGGCACCTCGATACCGTTATCGTTGAGCACCCCCATTGCGCCTGCGGCCATTGAATCGTTGTAACAGGCGACGGCGGTAAAGTTTCTGCCGCGGCCTAATAGCTCGGTCATCGCCAGCTCGCCGCCGCTTTCGTCAGGCTCGGCGAAGGTGACCAGCCGGTCATTGACGGGCAGGCCGCTCTCTTTCAGGGCATCGTAATAACCTTGCAGCCGGTCTTCGGCATCGGAAATCGCGTGGTTAGAGCAGATATAGCCAATGCGGCTGTGGCCCTGCTGAATCAGATGGCGCGTCGCCAGCCAGGCGCCGTAGCGGTCATCGAGCGCCACGCTACGCTGTTCGAAACCCGGTACGATGCGGTTAATTAACACCATGCCGGGGATCTGTTTCATCAGCCCCGCCAGCTCGTCGTCGGGGATCATTTTAGCGTGCACTACCAGCGCCGCGCAGCGGTGGCGGATCAGCTGTTCAATTGCCTGACGTTCCTTTTGCACATTGTGATAGCCGTTGCCGATAAGCAGAAAATTACCGGTGCTGTAGGCCACCTGCTCGACGGCTTTAACCATCGCGCCGAAGAAGGGATCGGAAACGTCGCCCACCACCAGACCGATGGTTTCCGTTGACTGCTGCGCCAGCGCGCGGGCGTTGGCGTTGGGGTGGTAGTTCAGGGTTTCCATCGCCGCCGTTACCGACTGACGAGAGGCTTCACTCGCTTTTGGCGAGTTGTTGATAACGCGTGAGACGGTAGCGACGGAGACTCCTGCGAGTCGGGCTACATCCTTAATTGTCGCCATACCTGACCTTTTTTAGGGTAAGCGTTTACATGATAGTTATGTTACGGGAAAGCGCAGCGGATTCAAGGCTACGGCCATTCTGGTTGATACAAATGTGACGCAGACAAGGATTAGCGGTGACAAAGTTACACAGCACAATGCGTGGGATGCAACGGTGAAAAGAGAATTCTCATCTTTGCTTACACTTTGCGATTAGCTGTTGCGAATGTTCGCTGGTTTCGTTGAGTGCTGCATTGATACTCTGGCTATCCCAGAGGTATTGATAGGTGGAGTCAACGTCACGTTGACCACTTAATTACACCAACCTGCGCAGATGCGCAGGTTTTTTTTTGCCTGTTATTCATGCTGTTACAGATAGCGAAAATCGTAATACCTGGTTGCACTTAGGCTCATTCCCTTGCGTTTTCGCGCTGGCGCGATCGCGGGTAAAAACGCGACAATCAGGGTCCCAGAGGTATTGATTGGTGAGTTTCTTAAGTACGCACTTCGTACTGATTATCTTGCACCGACCTGCGCGGATGCGCAGGTTTTTTTTATTCTGAATTTTCTTCCCCCACACTGCTTTTCCCCGCCTTCTCATGTAACCTGCTCGGAATACTAAATCAGCCACGCGGAGTCGTTATGCTGTTGGGATTTTTTCGATTACTGTTCAAAGGATTGTACCGGGTACGATTGACCGGAGACACTCAGGCGCTCTATCAGGAAAAAGTATTAATTACGCCAAATCATGTCTCATTTCTCGACGGTATTTTACTGGCGCTCTTTCTGCCCGTTCGGCCGGTGTTTGCGGTCTATACCTCGATTAGCCAGCGCTGGTTTATGCGGGCGCTGACGCCGCTTATCGACTTTGTTCCGCTGGACCCCACCAAGCCGATGTCAATTAAGCATCTGGTGCGCTTGATTGAGCAGGGGCGCCCGGTGGTTATCTTTCCGGAAGGGCGTATTTCGGTAAGCGGTTCGCTGATGAAAATCTACGACGGCGCGGCGTTTGTGGCGGCGAAGTCGAAAGCGACCATTGTGCCGCTGCGAATCGAAGGCGCCGAACTTACGCCGTTCAGCCGTCTTAAGGGGCTGGTAAAACGCCGCCTGTTCCCGCGTATTCAGCTCCATTTACTGCCGCCGACGCATCTGCCGATGCCGGAAGCGCCGCGCGCCCGCGATCGGCGAAAAATCGCCGGCGAAATGCTGCACCAGATTATGATGGAAGCGCGCATGGCGGTGCGCCCGCGTGAAACGCTGTATGAGTCGCTACTGGCGGCGCAGGACCGCTTTGGCGCGCGTAAAAACTGCGTGGAAGATATTAATTTCCAGCCGGATACCTACCGGAAACTGTTGACCAAAACGCTGTTCGTCGCGCGTATTCTGGAAAAATACAGTGCGCAGGGCGAGAAAATCGGCCTGATGCTGCCTAACGCCGGTATCAGCGCGGCGGTGATTTTCGGCGCGATTGCCCGCGGGCGTATCCCGGCAATGATGAACTATACCGCCGGCGTCAAAGGACTCAGCAGCGCGATTACCGCCGCGGAAATCAAAACCATTTTTACTTCCCGTACCTTCCTCGATAAAGGCAAACTCTGGCACCTGCCGGAGCAGCTGACTCAGGTGCGCTGGGTGTTTCTGGAAGATCTGAAAGGCGATGTCACTACCGCCGACAAGCTGTGGATATTTGGCCATCTGCTGGCGCCGCGTCTGGCGCAGGTCAAGCAGCAGCCGGAAGATGCGGCGATGATCCTCTTTACCTCCGGCTCGGAGGGGAACCCAAAAGGGGTGGTGCATAGCCATAAAAGCCTGTTGGCTAACGTGGAACAGATTAAAACCATCGCCGATTTTACCGCCAACGATCGCTTTATGTCGGCGCTGCCGCTGTTCCACTCCTTCGGCCTGACGGTCGGCCTGCTGACGCCGCTATTCACCGGCGCGGAAGTGTTCCTCTATCCAAGCCCGCTGCACTATCGGGTGGTGCCGGAGCTGGTCTACGATCGTAACTGTACCGTGTTGTTCGGCACCTCAACCTTCCTCGCCAACTATGCCCGCTTTGCCAACCCATATGATTTTTATCGTCTGCGCTATGTGGTGGCAGGGGCGGAAAAACTGCAGGACAGCACCAAACAGCTGTGGCAGGACAAATTTGGCCTGCGCATCCTTGAAGGCTACGGCGTGACCGAATGTGCGCCGGTGGTCTCCATCAACGTTCCGATGGCGGCGAAAGTCGGTACCGTCGGGCGCATTCTTCCGGGGATGGATGCCCGATTGCTGGCGATGCCGGGCATCGAGCAGGGGGGCCGCCTGCAGTTGAAAGGGCCAAACATCATGAAAGGCTATCTGCGGGTAGAAAACCCCGGCGTGCTGGAAGCGCCGACGGCGGAAAACCAGCACGGTGAAGTGGAGAGCGGCTGGTACGACACCGGCGATATCGTCGTCTTTGACGAGCAGGGCTACGTTCGTATTCAGGGTCGCGCCAAGCGATTCGCCAAAATCGCCGGCGAGATGGTCTCGCTGGAGATGGTCGAGCAGGTCGCTTTGGCGGTCTCGCCGGACAAAATGCACGCCACGGCCATTAAGCAGGACGCCAGCAAAGGCGAGGCGCTGGTGCTGTTTACCACCGATAATGAACTCAATCGCGAAAAGCTGCTGCGCTACGCGCGTGAACACGGCGTACCGGAGCTGGCGGTACCGCGCGATATTCGTTGGCTGAAACAGCTGCCGGTACTGGGCAGCGGCAAGCCGGACTTTGTCACCCTGAAAGGCATGGTTGAAGAGGCGGAACATACACATGAGTGAGTCAGTGCACACTAACGCTTCACTGTACTCGAAAGGGATGATGGCGGTGATCTGCGCCCAGTTCCTGTCGGCCTTCGGCGATAATGCGCTGCTGTTCGCCACCCTGGCATTGATGAAGCAGCTCTACTATCCGGAGTGGAGTCAGCCGGTATTGCAGATGTTGTTTGTGGGCGCTTACATTCTCTTTGCGCCGTTTGTCGGGCAATTTGCCGATAGCTTCGCCAAAGGCCGGGTGATGATGGTCGCTAATGGCCTGAAGCTGCTCGGCGCCGGGTGTATTTGCTTTGGCGTCAATCCGTTTATCGGCTATACGCTGGTGGGTATTGGCGCGGCGGCCTATTCGCCGGCGAAATACGGTATTCTGGGCGAACTGACCACCGGCGATAAGTTAGTGAAGGCTAACGGACTGATGGAGTCGTCGACCATCGCGGCGATCCTGCTGGGCTCGATGGCGGGCGGTATTCTTGCGGACTGGCACGTGCTGGCGGCGCTTATCGTTTGTGCGCTGGTTTATGGCGGCGCAGTGGTTGCTAACCTGTGGATCCCGAAACTCCCGGCGGCTCGTCCTGGGCAGTCGTGGCGTTTCAGGCCGATGACGCATAGCTTCTTCAGCGCCTGTAAGACGTTGTGGCGTAATAGTGAAACGCGTTTCTCATTGATGGGCACCAGCTTGTTCTGGGGGGCGGGGGTGACGCTGCGCTTCCTGCTGGTGATTTGGGTGCCGGTGGCGCTTGGGATCACCAGTAACGCGATGCCGACCTACCTCAATGCGATGGTCGCCGTCGGGATTGTGGTTGGCGCTGGCGCAGCGGCGAAGCTGGTCACGCTGGAAACCGTCTCGCGCTGTATGCCCGCCGGGATATTGATTGGCGTCGCGGTGATCGTCTTCGCGGTACAGCAGTCGCTACTACCGGCATTTGGCCTACTGCTACTGCTTGGGGTGTGTGGCGGCTTCTTTATCGTACCGCTGAACGCGCTGCTGCAGGAGCGCGGGAAACATACCGTTGGCGCAGGTAACGCCATTGCGGTACAGAACCTCGGTGAAAACGTGGCGATGTTGCTCATGCTGGGGCTGTACTCGCTGGCGGTCAGCGTTGGGATCCCGCCGGTTGGCGTGGGGATAGGATTTGGCGCGGTCTTTGCGCTAGCCATCGCTGCGCTGTGGTGGTGGGGACGGCGTAAATAATCCCCGGAGAGGGACGGATTCACAAATGTCTGCTCTCCGGTAGCCCGGGTAAGGCGTTAGCCGCTACCCGGGATTTTTACCCTCTTACGGCGCCGGGTAGGTATACACCTTATGCACCGCCTCAATCTCCGCTAACACCTCTTCGCTCAGCTCAAGATGCAAACTTTCGACGTTGGTCTTGAGCTGCTCCATGGTCGTGGCCCCGAGCAGGGTGCTGGCGACAAACGGCTGGCGACGCACAAAGGCCAGCGCCATTTGCGCCGGATCGAGATTGTGGCGTTTGGCAATGTCCACATAAGCGGCCACCGCTTTCTGCGCCTGCTCGCCGCTGTAGCGGGTAAAGCGGCTAAATAGCGTATTGCGTGCGCCGGCCGGCTGCGCGCCGTTAAGGTACTTACCGGTCAGCGTACCGAACGCCAGGCATGAATACGCCAGCAGCTCAACGCCCTCATATTGGCTCACTTCCGCCAGCCCCACTTCGTAGCTGCGGTTAAGCAGGCTGTACGGGTTTTGAATCGTGACGATGCGCGGCAGGTCGTGCTTATCGGCCAGATGCAGATAGCGCATGACGCCAAAGGCGGTTTCGTTAGAGACGCCGATATAGCGGATTTTACCGGCGCGCTGGAATTCGGTGAGGGCTTCCAGCGTATCGAGCAGGGTGACCACCGGCGCAGAGTCGCTCCAGGTATAGCCCAGCTTGCCGAAACAGTTGGTCTGGCGCTGCGGCCAATGTACCTGATAGAGGTCGAGATAATCGGTTTGCAGACGTTTGAGGCTGTCGTGCAGCGCGTCGCGAATGTTTTTGCGATCCAGCGCGTGATTCGGGCGAATGCTGCTGTCGTTATTGCGCGCCGGACCGCTGACTTTAGAGGCGATAATCAGCTTTTCGCGGTTGCCGCGTTTCGCCAGCCAGTTGCCGACGTAGGTTTCGGTCAGACCCTGGGTTTCCGGGCGCGGCGGGACAGGATACATTTCGGCGACATCAATCAGGTTGATTCCCTGACTTACGGCGTAGTCGAGCTGTTCATGAGCGTCGGCCTCGCTATTTTGTTCACCAAACGTCATTGTGCCCAGCCCCAGCGTGCTGATTTCAAGAGAACTGTGTGGGATACGGTGATACTGCATAGCCGGCTTCCTTATTTTTATCAACAAGGTCAGGAGTTTCCCGACAAAACTATCTCCCCACAAACTTCAAAGCGCTTGCAGGCTGATGGGAATAACAACATGGCAGAGGGAGAGAAAAAGAGAAAGGGAAAATATCAAAAAAGCCGGGTCTGGAGATCCTGAAGGGGGCTGCCCTGGGGATATAGCAGGGGGATCCCGACTCTTTTCTGTGGCTGTGGTTGTCGGAAAATATGCGGTTAACCGACGAAAAAGCTTAACGCTTAATAATTTGTGACACGTCGTCGCGGTTGATCTGCATTTTATTGCCTTGCTGATCTTCGTAGCTTATCAAACCGGTGTCATCGTCAACCGCCGGTTTACCGTCGGTAAGAATCATACGTCCATCTTTTGTCGCCATGACATAATCGCTGCTGCAACCGGAAACCGAGAACGCCAGTCCTACGGCGGAAATCAATACTGCCCATTTTTTCATCGTCATTACCTCTCTTATGGCCGCACCTCGTACCAGTATATTAATAGCCTGATTTGTGAGACATAAAAAGCAGTAAAGTCTTAAAAAGGATTGCAGCCCGCTTCCGGACTGCAATTTTGTGGCTTACAGCGGGTTTTTCTTATTGCGCATCAGGTTGAGCGTTTCGACCGCAATGGAGAAGAACATCGCGAAGTAGATGTAACCTTTCGGGACATGCACATCGAAGCTCTCCAGCATCAAGGTGAAGCCGACCAGGATCAGAAACGACAAGGCCAACATTTTGACCGACGGGTGACGGTCAACGAAGTCGCCGATCGGACGCGCGGCAAACATCATCACTCCAACCGCAATCACCACCGCGGCCATCATAATGAACAGATGATCGGAGAGACCCACGGCGGTAATGACTGAATCAAGGCTGAAGATGATATCCAGCAGCATGATCTGCACGATGGCGCCAAAGAAGGAGTGGACGTTGGTTTTAAGACCTTCTTCCTCGCCTTCAATAGATTCGTGGATCTCTTTACTCGCTTTCCAGATAAGGAACAGGCCGCCGAGCAGCAGGATCAGGTCGCGAAACGAGATCTCCTGCCCGAATACGGTGAAGAGCGGGTTGGTGAGCTTAACGACCCAGGCGATAGACGCCAGCAGGCCGAGACGCATCAGCATGGCTCCCATTAGCCCGATACGCCGCGCATGGGCGCGTTGAGCGGTGGGAAGCTTAGCGACAACCAGAGAGAGAAAAATAATATTATCGATCCCGAGAACGATCTCCAGCAGCGTCAGCGTGCCGAGCGCCAGCCAGGCGTTAGGATCGGTTATCCATGCAAATAACATTGTTCAAAGTCCTGCAAAAAATAAAGTGGTAATTATATGCAGGCGTTATGGCAGAACAAAAAATTATTCATGGCCTAAGAGAAAATGACGCGCAAGCAGCGCGGCGGTGAAGTTTTTTTTCAGATAAAAGCCGCGCGGTAGGGTGAGGATCGGCTCGCCGTGGGCGCCGATCGCTTCCGTTAGCGCTTTGCTGTTGGCCGCTTTTGGGCGCAGCTGCAGTACTTCGCCGTGGCGGGCGGTGATTCGTTCAACCTGGCCGAGCACGATAAGATCCATCAACTCCTCCCAGTCCATACGCAACTGGCGATCTTCTTCCTCGTCCGGCGTCCACAGCAGCGGCGCGCCGACGCGGCGTTCCGCCAGCGGGATTTCGCGCTCGCCTTCTACCGGGATCCACAGCACGCGTTGCAGCTTATGCCGTACGTGGCTGCTTTCCCAGGTCACGCCGCTATTACCGGTTAGCGGCGCTACGCAAACAAACGTGGTCTCCAGAGGTCGGCCCTGACGGTCAATGGGAATGGTTTTCAGCTCCACGCCTAAGGCGGCGAAATCCTGCTCGGGTTTGCTTCCGGCGCTGGCGCCCAGCCAAATCTCCAGCAGGATGCCAATCCAGCCCTTATCGCGTTTCAGATCGCGAGGAATAGGGATCCCTGCCAGCGCCGCCAGTTCACCCAGCGAATAACCCGCCAGCCGCTGGGCCTGAGCAAGAAGTTGCTCCTGACTTTGCGGCGGAGCGGTAAGCGGAGCGATGGCTGGCATGATAGAAAACCTCTGGTCAAAAAATGAGCGCTATTTTTGTGCGTTGTGGATAGAGTTTACCTTTTTATGGGTAACTATACCAATGTGATGATTTATATATGTTTTTTATCCCACTTTTCCGTTTGTGAAAACAGTGAAAACGGGTTTTCCAGAACTGGTCACTGACAATGAACAGGATCTTACACCATGTTATCCACAGAAAAATGGGATAACTGGGGAAAAGCCTCACTACTGGTTCGATTTACAGCCTTGACGTGCGACGAAAATCGAATTTTTAGACAAAATGTGCCCGACGAATGTGCTTTATCTGTGGATAAAAGCGGCATTGTTCGATCTTTCATCAGTTGCCGGATCGCATATGTGATGATCATCACGTTATGCTGTAATTTGTCGGCGAGAAGTATGATAACTTAATGAATAGTATGTCATTATTAAATGGTTCCATCTCTACGTCGTTCGGACTACTCCGGGTTTTCCCTGGTTAATTCCGTACTTCTTCACAACTCTATCCACAGAAAAAGTGAATAAAATGGCCCGGGGATGGCGTTCACTGTTTATAACTCGGGTGATTACTGTGAGTTATTCAAATGTTATTCGTTATCACGCCACACAGAGAGTGGTTTACCGTTTCCAACGAGTGTGAAACAATCATTCACATTGAAGCTTATTTTGAGGTAGTCCGGTGATTGATGACGATGGCTACCGCCCAAATGTCGGCATTGTAATTTGTAACCGTCAGGGCCAGGTGATGTGGGCCCGGCGTTATGGTCAGCACTCGTGGCAGTTCCCGCAAGGGGGCATTAATCCAGGCGAGTCCGCCGAGCAGGCAATGTATCGGGAATTGTTCGAAGAGGTTGGGTTAAGCCGCAAAGATGTGCGGATCCTGGCCTCGACCCGTAACTGGCTGCGTTACAAGCTGCCTAAACGTTTGGTGCGTTGGGACACAAAGCCGGTTTGTATCGGTCAGAAGCAGAAGTGGTTTCTTCTACAACTGGTCGGCAGCGATACGGCTATTAATATGCAAACCAGCAGTACACCTGAGTTTGATGGCTGGCGATGGGTAAGCTACTGGTACCCGGTTCGTCAGGTGGTGTCGTTTAAGCGCGACGTTTACCGCCGGGTGATGAAAGAGTTCGCGGGCGTCACGATGTCGCTTGCTGAAACCACACCCAAGCCGCAAAGCGCGCCTGCTTATCGACGTAAAAGAGGTTAAGCCACGCACATTATGCTCACTCGGTTGCGAGAAATAGTCGAGAAGGTCGCCAGCGCGCCGCGTTTAAACGAGGCGCTGGATATCCTGGTTACGGATGTCTGTAAAGCGATGGAAACGGAAGTTTGTTCGGTTTACCTGGCTGACAACGATCGACGCTGCTATTACCTGATGGCCACGCGCGGGCTGAAAAAACCTCGCGGGCGCACAGTCGCACTCGCATTTGATGAAGGTCTCGTGGGGCTGGTGGGGCGTCTGGCCGAGCCTATCAACCTGGCCGATGCGCAAAAACATCCCAGCTTTAAGTATATTCCAGCCGTTAAGGAGGAACGCTTCCGCGCCTTCCTTGGCGTGCCGATTATCCAGCGGCGTCAGCTGCTGGGCGTGCTGGTGGTTCAGCAGCGTGAGCTGCGCCAGTTCGATGAAAGCGAAGAGTCCTTCCTTGTCACCCTCGCCACCCAGATGGCCGCTATTCTCTCCCAATCGCAGTTAAATGCGCTGTTTGGGCAGTATCGCCAGACCCGCATCCGCGCGCTGCCGGCATCATCCGGGGTGGCGATTGCCGAAGGCTGGATGGATGCCAGCCTGCCGTTGATGGAGCAGGTCTACGAGGCCTCGACGCTGGATACCGCTTCCGAGCGCGAACGTCTCACCGGCGCGCTGGAAGAGGCGGCGAATGAGTTTCGTCGCTACAGCAAGCGCTACGCCGCCGGAGCGCAAAAAGAGACGGCGGCTATTTTTGACCTCTATTCGCACCTGTTATCCGATGCGCGCCTGCGCCGTGAGCTATTCGATGAAGTCGACAAAGGCTCCGTCGCTGAATGGGCAGTGAAAAAAGTCATTGAGAAATTTGCCGAGCAGTTTGCCGCGCTCAGTGATGGCTACCTTAAAGAGCGGGCGGGGGATTTGCGTACTCTCGGGCAGCGGCTGTTGTTTCATCTCGACGACACCACCCAGGGGCCGAATACCTGGCCTGAGCGCATTATTCTGGTGGCCGATGAACTGTCGGCAACCACGCTTGCGGAAGTGCCGCAGGACCGCTTAGTCGGGGTGGTGGTGCGCGACGGCGCGGCCAACTCCCACGCGGCTATCATGGTGCGTGCGTTGGGCATCCCGACGGTAATGGGCGCCGACATTCAGCCGTCACTGCTGCATGGCCATACGTTGATCGTTGATGGCTATCGCGGCGATCTGTTGGTCGATCCCGAACCGGTGCTGCTACAAGAGTATCAGCGGTTAATCAGCGAAGAGAACGAGCTGAGCCGGCTGGCGGAAGACGATCTTGAACGCGCTTCCGAGCTGAAAAGCGGCGAACGGGTAAAAGTGATGCTCAACGCCGGCCTGAGCCCGGAGCATGAAGAGAAACTCGGCAGCTTTATCGATGGTATCGGGCTTTACCGCACCGAAATTCCGTTTATGTTACAGAGCGGCTTCCCCTCCGAAGAGGAGCAGGTCGCCCAGTATCAGGGCATGCTGCAGATGTTTAACAGCAAGCCCGTGACCCTGCGAACGCTGGATATCGGCGCCGATAAACAACTGCCGTATATGCCGATTAGCGAAGAGAACCCGTGCCTTGGCTGGCGCGGGATCCGTATTACGCTCGATCAGCCGGAGATCTTCTTGATCCAGGTGCGCGCCATGCTGCGCGCCAATGCCGCCACCGGCAATCTCAGCATTCTGCTGCCGATGGTCACCAGCCTCGAAGAGGTTGACGAAGCCCGCCGCCTGATCGAGCGCGCCAGTCGCGAAGTCGAAGAGATGATTGGTTACGCGATTCCGCGCCCGCGCCTTGGGGTGATGCTGGAAGTGCCGTCAATGGTCTTTATGCTGCCGCAGTTGGCAAACCGCATCGACTTTATCTCCGTCGGCACCAATGACCTGACGCAATACATCCTCGCGGTCGACCGCAATAATACCCGCGTCGCCAATATGTACGACTGCCTGCACCCTGCGGTATTGCGGGCGCTGGCGATGATTGCCCATGACGCCGAGCGTTTTGGTATCGATCTGCGCTTGTGCGGCGAAATGGCCGGCGACCCGATGTGCGTCACCATCCTGGTGGGCCTCGGCTATCGCCATTTGTCGATGAACGGCCGTTCGGTCGCGCGCGTGAAATATCTGCTGCGCCGTATCGATATCGAAGAAGCGCAGGAGCTGTCACGGCGCAGTCTGGAAGCGCAGATGACCACGGAAGTGCGCCACCAGGTGGCGGCGTTTATGGAGCGCCGCGGTCTCGGCGGCCTGATCCGCGGCGGACGGTAACGTAGATGCTGTTATCGGTTTGCAACTTTTTTGGTCCGGGAAAAACAGTTGTTTTTATTATTTCAGAGCAGATTGCGCTCCCGATATTTCTTCTGCGTTATGTCTATCATGGCGCAGGGAGCGCACAAAGGGCGGCCAGTCGCCGCCGCCCTCTGTACTCCCGGGCTCTGGCCGCCAAAATCGCCACTTCGTGGTACCTTCGACTTATCCCGGCAGGCTTCGGGTCGGGCCGAGGCAGCGTCCCTGCAAGTCACGGCCCTCAGCCCGCATCCATGCGGGCTGCCCCGGCCTGCCGGGAACGTCTCAGCGATTTTGAGGCCACCAACACCGGCAGTTTCAGTAGCCATGGGGACAAGGTAGAGATCTTAAGCTCGCAATGGCACGGGCCGTAGGTCGGGTAAGGCGTTAGCTGCCACCCGACAAAAAAACGGCACCGCGTAGCAAGCCCGGGGAAAAACCGCACGCTGTTAGCATCCGTATACATATCTTTTACACGTTCAGCGCGGATCGCACTACACGCTTATGCTATCATTCGCCTCCTTCGGAGTGCCCGTTTTAAGCGGGCACGGATCATCACCGCTGTCCACTTTCGGCGGAATAACAAGTCTTTATGGTGACAGATGAATAGTGGCTACCTGCATTTTCCGGAGTTCGATCCGGTTATATTTTCCATTGGACCGGTCTCTCTCCACTGGTACGGCTTAATGTACCTGGTTGGTTTCGTCTTTGCGATGTGGCTGGCCACCCGTCGGGCCAATCGTCCGGGCAGCGGCTGGACGAAAAATGAAGTGGAAAACCTGCTCTACGCGGGCTTCCTCGGCGTATTCCTCGGCGGCCGTATCGGCTATGTGATGTTCTACAACCTGCCGGTCTTCCTTAGCGACCCGCTATATCTGTTCCGCGTCTGGGATGGCGGCATGTCGTTCCACGGCGGCCTGATCGGCGTGATTCTGGTGATGATTATCTTCGCCAAACGCACCAAGCGTACCTTCTTCCAGGTCTCCGATTTTATCGCGCCGCTGATCCCGTTTGGCCTTGGCGCCGGGCGTCTGGGCAACTTTATCAACGGTGAACTGTGGGGCCGCGTTGACCCGAGCTTCCATTATGCGATGATTTTCCCGGGCTCGCGCGCTGAGGACCTGGCGCTGCTGCCGTCGCACCCGGAATGGCAATCATTATTCGATACCTACGGCGCGCTGCCGCGTCACGCCTCGCAGCTTTATGAGCTGGCGCTGGAAGGCGTGGTGCTGTTCCTGATCCTGAACCTGTTTATCCGTAAACCGCGCCCGACCGGTTCCGTTTCCGGTCTGTTCCTGATTGGCTACGGCCTGTTCCGCATTATCGTGGAATTCTTCCGTCAGCCGGACGCACAGTTTACCGGCGGCTGGGTGCAGTACATCAGTATGGGTCAGATTCTTTCGATCCCGATGGTGCTTGCGGGTATCATTATGATGGTTTGGGCTTATCGTCACCGTCCGCAGCAACAAAACTCTTGAGGAACCATGAAACAGTATCTTGATTTGATGCAGAAAGTGCTCGCTGAGGGCACGCCAAAAAATGACCGCACCGGCACTGGCACCATCTCTATCTTCGGCCATCAGATGCGTTTTAACCTGCAGGAAGGCTTCCCGCTGGTGACTACCAAGCGCTGTCATTTACGCTCCATCATCCATGAACTGCTGTGGTTCCTGCAGGGCGACACCAACATTGCCTATCTGCACGAAAATAACGTCACCATCTGGGACGAGTGGGCGGATGAGAATGGCGATCTGGGGCCGGTTTACGGCAAACAGTGGCGTTCCTGGCCCGCGCCGGACGGCCGCCATATCGACCAGATCGGTACGGTCATGGAACAGTTGAAAAATGACCCGGACTCCCGCCGTATCATCGTGTCGGCATGGAACGTCGGTGAGCTGGATAAAATGGCGCTGGCGCCGTGCCACGCGTTCTTCCAGTTCTACGTCGCCGACGGCAAACTCTCCTGCCAGCTGTATCAGCGCTCCTGCGACGTGTTCCTCGGCCTGCCGTTCAACATCGCCAGCTATGCGCTGCTGGTGCATATGGTGGCGCAGCAGTGCGATCTGGAAGTGGGCGATTTTGTCTGGACCGGTGGTGACACTCATCTCTACAGCAATCACCTGGAGCAGACTAACCTGCAGCTGAGCCGCGAACCGCGTCCGCTGCCGAAGCTGGTCATTAAGCGCAAACCGGCGTCGATTTTCGACTACCGTTTTGAAGACTTCGAAATTGAAGGTTATGACCCGCATCCGGGAATTAAAGCGCCTGTGGCGATTTAACGTCTCTGTAGTGATGACAAACCGGCGCCAGCAGCGCCGGTTTTTTTATGCCCTTTGCAGAATTTTGCGAGCCTGATTCCTGACGCCGCTCAATATCCTGCAACTGGCGAATTTTTTCCCGAGCCGCGACGCGAACCGTAGATTTACTATTCGAATGGATGATCGGAGCAACGCATACTCGACGCCATGAACAGACAGCATGGCTACACCCTAATTGAAATGCTGGTCACCATGATGCTGGTGGTCATCCTCAGCGCTAGCGGTATGTACGGCTTGCAGCGCTGGCAACAGCAACAGCGCTTGTGGCAGGTCGCCTGCCAGGTGCGCGATTATCTCGTGCTGCTGCGCGATGACGCCAACTGGCACAACCGCGACCGCGTCATTAGCATCGGACAATCGCCCGCCGGCTGGTGTCTGAGCGCAAGCGGGATGGAGGCTGACTGTCACGCGAAAACGCCTTTTACCCTACAGCCGCTATGGCCGGGAATTACGCTGCAACATTTGACGGCAGGCATCGGTTTTTACGGCCTGCGCAACAGCGCCTGGGCCGGACATATCCTGTTGCAAGGCGATGGCGAAGCGTGGCGGATTGTTGTCTCTAACTGGGGACGCATACGCCTGTGTCGGGAAGGGGAGGAATTATGCCAGTAGCGGCGCGCGGTTTTTCGCTCATTGAAACGCTGATTGCTATGGCGATTGGCTCGGTATTACTGCTCGGAGCCGCTCGTTTCCTTCCGGCGCTACAGCGCCAGATTCTTCGCCAAACGCAGCAGCAGGCGCTGGAAAATGAGCTATGGCAGCGGGTCTATGCGTTAGCCAAACATTTGCAGCGCGCCGGATATTGCGCGGGTCACTGTAATGGTCAGGCGCTGGTGATTGCCGACGGCGGGCAGTGCGTTATTGTTCGCTGGGATGGCAACAGCAACGGCATTTGGGAGCTGGCGCCGGAGGCCGATGCCGATTCTACCGGTTTTCGCCTGCGCGATGGGGCGCTGGAAACGCGGCGCGGCGTCACTGACTGCGGCGGTAAAAATTGGGAGAAAATGACCAATCCCGCAGCCATAACGGTAACGAGTTTTCACGTTGAGCGGCAGGCGATAAGCGGGTTCTCTCCTGAACTTATCGTTACCCTGGGGGGGCAGGCGCAATCGGACTCGCGTATTTCCACCGAGGCGCAATATCGGGTAACGGGGTTCAACCTGTGAAACGCCAGCGCGGAGTTTCATCGCTACTGATGGTGCTGCTATTACTGGCGCTGGGCAGCCTGCTGCTGCAGGGAATGAACCAGCAGCAGCGATCGCTGCTGGCGCAGGTGAGCGCCGAAACCCAGGCGATTCGCGATACGGCCGCCGCGCAGTCGGCGCTGCAGTGGGGCAAAGGAGTGAACTGGCCGCTGCAAAGCGCTGTGGTGTGTCAACAGGAGAACAGCCAACGCTTGCGAGCGTGCCTGCGGCTTTTTAATGATGGCCGCGCGCTGCTTATCGCCGGCAGCGGTACAGTACAGCTGTGGCAGTCAGCGTGGGTTGAACAGGGCGAGCTGCGCTATTTAGCGCATGGCTGGAGCGATTTTTGCCAGTTAAAGGAGAGTGCGTTATGCCTGATGCCGTAGCGCGCCAGCGCGGTTTTAGCCTGGCGGAGACATTATTAGCGATGGCGCTGTTAATCATGACCATCGCGGCGCTTGGCGGTTATCATCGGGGGCTAGCCGGCGGCGCCGCTCAATTGAACGCCTATCGCCAGCAGTGGCGGGAAGCGTGGCGCTTTAGCCAGCTCATTCCCCCGGCACAGCCCGCGAAAGGGCAAATAAGCCGCTTGCAGACATCCAGGCAAAGTTGTGTCAGCATCACGGTAACGATCACCATGCCCGCCGCTAAGCGGGTGCAGATGAACCGGCTACATTGTCCGGTAAATCAGTAGTCAGGAGCGAATATGTTAAGGGTGTACCACTCAAACCGTCTGGATGTGCTTGAAGCGTTGATGGAGTTTATCGTCGAGCGCCAGCGGCTGGATGACCCTTTCATGCCGGAAATGGTGCTGGTGCAAAGTACCGGTATGGCGCAATGGTTGCAGATGACGCTGGCAAAGCGCTTCGGCATTGCGGCGAATATCGAGTTTCCGCTGCCGGCCAGCTTTATCTGGGATATGTTCGTTCGCGTGCTAGACGATATTCCCGGCGAAAGCGCCTTCAGTAAACAGAGCATGAGCTGGAAGCTGATGACCCTGCTACCGCAGTATCTCGACGATGAAGCCTTCACATTACTGCGCCACTATCTGAGCGATGATAGCGACAAACGTAAGCTGTTCCAGCTTGCCGCGCGGGTGGCCGACCTGTATGACCAGTATCTGGTCTATCGCCCGGAGTGGCTGATGCGCTGGGAGGCCGATGAACGGGTGGACGGGCTAGGCGACGCTCAGCAGTGGCAGGCGCCGCTGTGGAAAGCGTTAGTCGAATACACCGCAGAGCTTGGGCAACCGCTGTGGCACCGCGCCAATCTGTACCAGCGCTTTATCAGCGCGTTGGAAAATGCTGACCAGCCGCCAGCCGGGCTGCCGTCGCGGGTCTTTATCTGCGGCATCTCGGCGCTGCCGCCGGTGTATTTGCAGGCCCTGCAGGCGCTGGGTAAGCATGTCGATGTCTATGTACTCTTCACCAACCCCTGTCGCTACTACTGGGGCGATATTAAAGATCCGGCGTTTCTTGCCAAACTGATGTCGCGCCAGCGCCGCCATCACCGCGAGGCGCGCGAGCTGCCGCTGTTCCGCGACACTGAACAGGCGCCGGGGTTGTTTAATGATGATGGCGAGCAGGATGTTGGCAACCCGCTGCTGGCCTCGTGGGGCAAGCTCGGGCGCGATTATATCTATCTGCTGGCCGGGCTGGAGCGCTATGAAGAGCTGGACGCCTTTGTCGATATCGCCCCCGATAACCTGCTGCATAACCTTCAGGCCGATATTCTGGAGCTGCGCAACGCCGCGGTGGCAGGGCGCACCGCGCAAGAGTTCGCCAGCAGTAAGAGCAAGCGTCCGCTGGCGACTGACGACCGCAGCCTGGCTATCCACGTCTGCCATAGTCCGCAACGAGAAGTGGAAGTGCTGCATGACC
The DNA here is from genome assembly GCF_051207495.1 of Klebsiella sp. K-3. Classification (NCBI taxonomy): domain Bacteria; kingdom Pseudomonadati; phylum Pseudomonadota; class Gammaproteobacteria; order Enterobacterales; family Enterobacteriaceae; genus Klebsiella; species Klebsiella sp. K-3. The sequence goes on along the minus strand of NZ_JBPNXF010000003.1, from coordinate 266,272 downwards.
GCCTGCTGGCGATGCTGGAAGAAGACCCGGCGCTGACGCCGCGCGATATTATCGTCATGGTCGCCGATATCGACAGCTACAGTCCCTATATTCAGGCGGTATTCGGCGCAGCGCGCGGCGAACGCTGGCTGCCGTGGGCGATTTCCGACCGACGGGCGCGGGAATCGCACCCGGCGTTACAGGCGTTTATCACGTTGCTTTCTCTGCCTGACAGCCGCTTCGCCAGTGAAGACGTGCTGGCGCTGCTGGATGTGCCGGTGCTGGCGGCGCGCTTCAATATCAATGAAGAGGGGTTGCGCTACCTGCGCCAGTGGGTCAATGAATCCGGTGTACGTTGGGGCATGGATGACGATAACGTGCGCGAAATGGATCTTCCGGCGACCGGCCAGCATACCTGGCGTTTTGGGTTAACGCGTATGCTGCTGGGGTATGCGATGGACAGCAGCCAGGGCGAGTGGCAGTCGGTGCTGCCCTATGATGAATCCAGCGGACTGATTGCCGAGCTGGTGGGGAATCTCGCGTCGTTACTGATGCAGCTCAATTTATGGCGCCGCGGTCTGGCGCAGGATCGCCCACTGACAGAGTGGCTGCCGGTGTGCCGCGATCTGCTCACAGATTTCTTCCTGCCGGATAGCGACACCGAAGCGGCGCTGGCGCTGATTGAACAGCAATGGCAAGCCATCATCGATGGGGGGCTGGATGCGCAGTACGGGGCTGCCGTGCCGCTAGCGCTGCTGCGTGATGAGCTGGCGCAGCGCCTCGATCAGCAGCGGATCAGCCAGCGTTTCCTGGCCGGTCCGGTGAATATTTGCACCCTGATGCCGATGCGTTCTATTCCCTTCAAAGTTGTCTGCCTGCTGGGGATGAACGACGGCGTCTACCCGCGTACTCTCGCGCCGCTGGGTTTCGATTTAATGAGCCAAAAACCGCAGCGCGGCGACCGTAGCCGTCGCGACGACGACCGCTACCTGTTCCTGGAAGCGCTGATGTCGGCCGAACAGAAGCTATACATCAGCTATATCGGCCGCTCAATTCAGGATAATAGCGAGCGCTATCCTTCGGTGCTGGTACAGGAACTGGCGGACTATATCGGTCAGAGCCACTGCCTTGAAGGCGATGAAGCGCTGGACTGCGATGCCAGCGAACGGCGCGTTAAAGAGCACATTATCCATCTGCATACGCGTATGCCTTTCGATGCCGCCAATTATCTGCCGGATGAAGAACAGAGCTATGCGAAAGAGTGGCTGGCCGCCGCCAGCCAGCAGGGAGAGGCGCATAGTGAATTTATCCAGCCGCTTGCGCCGCTTGCTATCGACACGTTGCCGTTTGAACAACTATTACGCTTTTGGCAGCATCCGGTGCGGGCTTTTTTCCAGCAGCGTCTGCGGGTGAATTTCCGCTCTGAAGAGAGCGAGATCCCCGAAGATGAGCCTTTCGTGCTTGAAGGGCTAAGCCGTTACCAGTTGAACCAACAGTTGCTGAATACGCTGATTGAACAACAGGATGCGTCAGCGATGTATTGTCGTTTTCGTGCGGCGGGTGAGCTTCCTTTTGGCGCCTTTGGCGAGCTGGCATGGGAGGCGCAGCGTCAGGAAATGCAGAACCTGGCTGAGCGGGTTATCGCCAGTCGTCAGCCCGCGCAAAGTATGGAGATTGACCTACAGTGCAACGGTATCAATCTCACCGGCTGGCTACAGCAGGTACAGCCGGATGGGCTATTACGCTGGCGGCCGTCGCTGCTGAGCGTCTCTCAGGGCGTGCAACTTTGGCTGGAACATCTTGTCTATTGTGCTAGCGGCGGTCTCGGCGAAAGCCGCTTGTTCGTGCGCAAGGAAGGCGAGTGGCGTTTCCCGCCGCTGGCGGCGGAGCAGGCGCAGGCGTATCTGAATGAGCTGGTAGAAGGCTACCTGCAGGGGATGTCAAAACCGCTACTGCTGTTGCCGGAAAGCGGCGGCGCGTGGCTAAAAGCCTGTTATGACGCGGAAAAGGATGTCATGTTAATGGATGACGAAACGCAACAAAAAGCGCGCAGTAAGTTCCTTCAGGCCTACGAAGGTAATATGGTGGTGAGCGGCGAAGGTGCCGATATCTGGTACCAGCGCCTGTGGCGCACTCTTGAGCCTGCGTACTATGAAGAGATTATCGCGCAGGCTCAGCGTTATCTGTTGCCGATATTTCGTTTCCATCAGTCCGAATAAAATTGTAATAGTATAAAAATTGCGCAAAAGAAGGTTGTTCATTTATTATGCGCAACGAATCACGGACTGATGTTGTAAATACCTTGAAGATGGCGTTTTGCCTGATGATGGGTATCCACGCTGACGCTATGCAGCGCGAAGTTTGTTAATGATGAGGTCCGTGAATGCCCCGCAGTTTATGGTTCAAAGTTCTTGTTGTAGTGGTCGCCCTCTGGGCGCCGTTAAGTCAGGCAGACACCGGATGGCAACCGATTCAGGAAACCATCCGCAAAAGCGAAAAAGATCCCCGTCAATATCAGGCCATTCGCCTGCAAAACGGCATGGTCGTGCTGCTGGTATCCGATCCGCAGGCGGTAAAATCGCTGTCGGCGCTGGTGGTGCCGGTAGGCTCATTACAGGATCCGGCCGATCATCAAGGGCTGGCGCACTATCTCGAGCATATGACCTTAATGGGCTCGCAGAAGTATCCGCAGCCTGACAGCCTTGCTGAATTCCTCAAAATGCACGGCGGCAGCCATAATGCCAGCACCGCGCCGTATCGCACCGCGTTCTACCTTGAAGTGGAAAACGATGCTCTCAACGGCGCCGTCGATCGGCTGGCCGATGCCATTGCTGCGCCGCTGCTGGATAAAAAATATGCCGAACGCGAACGTAACGCGGTCAACGCCGAATTGACCATGGCGCGCACCCGGGACGGGATGCGCATGGCGCAGGTGAGCGCCGAAACCATCAACCCTGCGCACCCGGCTTCACAATTCTCCGGCGGTAACCTCGATACGCTGAGCGACAAGCCTGGTAGCCCGGTGCTTGATGCGCTGCACGCTTTCCGCGACCGCTGGTACTCGGCAAACCTGATGAAGGCGGTCATCTACAGTAATAAGCCACTGCCTGAGTTGGCAAGCATTGCCGCCGCGACCTACGGACGGGTGCCAAATCACGACATCAGTAAGCCGGAAATTACCGTACCGGTCGTGACCGATGCGCAGAAGGGTATTGTGATTCACTACGTGCCGGCGATGCCGCGTAAGGTGCTGCGCGTTGAATTCCGCATCGATAACAACAGCGCTCAGTTTCGCAGCAAGACCGATGAGCTGGTGACCTATATGATCGGCAACCGCAGCCCTGGCACCTTATCCGACTGGCTGCAGAAGCAGGGGCTGGCGGAAGGGATTCGCGCGGATTCCGATCCGGCCGTCAACGGCAATAGCGGCGTGCTGGCGATCTCCGCTACCCTCACCGATAAAGGCCTGGCGCACCGCGATGAAGTTACCGCCGCTATCTTCAGCTACCTGAATTTGCTGCGTACACAGGGTATTGATAAGCGCTACTTTGATGAATTAGCCCACGTGCTGGAGCTCGATTTCCGCTATCCGTCGATTAGCCGCGATATGGATTATGTGGAGTGGCTGGCCGATACCATGATTCGCGTGCCGGTAGAGCACGTACTGGACGTGGTTAATATCGCCGACCGCTATGATGCCCAGGCGATTAAAGACCGTCTGGCGATGATGACGCCGCAAAATGCGCGTATCTGGTACATCAGCCCGAATGAGCCGCACAACAAAACCGCTTATTTCGTCAACGCGCCTTACCAGGTTGATAAAATTAGCCCCCAGACCTTCACCGACTGGCAGCAAAAATCTGCGGCCATCAAGCTGCAGCTGCCGACGCTGAACCCGTATATTCCGGATGATTTCACGCTGATTAAGAGCGATAAGGCGTACCCGCATCCGGAGCTTATCGTCGATGAGCCGACGCTGCGCGTGGTGTACGCGCCAAGCCAGTACTTTGCCAGTGAACCGAAGGCCGATGTCTCGCTGGTGCTACGTAACCCGCAGGCGATGGACAGCGCGCGCCGACAGGTGATGTTCGCGTTGAATGATTACCTGGCCGGAATTGCTCTCGACCAGCTTAGCAACCAGGCCGCGGTAGGCGGGATAAGCTTCTCGACCGGCGCCAACAACGGTCTGATGGTTAATGCCAATGGCTATACCCAGCGCCTGCCGCAGCTCTTTACCGCGCTGCTGGACGGCTACTTTAGCTATACGCCGACCGAAGAGCAGCTTGAGCAGGCGAAGTCCTGGTATGCCCAGATGATGGATTCGGCGGACAAAGGTAAAGCCTATGACCAGGCGATTATGCCGATTCAGATGCTGTCGCAGGTACCCTATTTCGAGCGTAAAACACGTCGCGATTTACTGCCGTCAATCACCTTGAAAGAGGTGATCAACTACCGCGATAACCTGAAAGCAAGAGGGCGGCCGGAGCTGCTGGTCGTCGGTAACATGAGCGCCCGACAGTCCACCGATCTGGCCCGCCAGATCCAAAAACAGCTTGGCGCCGATGGCAACGAGTGGTGTCGCAACAAAGACGTGCTGATCGACAGCAAACAGCTGGCGATGTTTGAGAAAGCAGGCAGCAGCACCGACTCCGCGCTGGCGGCGGTTTTCGCGCCGCCAAACGTCGATGAATACAGCAGCATGGCCGCTAGTTCGTTGTTAGGACAGATTATTCAGCCCTGGTTCTATAACCAGTTACGTACTGAAGAACAACTCGGCTATGCGGTCTTCGCCTTCTCAATGAATGTTGGCCGCCAGTGGGGGATGGGCTTCCTGCTACAGAGCAGCGATAAACAGCCGGCTTTCCTCTGGCAGCGCTTCCAGGCCTTCTTCCCGACGGCGGAAACCAAACTGCGGGCGATGAAACCGGAAGAGTTTGCCCAGATCCAGCAGGCGGCGATTAGCCAGATGCTGCAGGCGCCGCAAACGTTGAGCGAAGAAGCATCAAAGCTGAGCAAAGATTTCGATCGCGGTAATATGCGCTTCGATTCACGTGATAAAGTAGTGGCTCAGATTAAACTGCTGACGCCGCAAAAACTTGCCGATTTCTTCCATCAGACGGTGGTGGATCCGCAAGGCATGGCACTGTTATCCCAGGTTTCCGGCAGCCAGAACGGCAAGACGGAATACGCCGCCCCTGAAGGCGGTAAAGTATGGGAAAGCGTCAGCGCATTGCAGAAATCCTTACCCCTGATGCGAGAGAATGAATGACCGAAACCGCTGAGTCTCTTGACCCACTCCGCTTGCCCCTGACGGGCGAGCGGCTGATAGAAGCCTCCGCGGGCACCGGAAAAACCTTTACCATCGCCGCGCTATATCTACGGCTGCTGCTGGGGCTGGGGGGAGAATCCGCTTTCCCCCGGCCGGTCAGCGTGGAAGAGCTGCTGGTAGTTACCTTTACCGAAGCGGCGACGGAAGAGCTGCGCGGGCGTATTCGCAGTAATATCCACGAGCTACGGATTGCCTGCCTGCGCGAAAGCGCCAGCGATCCGCTCTATGCCTCTTTGCTCGCGGAAATCGCCGATAAAAACCAGGCGGCGCAAACGCTGATGCTGGCGGAACGCCAGATGGACGAGGCGGCAGTCTTTACCATCCATGGTTTCTGTCAGCGAATGCTGAGCCTCAACGCCTTCGAGTCCGGCATGTTGTTTGAACAGCAACTGATCGAAGACGAGTCCCGCCTGCGTTATCAGGCCTGCGCCGACTTCTGGCGTCGCCACTGCTATCCGCTGCCGCGCGATATCGCCGCGGTGATCCATGAACAGTGGAAAGGGCCGCGTGACCTGCTTAAGGCGATCGACCGCTGGCTGCAGGGCGAAGCGCCGCAGCTAAAATCGCCGCCGCCCGCGGAAGAGACGCTGGCAAGCCGCCATCAGCAAATCCTTGAACGTATCAATGCGCTGAAGCAGCAGTGGCGAGAACAGGTGGGCGAAATTGAAAACGTGCTGGAAAGCTCAGGGCTCGATCGCCGCAAGTTCAACCGCGGCAACCAGGGCAAGTGGATCGAAAAGGTAAGCGCCTGGGCGCAGGAAGAAACGCTGAGTTATCAGTTGCCTGATGCGCTGGAAAAATTCTCGCAACCGTTCCTCATTGAGCGCACCAAAGACGGCGGCGAACCACCGTTGCATCCCTTATTCAGCGCGGTAGAAGCGCTGCTCGCCTCACCGCTTACCTTAAACGATCTGGTTATCGCCAGGGCGATGGTGGAGATCCGCGAAGCGGTCGCCCGCGAAAAACGGCGTCGAGGCGAACTGGGCTTTGACGACATGCTCAGCCGCCTGGACGACGCGCTGCGCGGCGACAGCGGCGAAGCGCTGGCCAGCGCTATTCGTCAGCGTTTCCCGGTGGCGATGATCGATGAGTTCCAGGATACCGACCCGCAGCAGTATCGCATCTTCCGCCGCATCTGGCGCCGTCAGCCGGATACGGCCCTGCTGCTGATTGGCGACCCGAAACAGGCGATTTACGCTTTCCGCGGCGCCGATATTTTTACCTATATGAAAGCGCGCGGCGATGTCGCTGCCCACTATACGCTGGATACCAACTGGCGTTCGGCGCCGGGCATGGTACAGAGCGTTAATCGCCTGTTCGGCCTGAGTGATAATCCATTCATGTTCCGCGAGATCCCATTCTTGCCGGTGAAGCCTGCCGCTAAAAATCAGACGTTGCGCTTTACCATTGATGGGAAGCCGATCCCGGCGATGAACATGTGGTTAATGCCTGGCGAAGCCGTCGGTTCTGGCGATTATCAGTCTTTTATGGCGCAATTGTGCGCGACGCAGATCCGCGACTGGCTCAGCGCCGGCCAGCAGGGACGCGCGCTGCTGTGGCGCGGCGAAAAAGCCGAGCCGGTACGCGCCTCCGATATCACCGTGCTGGTGCGTAACCGTCTCGAAGCGGCGCTCATTCGCGATGCGCTGCAGCTTTTGTCGATCCCGTCGGTCTATCTCTCAAACCGCGACAGCGTTTTTGAAACCCCGGAAGCGCAGGAATTACTGTGGGTTCTACAGGCGGTACTGGCGCCAGAGCGTGAAAACACGCTACGCAGCGCGCTGGCAACGTCGATGTTTGGCCTTAACGCGCAGGATATCGAAAACCTCAATCAGGATGAACGTGCCTGGGATGCGCTGGTAGAGGAGTTCAGTGAATACCGGCAGATCTGGCGCCAGCGCGGCGTAATGCCGATGCTGCGCGCGCTGATGGGGGCGCGTCATATTGCCGAAAACCTGCTGGCGACCCACGGCGGCGAACGCCGTTTGACCGATATTTTGCATATCAGCGAATTATTGCAAGAAGCAGCGAATCAGCTGGAGAGCGAGCATGCGCTGGTGCGCTGGCTGACGCAACATATCGCCGAACCGGACAGCAATGCTTCCAGCCAGCAGATGCGTCTGGAGAGCGATAAGCATCTGGTGCAAATCGTCACCATCCACAAATCAAAAGGACTGGAATATTCGCTGGTCTGGCTGCCCTTTATTGCGCGCTTTCGCAAACAGGATCAGGCGTTCTACCACGATCGCGATTCCTTTGCTGCGGTACTCGACCTCGGAGAGGGGGAGAATAGCCTTGAGCTGGCGGAAGCTGAGCGCCTGGCGGAGGATTTACGCCTGTTGTACGTCGCCCTGACCCGCGCGGTGTGGCACTGCAGTCTCGGGATCGCGCCGTTAAGTACCCGTCGTAGCGACAAACCTGGCAACAGCGATTTTCATCACAGCGCCCTCGGCCGCCTGCTGCAGGACGGCGAGCCGATGGACGCGGCGGGATTGACCGCGCGGCTACAGGCATTGTGCAACGATGATATTGCGCTATGTCTTCCCGATACCATGGACCAGACGCCGTGGCAGGCGCCGGAAAACGCGCTACCGCCGCTTTCGGCGCGGACGCTTGAACGTCAGGTTATGGACGACTGGCGGGTGACCAGTTATTCCGGCCTGCAGCAGCATGGTTCCAGCGCCGGTCAGGACCTGCTGCCGCGGCTCGATATCGACGCCGCGGGTGTTGGCGAGGTGGCGGAAGAGCCGCAGCTCACGCCTCATCAGTTCCCGCGCGGCGCGTCGCCGGGGACTTTCCTGCATAGCCTGTTTGAAGATCTCGATTTCAGCCAGCCGGTACCGGTTGACTGGATGGCGCAAAAACTACAGTTGCACGGTTTTGGCGAAGAGTGGGCGCCGGTGTTGAGCGAATGGCTGGACGGCGTGCTGAGAACACGCCTGCCGGGGGCGGAAATCGCTCTGAATCAGCTGGGCGCGCGGGATAAACAGGTGGAAATGGCCTTCTATCTACCGATTGAACAACCGCTGGATCCGCTGCGGTTGGATGCGCTGATCCGCCGCTATGATCCGTTGTCGGCTGATACCCCGGCGCTCGATTTCCGCCAGGTCCGCGGGATGCTGAAAGGGTTTATCGATCTGGTATTTCGTCACGATGGCCGCTATTACCTGCTGGATTACAAATCGAACTGGCTGGGCGAAGACCGCGAAGCCTACACCCAGCAGGCGATGATCCAGGCGATGCGCCTGCATCGCTATGATCTGCAGTACCAGCTGTATAGCCTGGCGCTACACCGTTATCTGCGTCACCGTATTGCCGATTATCACTACGAGCGGCACTTTGGCGGCGTCATTTATCTTTTTTTACGCGGCATGGATGGGCAGGAAGGCGGGCAGGGGATCTTCACCACCCGCCCGGCGCAGCCGCTGATTGACGGTCTCGACGCGCTATTTGCCGGCGTTACCCTGGAGGTGGACTCATGACTATGGATGAACTGCTGCTGGCCGCCGCCGAGCAGCGTCTGCTGCGGCCGTTGGACGTTCAGTTTGCGCTGATGGTGGCGCAGGATGCCCCTCCGGCAGTGAAGCTGGCCGCCGCGCTGCTGAGCCGGGATGCCGGAGAAGGTCATGTCTGTCTGCCGCTGTCGCGCCTCAACGCTGAAGAAGCGCTAAGCGGCAAGGCCGGCGAGATCCGTGACCAGTTGCTGGCGATGGCCGGAGAGCCGCAGGACTGGCCTCAATTGTTGCTTTCTTCGTCAGCGGTGAGCCGCGGCGACGAACCGACGCCGATGATTTTATGCGGCGACAGGCTGTACCTGAACCGCATGTGGCGTAATGAACTCACCGTCGCCCGCTTCTTTAATGAGACGAACCGGGTGCTTGAGGTCGATGAAGAGCGGCTAACGGCAACCCTGAATGAACTCTTTCCGGTAACCGACGATATCGACTGGCAAAAAGTCGCCGCGGCGGTGGCGCTGACCCGGCGCATTTCGGTGATCTCCGGCGGCCCGGGTACGGGAAAAACCACTACCGTCGCGAAGCTGCTGGCGGCGCTGATTCAGATCAACGACACGCCGCGTTGTCGAATTCGGCTGGCGGCGCCGACCGGCAAAGCCGCAGCGCGTCTGACGGAATCCCTTGGGGCGGCGTTAAGAAAACTTCCGCTTAGCGAGGAGCAAAAAGCGCTGATTCCCGCCGATGCCAGTACGCTGCATCGCCTGTTGGGCGCGCAGCCCGGTAGCCAGCGCATGCGCTACCACGCCGGTAATCCGCTGCATCTGGATGTGCTGGTGGTCGATGAAGCGTCTATGATCGACTTACCGATGATGTCGCGCCTGATTGATGCTTTGCCGGAACACGGGCGGGTGATCTTTCTCGGCGATCGCGATCAGCTTGCCTCCGTGGAAGCCGGGGCGGTGCTTGGCGATATCTGTGCCTGGGCGACGTCCGGCTATACCGCGGCGCGAGCGCAAGAGCTGTCGCGGCTGACTGGCGCAACGGTGCCGGCGGGCGAGGGGCAGATGGCCGGAGCGCTGCGTGATAGTCTGTGTCTGCTGCAAAAAAGCTACCGCTTCGGCAGCCATTCCGGTATCGGCAGCCTGGCGCGGGCGGTCAACGCCGGTGCGCGTGCGGACGTGAAAGCGACGTTACGCCAGCCGTTTGAGGATATCGTTCTGCAGCCGCTCAGTACCACCGAGGAGTATGAAGCGATGCTGATGGCGGCGCAGGAGGGCTACGGCCGTTATCTGCAGCTTCGCCGCGAGCAGGCCGCGCCGGAACAGATGATTGCCGCCTTTGGCGAGTTTCAGCTGCTGTGCGCGCTGCGTGAAGGGCCTTATGGAGTAAGCGGCGTGAATGAACAGCTGGAGCTGATGCTCCACCGTAAGCGGGCGATTACGCTACCGCGCCATTCACGCTGGTACGATGGCCGTCCGGTGATGATTTCCCGCAACGATAGCGCGCTGGGGCTGTTTAACGGCGATATCGGTATTGCGCTGGAACGGGACGGCGAACTTCGCGTGTGGTTCCCGATGCCGGATGGCAGTATTAAATCGGTGCAGCCAAGCCGCTTGCCGGAACATGATACCGCCTGGGCAATGACGGTGCATAAGTCGCAAGGCTCGGAGTTCGATCATGCGGCGCTGATCTTACCTTCTCGTAGCGTACCGCTGGTAACCCGCGAGCTGGTTTATACCGCGATAACCCGAGCCAAACGGCGCCTGTCGCTTTACGCCGACGAGCAGGTACTGGCGCAGGCCATCGTGACGCGGACTGAACGGCGCAGCGGCCTGGCGGAGATTTTCGCCGGACACGGGTAGGGGGGGAAGGGCGTGAATACGCTCTTCACCTCTGATTAGTAAGCAAATAAAAGTAATAGCCAGAGTAAAGAGACTGAGTTCATGGCAAAGAAATAGGCTACATAGCTTTTGGGAGTACTTGGTGTTGATATATCAGCAATAACAATAATTACCACTGAAATAATAAGATTAACGATGGATAAAACGATAAATAAAAGAATAACCATAGCGGCAGCGGCAAGGGCTGCATAGGCCGGTCCACTGTTCATCATTGCTAAAAGTAATAATATCCAAGGGTAAATAGAAATCACGGTGGTGATTTTTTTATGTTTCTGGTAATTACGTTGGTTTTCTTTTTCATTGTTAACCTTTATCTTTTGGAGTGGTTCTCTAATATAATTAGCTATATTGTTCTGTTTGAATGTGCTTAATATATTATAAACATTAATATCATCCAGACTGGCGCTATTGAATTCATGTAAAAGAAATATGATATTGCACTATTTCTTATCCGTTGTGTTGAGTGTTTTGCATTAATAATGATGATTGTTGAAATGATTAAGTTGGCTATGGATGATAAAAAGTTAACCTTCAAATAGCCGAAAAATGCTGCAACGCCATTATTCGTTAAGTGCACCAGCAGTAAGCAAAACCAGGGATACAATGCAATAAATGTTGAAATGCATCCTATGTTTCTGACCAGCCAATTGCCTTTCTTTTCCATAATAAGTATATATCCTTATGTATTATTATACTTTAAAGAGTTAATGCTATAGTCATTATGATTATTATTGCCATAAAAGCATAAGAATTATCCATGATGCTGAAATCGAATTCATGGCGAGAAAATAAGTAGGCGAGCCTTTGGTGAGCGGAGGTTTTGATTTCTTGGCAGAGATGATAATGATTGATGATATAATTAAATTAAGAACAGATAAAATTATGCTTAAAAAGAATATGGCCACAACTTCACCTATCGCCGCATAACCGCTTATGGGATGCTGATAGCAATCCAAAATTAATGCAATAATAATAACCCACGGGTAAATTGATACTGTGAAAGTTATTTTCTTTATATGTCTGACTAGCCAATTAGGTTTCTTTTCCATAATTATACCTGTCCTTGATGGCGCTTTTTAACTATTCTTACCGGAAATACATCGTAATTTGCTGTTAAGTATAAAGATATAGCCAAAGCGGTAACATGGTGTTCATTGCGCAGAAATAGATTTTTAGCCTTCTCGGTTTTAGCAATGTAAAAACACTCATGCATCCGATAGTGATAAGCGAAAGCGTAAGGTTAATAATCGATAATAAAGTGATAAGAGCCAGTAGATGTAATCCATCTTCCGTAAAATTGTCGGGGGTGAGACTCTGATTAATATGTACTATCAATATTATTAACCATGGATATATAGCAATGGTGGAAACAACCTTCCGCGATCGACTAGTAATCCAATTATCAGATTTAGGCATTATCCATCATGTTTATAAATAATGTTCTGGGATTTCATTCGTTAGGGGGGATCATAGCGTTGATGCAGTGATAAAGATATACATCGACATTAAACCAGGAATAAAGCCCGGATGCTGGAAATGTATCACTGATGTGGCGGTGATAGAACAAAATTACTGTTCTGAAGGCGTGGGATATGCCTATTTGCAGTCGGGTAGCCCGGATAAGGCGCAAGCCGCTATCCGGGGGAGTATCCGTCAGCCGAGGTCAGCCATCAACACCTTCGAACGACGCTGATAGTTGTACATCTGTTTTTTACTCTCCGGTAGCAAATCAATATCCACCGGGGTAAAGCCGCGTTCCTGGAACCAGTGAATACTGCGGGTGGTCAACACGAATAGCTTGCTGAGCCCCATCTGCTTCGCCTGGGCGGCGATACGGCTCAGCAGTACCTCGCCGCGTGACGAACTACGGTAATCCGGGTGCACCGCTACGCAGGCCATTTCGCCGATTTTCTCTTCCGGGAACGGATAGAGCGCGGCGCAGGCGATTGTGGTGTTGTCGCGCTGAATAATGGTGAATTTATCTATCTCCATCTCCAATTGTTCGCGCGAACGACGCACCAGAATGCCTTGCTGCTCCAGCGGGCTGATAAGATCGAGGATGCCGCCGATATCGTTAATGGTTGCCCGGCGGATCTGCTCGGCGCTTTCCATGACGATCTGCGTACCGATACCGTCACGTGAGAACAGCTCCTGCAGTAGCGCGCCATCTTCCTGATAGCTAATTAAATGGCAGCGGCGCACGCCGCTGCGGCAGGCTTTCACCGCCCCGCGCAGGAAGCGTACGGTACCGGAATTATAGTCTTCTTCCGCTTCCAGCTCCTCTACCCGCGCCTGCGCCTCGTTAGGGAACAGCTCGGAAACGATCTCGCCATGCTGGTCGTAGACCCCCTGCGACGAGCAGAAGCCGATCATCTTTTCAGCTTTCAGCTTTACCGCCAGCTGGGTGGCAATCTCTTCCGATGTGAGGTTAAAGCTCTCGCCGGTGACGGATACCGCGACCGGGCCCATGAGCACGATTGCGCCGCTGTCCAGCTGGCGATGAATGGCTTCTTCATCGATGCGGCGAATACGGCCGCTGTGGCAGTAATCCACGCCATCATCGACGCCAAGAGGTTGAGCAATAATAAAATTGCCGCTCACCACGTTGATATGCGCCCCCTGCAGGGGCGTATTGCCGAGGCTCATCGACAGGCGGGCGGTAATTTCTAACTGCAGCATACCGGCGGCCTGCTTAACCAGCTCAAGGGTTTTGGCGTCGGTGACGCGGGTCTGCTTGTGATAAACCGGCTCGTGGTGATGTTCCGCGAGATTGGCGTCAATCTGCGGGCGGGCGCCATAGACCACCACCAGGCGAATACCGAGGCTGTGCAATAAGCCAATGTCATTGACTATGCTGGAAAAGTTATCGTGCTCGATGGCTTCTCCGCCCAGCATGATGACAAACGTTTTTCCCCGGTGCGCGTTTATATAGGGAACAGAATGGCGGAATCCCTCGACCAGTTCAGTGCGACGCTCCTTCACCATGACAAACCCTCAATGCATGATTATTCGTAATAAGTGTATTTTTATTCTGTTTTGCTTCGTGGCGCAACCCCTAATTTGTCACTAATTTGCGAAAACATTGTGACAAAACCTTGGGTGTCAAAGTTTGTTTACCCTTTTATAGATGACAGGTTATGCGGCTTTGGTTAAAGTTTCTGGTCAATCTGTTCATTTTGGCTTCAAACACGTTTTTTTGCTTGGGAGTGGCATGTCGGGATACAAGTCGGGATTAAGCCGCCGTCGTTTTTTACAAGGGGCGGGCGCCATGTGGTTAATGAGTGTGAGTCCGGTCGGTTTGGCCGCCGCGCAGGTAGTCGCGGTGCGTATCTGGCCGTCGTCGACTTACACCCGCGTCACGGTGGAATCCAATCATGTACTGAAATATCGGCAGTTTGCGTTAAGCAATCCTGAGCGAGTGGTGGTTGATATTGAAGGCGTTAACCTGAATTCGGTTCTGAAAGGGATGGGCGGGCAGATCCGCGACGACGACCCGTATATCAAATCCGCGCGCGTGGGCCAGTTCGACCCGCAAACCGTGCGGATGGTGTTTGAACTGAAACAAAACGTCAAACCGCAGCTGTTTGCGCTGGCGCCGGTCGCCGGTTTTAAAGAGCGTCTGGTGATGGACCTTTATCCCTCTACGGCCACCGATGTGCAGGATCCGCTACTGGCGTTACTGGAAGATTACAACAAAGGCGATCTGGAACGTCAGGTACCGCCGGCAGAGAGCGGGCCGCAGCCGGGGAAAGCCGGGCGCGATCGTCCTATCGTTATCATGCTCGATCCCGGCCACGGTGGTGAAGACTCCGGCGCGATTGGTAAATACCGTACTCGTGAGAAAGACGTGGTGCTGCAGATTGCCCGTCGATTGCGCGCGCTCATTGAGCGTGAAGGCAATATGAAGGTCTTTATGACCCGTAACGAAGACGTGTTTATTCCATTGAAGGTGCGTGTCGCCAAGGCGCAGAAGCAGCGTGCCGACCTGTTCGTTTCGATTCACGCCGACGCCTTTACCAGCCGTCAGCCGAGCGGCTCTTCGGTGTTCGCGCTCTCGACCAAGGGCGCGACCAGTACCGCCGCAAAATACCTCGCGCAAACGCAGAACGCCTCGGACTTAATCGGCGGCGTCAGCAAGAGCGGCGATCGTTACGTCGATCACACCATGTTCGATATGGTGCAGTCATTGACCATCGCCGACAGCCTGAAATTTGGTAAAGCGGTGCTGCAAAAAATGGGCAATATTAATAAGCTGCATAAAAATCAGGTGGAGCAGGCGGGCTTTGCGGTGCTGAAGGCGCCGGATATCCCTTCGATTCTGGTCGAAACGGCCTTTATCAGTAACGTCGAAGAAGAGCGTAAACTGAAGACCGCGAAATTCCAGCAGGAAGTGGCGGAGTCGATTCTGGCGGGGATCAAAGCCTACTTTGCCGATGGGGCGACGTTGGCCAGACGCGGATAAAAAAATAGCGCCTTCGGGCGCTTTTTTTGTAGCGGTATTTACGGATGGCAGAAACAAAAAAACACCCTTTAGGGTGTTCAATGTGTTGGTTGCGGGGGCCGGATTTGAACCGACGACCTTCGGGTTATGAGCCCGACGAGCTACCAGGCTGCTCCACCCCGCGTCCGTCTTTACTCTTCCATCGAGTAAATTTGCTTCTGATTGTAATTGGTTGCGGGGGCCGGATTTGAACCGACGACCTTCGGGTTATGAGCCCGACGAGCTACCAGGCTGCTCCACCCCGCGTCCGCGTCTACTCTTCCATCGAGTAGATTTACTTCAGATTTTAATTGGTTGCGGGGGCCGGATTTGAACCGACGACCTTCGGGTTATGAGCCCGACGAGCTACCAGGCTGCTCCACCCCGCGTCCGTGGAAGCGCACTATACTCCGCTAGCGTTCTGATGCAACCTTTTTTCGTAGAAATCGTCAATTTTGTAAGGAGTGGCGGCGAAATAGACAGTGACGGGCGGATTTTTACACAATTTGGGCTGCGGCGCGCTTTCGCGCATTTCATTAGCCGCATGGGTTTGTTATCTTCATCACGCACTAAGGCTTAGCAGCAATAAAGAAGAGATACCATGAAAGGACGTTGGGCAAAATATGTAGCGACGGGGGCAATGCTGGCGATGCTCGCCGCCTGTTCCTCGAAACCGACCGATCGCGGTCAGCAATATAGTGATGGCAAGTTTACCCAGCCGTTTTCATTGGTAAACCAACCTGATGCGGTCGGCGCGCCGATTAACGCCGGTGACTTCTCTCAGCAGGTTGGTCAGATTCGTAGCGCCTCTCCGCGTCTCTATAATAGCCAGAGCAGCGTTTATAACGCGATTCAGGAGTGGCTGCGTTCCGGCGGCGATACCCGCACGTTACGCCAGTTTGGTATTGATGCCTGGCAGATGCAGGGGGCCGATAACTACGGCAACGTGCAGTTTACCGGCTACTACACCCCGGTCGTGCAGGCCCGCCACACTCGCCAGGGCGAGTTCCAGTATCCTATTTACCGTATGCCGCCGAAAAACGGCAAACTGCCTTCCCGCGCCAGCATTTATGCCGGAGCGCTAAGCGATAACTACGTGCTGGCCTACAGCAACTCGCTGATGGATAACTTCATCATGGACGTTCAGGGCAGCGGCTATATCGACTTTGGCGACGGTTCGCCGCTTAATTTCTTCAGCTACGCCGGGAAAAACGGCTGGCCTTACCGTAGCATCGGTAAAGTGCTTATCGACCGCGGCGAAGTGAAGCGGGAAGATATGTCGATGCAGGCGATCCGTGAATGGGGCGAAAAGCATAGCGAAGCGGAAGTCCGCGAGCTGCTGGAACAGAACCCCTCTTTCGTCTTCTTTAAACCGCAGTCCTACGCGCCGGTGAAAGGAGCGAGCGCGGTACCGTTGATTGGCCGCGCGTCGGTCGCCTCTGACCGTTCGATTATTCCGCCGGGAACCACCTTGCTGGCCGAGGTGCCTCTGCTGGATAATAACGGTAAGTTTAACGGTCAATACGAGCTACGCCTGATGGTGGCGCTGGATGTCGGCGGGGCGATTAAAGGCCAGCACTTCGATATCTACCAGGGCATCGGCCCGGATGCGGGTCATCGCGCCGGTTGGTATAACCACTATGGCCGCGTGTGGGTACTGAAAAACGCGCCAGGCGCCGGTAGCGTCTTTAGCGGTTAACGTTTAAACGTCCGTATGTTTCTAACCCGGATCCGCGCAACGCGCCGGTCCGGGGTCTCCACTTTATTCTGAGGTTTTATGTCTGTAGTAATCAGCGATGCCTGGCGCCAGCGGTTTGGCGGCACGGCGCGTTTATATGGCGAAAAGGCGCTGCAGTGTTTTGCCGAGGCGCATGTTTGCGTGGTCGGGATCGGCGGCGTCGGTTCATGGGCGGCGGAAGCGCTGGCGCGAACCGGGATTGGCGCGATTACGCTGATTGATATGGATGATGTCTGCGTCACCAATACCAATCGCCAAATCCACGCCCTTGGCGGCAACGTTGGGCTGGCGAAAGCGGAAGTGATGGCCGAGCGTATACGTCTCATTAACCCGGAGTGCCGGGTTACGGTTATCGATGATTTCATCACGCCGGAGAACGTAGCGGAATACCTCGGAGCGGGCTTTAGCTATGTTATCGATGCTATCGATAGCGTCAGGCCAAAAGCGGCGCTGATCGCCTGGTGCCGGCGTTATAAAGTCCCATTGGTCACGACCGGCGGAGCCGGCGGGCAAATTGATCCGACGCAGATCCAGGTCGCCGATTTGGCGAAAACAATTCAGGATCCGCTGGCGGCGAAACTGCGTGAGCGGCTGAAAAGCCAGTTCGGCGTAGTGAAGAACAGTAAAGGAAAGCTGGGCGTCGATTGCGTCTTCTCGACCGAAGCGTTGGTTTATCCGCAGGCGGATGGCAGCGTATGCGCAATGAAAAGCACGGCGGAAGGGCCGAAGCGGATGGATTGCGCCTCCGGTTTTGGCGCGGCGACTATGGTGACGGCGACCTTTGGTTTTGTCGCCGTATCCCATGCGTTGAAGAAGATGTTGGCAAAAGCGCAGCGTCAGGGGGAATAGCCCGGCAGGCGTTTCCCCGGACGGCGCAGAACCGTAGCCCGGCTCAGCGTAGCGCAAGCCGGGGAGACGGCGTTTGAATTAGTTCTCGCGGGCGGCGGCGAGCACCGCGTCGCTTAGCGCCTGCAGCCCCTGACTGCGTGAAGCGCTAAGCTGCCCGCGCAAACCCAGCTCATCGAATAGCGCCAACGGATCTTTCGCTAAAATCTCAGCGGCGCTTTTTCCTTCGCAGGCGGCTAACAGCACCGCCAGCAGGCCGCGCACGATACGCCCTTCGCTATCGCCAAAGAAGCGCATCTTGCCCTCGGCATCAACCTGATACCCCAGCCAGACGCGGTTTTCGCAGCCCGCAATCTCTTTCGCCTGCGTCCGCTGGGCGTCCGTTAATGGCGGCAGTTTCTTACCCACTAAAATCAACTGGCGGTACTTATCTTCCCACTGAGTCAGCGGGGCGAAGGTCTGGCGCAGCGTCGCTTCGCTGAGCGCGGCGCTTAAAGGTTGGGAAGTCATCATTAATCCACCAGTATTTCCAGCGCGCGGTCGATAGCGTGTACCAGCGCATAGACATCATCTTGCGTATTGTACGGCGCGAATGAGGCGCGCAGCGTACCGCTGACGCCTAATGCCGCCAGTAGCGGCTGCGCGCAATGTTGCCCGGCGCGTAGCGCAATGCCGGACTCCGCCAGCAGCGTAACCATATCGCTATGGTGTACACCCTTGAAATCAAAGGCCAGCAGGCTCGAATCCTGACAGCGGAACGAACGAAAACCGGGCCGCTTTGCCAGCTCGTCTTCCGCAAGCGTCGCCAGGCTACGGCTCCAGTTTTCCGCCTGTGCAAGATCGATTTCCTGCAGCCATTCCAGCGCGGCGCTGAGGCCGATAACGCCGGCGACGTTGGGCGTCCCGGCTTCAAGCCGCCAGGGGGCGGGCTGGGTTTTAAAACCATCGAATGAGACTTCAGTAATCATTTTGCCGCCGCCGAGCCATGGCGACATTTCCGCCAGCAGGTCGCTTTTGCCATACAGCGCGCCAATACCCGTTGGGCCATACAGCTTGTGGGCGGAGAAGGCATAAAAATCGATATCCAGCGCCTGCACGTCAGCCGGGAAGTGCACCGCGCCCTGCGCGCCGTCAACCATCACTATCATTCCCGCCTGATGGGCGAGAGCAATGGCACGCTGCAGGTCGGGGCAGCCGCCGGTGACGTTAGACATCTGGCCAATCGCCAGCACCCGGCTGCGTGAAGAGATAAGCGAAGGGAGTTGCGCGACATTCGGCAGACGATCGGCGCCCAGCGGCAGCTTGACCACCCGCGCGCCGGTTTGTTCGGCAACCATCAGCCACGGTACCAGGTTGGCGTGGTGTTCGGCTTCGCTGACGATTATCTCATCGCCAGGATGCAGGCGCGGGCGCACGTAACTCTGCGCGACCATATTGATGGCTTCGGTGGTGCCGCGGGTCCAGACGATATCTTTGCCGGAAGGCGCGTTAAGCCAGTTGGCGACGCGTTCGCGCGCCGCCTCGTAGCGCTCGGTAAGATGCTGGGCGGCGGCAAACTGGCTGCGGTGGACGTTGCCGGCGCTCAGGCGATAAAACTGGTCGCTGGCATCGATCACGGCCAGCGGTTTTAGCGCCGTCGCCGCGCTATCCAGGTAGACGCCGGCATCCGCCAGGGCTGGAAACTGGGCGCGGAAATGGGCGGGATTGAATGCGTTCATGGAATTCCTCATATCGATATCACGATCGTCGCGCAAATTCCCCATTAGGGCAAGGCTGGTGATAGCGAGGAGGCGGGGAGAACGGTGATTTTTCGGCAAAAAAAAGCACCGCGCATTGCGGTGCTACATTAAATCACTATGGACAGACAGGGTAAATGTACAGGAAGTGAAAAGGTAGCCTTGCTACCATGGTCTGCAAACCCAGACCAATTGCAAACACAACAACACAACATCACAACCGTAAGCCAAAAGCTTGTTGGAACACGCATTCCAAAAAAAGCTTTTCGTTCCGGCTCAGGAAGTGCCGCCACTATAGGTATTTGCTGGTAGAACCTCAACGGACAATTTATAATGGCTCAGATAAAAAAAACTAATAGGTTAACTGTTGTTTCCTATTTGTTAAAACTCGTTAACATCTCAGTCAGAATAACCATGTCGAAGCGATTACCACCTCTGAATGCATTACGTGTTTTTGATGCAGCCGCACGTCATCTGAGCTTCACTCGCGCAGCCGATGAGCTTTTTGTGACGCAGGCCGCAGTAAGTCACCAAATCAAGTCACTAGAGGACTTTCTGGGCCTGAAGCTGTTTCGTCGACGCAATCGCTCGCTGCTGTTAACGGAAGAGGGGCAAAGCTATTTTCAGGATATTAAAGAGATTTTTTCGCAGCTCACCGAAGCGACGCGTAAACTGCAGGCGCGCAGCGCGAAAGGGGCGCTAACTGTTAGTTTATTGCCCAGTTTCGCCATTCAGTGGCTGGTGCCGCGACTCTCAAGCTTTAACTCAGCTTATCCGGGGATCGATGTGCGGATCCAGGCGGTGGACCGTCAGGAAGACAAACTGGCCGACGACGTCGACGTGGCGATTTTCTATGGCCGCGGCAACTGGCCGGGGCTACGTGTTGAAAAACTGTACGCCGAATATTTACTGCCGGTTTGTTCGCCGTTGTTGTTAACCGGTGACAAAGCGTTGAAAACGCCTGCCGATCTGGCGCAACATACGCTGTTACATGATGCGTCTCGCCGCGACTGGCAAACTTATACCCGGCAACTGGGTCTAAATCATATCAATGTGCAACAGGGACCGATATTCAGCCACAGCGCGATGGTGCTGCAGGCGGCAATCCATGGACAAGGCGTCGCACTGGCCAATAACGTTATGGCCCAGTCCGAAATTGAAGCAGGCCGTTTGGTCTGCCCGTTTAATGATGTTCTGGTCAGTAAGAACGCGTTTTACCTTGTTTGTCATGACAGTCAGGCTGAACTGGGTAAAATAGCCGCTTTCCGCCAGTGGATTTTAGCGAAGGCGGCGAGCGAACAAGAAAAATTCCGCTTTCGTTACGAACAATAACGGCCTGATGACCAGGCGTTAACTGACTTTGTAGGGTATCAACATGACCAGCCGTTTTATGCTGATTTTTGCCGCCATCAGCGGCTTTATCTTTGTGGCTCTGGGCGCCTTTGGCGCACACGTATTAAGTAAATCGCTGGGTGCGGCCGAAATGGCCTGGATCCACACCGGCCTTGAGTATCAGGCGTTTCATACGCTGGCGATTTTAGGCCTGTCTGTCGCCATGCAGCGGCGGATAAGCATCTGGTTTTACTGGAGCAGCGTGTTTTTGGCGCTGGGAACCGTGTTGTTCAGCGGCAGCTTATATTGCCTGGCGCTGTCGCATTTACGCCTGTGGGCGTTCGTTACCCCGGTTGGCGGCGTCTGCTTCCTTGCCGGTTGGGTATTAATGTTAATTGGTGCAATTCGTCTGAAACGTAAGGGCGTTGTTCATGAATAAGGTTGTCCTCTATTGTCGCCCCGGGTTTGAGAAAGAGTGCGCAGCAGAAATTACCGATAAGGCAGCCCGCCTTGAGGTATTTGGTTTTGCCCGGGTCAAAGACGACTCCGGCTATGTGATTTTTGAGTGCTATCAACAGGGCGATGGCGAGAAGCTGGTGCGCGATCTACCGTTTAGCTCGCTGATTTTCGCGCGCCAGATGTTCGTCGTTGGCGAACTGCTGCGCGACCTGCCGCCGGAAGACCGCATCACGCCGATCGTCGGCATGCTGCAGGGCGTGGTGGAAAAGGGCGGCGATCTGCGCGTTGAGGTCGCGGATACCAATGAAAGCAAAGAGCTGATGAAGTTCTGCCGCAAGTTCACGGTGCCACTGCGCGCGGCGCTGCGTGAAGCCGGCGTGCTGACTAACTATGAAACGCCGAAGCGTCCGGTGGTGCACGTGTTCTTTATCGCACCCGGCTGTTGCTATACCGGCTACTCCTTTAGCAATAACAACTCGCCGTTTTATATGGGGATCCCGCGCCTGAAGTTCCCTTCCGATGCGCCGAGCCGTTCGACGCTGAAGCTGGAAGAGGCATTTCACGTCTTCATTCCGGCGGATGAGTGGGACGAGCGTCTGGCGAATGGCATGTACGCGGTGGATCTCGGCGCCTGCCCGGGCGGCTGGACCTATCAGCTGGTGAAGCGCAACATGTGGGTCTCTTCGGTCGATAACGGCCCGATGGCGCAGAGCCTGATGGATACCGGACAGGTGACCTGGCTGCGTGAAGATGGCTTCCGCTATCGTCCGAACCGCAACAACATCTCGTGGATGGTGTGCGACATGGTTGAGAAACCGGCGAAGGTGGCGGCGTTAATGGCGCAGTGGCTGGTGAACGGCTGGTGTCGCGAGACCATTTTTAACCTCAAGCTGCCGATGAAAAAGCGCTATGAAGAGGTGTCGCAAAACCTGGCCTATATTCAGGCGCAGCTTGATGAGCACGGTATTAACGCGCAGATTCAGGCCCGTCAGCTGTATCACGACCGTGAAGAAGTGACCGTACACGTGCGTCGCCTGTGGGCGGCGGTCGGCGGCCGCCGCGACGAGCGCTAATTAGCGCTCAGCAGCCCCGGCCACGCATCAGCGCGGCCGGGGATCACGCGGATGGCAAACGCAGCTGTTGCAGGTTGCCATCGAGCTGTAAATCCGTTTGCAGGCGGGCGATTTCCCGGCAGGTAAACGCCATCTCTTTATGCTCTTCAAGTTTCTTACGCCACTTCTCCGGCACATCCGCAAGCCGCGCGTAGATGCCTTCTAAATCCTGATAATCCGTTAACAGCTGCGCCGCGCTTTTCGGCCCAATTCCGGCAACGCCCGGTACTTTCGAACTGCTAATCCCCGCCAGACCCCAGTAGTCCGGCAGTTGCTCCGGCGTCACGCCGAATTCATTGGCGATAAACGGCGCATCCAGCCAGCGTTTCTGGAAATAGTCGCGGATGCGGATGGTCGGCGACAGCAGCTGACAGTAGCCTTTATCGGTCGAGACAATAGTCGCCTGATGCCCGGCCTGGGCAACTTTAACGGCGAGCGTGGCCGCCAGGTCGTCCGCTTCGCTGCCGGGCAGCGCCCAGCAGCGGATACCGCGCTGTTCGAAGGCCGCCCGCAGCGCCGGCATTTCCGCCTCCAGCGTTTCCGGCATCGGCGCGCGCCCGGCTTTATATTCCGGCAGCCGCTGATGGCGCCAGCCGTGGGCGCGGTCTTCATCGTCGAACACCGCCACGGCGTGCGTCGGCTGGCTGTGGACGATAAGCTGTTCCAGGGCGTGCAGGCAGGTATCCGCGCAGGGTGAACCCTGTACCGCATGAATACGGCGGATCAGGTTGAGCGCGTCGACAATTAACAGATGAACAGCCACAAGATACCTCCCTTTGTTCTCAGGCAGTAAGGGTAACATCGGTGGCAAGGCGAGGCTATTGGTAGAGCGAAGTTCGGGAAGCAGGCTCGCAGAATGAGCCAGGGCTGGAGGAGAGTTGGCCCGACATACCGAAGCGTGCCGGGCCAGAGGCGTTAATCGCAGGCGACGATTTTCATCGCCAGGCCGCCGCGAGAGGTTTCGCGGTACTTGGCGTTCATATCTTTGCCCGTTTCATACATGGTCTCGATAACCTTATCGAGGCACACGCGCGGTTCGCTGGTACGGCGCAGGGCCATACGCGCGGCGTTAACCGCTTTGACCGCCGCGATAGCGTTACGCTCGATGCACGGTACCTGCACCTGGCCGGCAACCGGGTCGCAGGTCAGGCCGAGGTTATGTTCCATACCGATTTCCGCGGCGATGCACACCTGGGCCGGGCTAGCGCCCAGCAGCTCCGCCAGACCGGCCGCCGCCATCGAGCAGGCCACGCCGACTTCGCCCTGGCAGCCGACTTCGGCGCCGGAGATAGAGGCGTTCATCTTGTACAGCGAACCAATGGCGCTGGCGACCAGCATATAGCGGGCCAGAGAGTTAGCGTTCACCTTGCGGATAAACTTGTCGTAGTAGGCCAGTACCGCCGGAACGATACCGCAGGCGCCGTTAGTTGGCGCCGTGACGACACGCCCGCCGGCGGCGTTCTCTTCGTTTACCGCCAGCGCGAACATGTTGATCCAGTCCACGACCGCCATCGGGTCGCTGTTGGTATTGTCCTGGCTCACCAGCATACGGCGCAGGGCGGCGGCGCGGCGCGGAACGCGCAGTTTGCCCGGGAGCACGCCTTCCGTAGTGATGCCGCGCTCGATACCGGCGCTCATCACTTCCCACACCGCGGTGAAGTGCTGTTCCAGCTCTTCTTTGCTGTGCAGCGCCAGCTCGTTCTGCATCATCAGACCGGAGAGCGACAGGCCGGTTTCATTGCAGTGTTTCTGCAGGTCGGCGGCGTTTTTATACGGATAAGGCACGGCAACCGGCGCTTCGGTGGTCAGGCCGAAGTGCTCCTCATCGACGATAAAGCCGCCGCCGATGGAGTAGTAGGTCTGGCTGTAGAGCACCTTGTCGCCGCCCAGCGCGGTAATGCGCATGCCGTTCTCATGCAGAGACAGGTTGTCGGCATGGAAATTCATGCACTGGTCGACAGGGAACGCGACTTCGTGCTGGCCGTTCGCCAGCAGCAGGCGGCCGTGGGTGTTAACGTCCTGGATAAAGCCCGGGATCGCGTCGATGTCGACGGTATCCGGCAGATTGCCGGCCAGCCCCATGATAATGGCGATATCGGTATGGTGGCCTTTACCGGTCAGGGACAGGGAGCCGTAAACGTCAACGACGACTTTGCTGACGTCAGCCAGCAGGCCGCGCTCAATCAGGTCGTCAGTAAATTGTTTGCCCGCTTTCATCGGTCCAACGGTATGGGAGCTGGATGGGCCAATGCCGATTTTGAAAATATCGAATACGCTGATCATGATGTATTCCAGTACTGTCGGAAAGCGCGCCGCCGTTAAGCGGCGCGAGGGGAGGTCTTAAGAGAATTAGCTGAACAGAGAGTAGAAAATCGCGGAGATGGCAATCAGGCCCATAATCACAACGAAGACGTTGCTGATGTGGCCGCTGTATTTGCGCATGGCCGGAACTTTCTGGATAGCGTACATCGGCATCAGGAACAGGATCATCGCAATAATCGGGCCGCCCAGGGTCTCAATCATGCCGAGGATGCTCGGGTTCAGCGTGGCCACAATCCAGGTGGTGACCAGCATAAACAGCGCGGTCAGCTTGTTCAGTTTGTTGATTTCGATGGTTTTGCCTTTGCCGCGCAGAGACTTAATCACCATGCCGTTGAAACCTTCACGAGCGCCCAGATAGTGGCCGAGGAAGGATTTGGTGATAGCGATCATCGCGATGATCGGCGCCATCCAGGCGATAACCGGTGCGTTAAAGTGGTTCGCCAGGTAAGACAGAATCGAGATGTTCTGCTCTTTCGCCGCCGCCAGGTCTGCCGGAGACAGGCTCAGTACGCAGCTGAAGACGAAGAACATAACGGTCAGCACCATCATGATGTGAGCGCGCGCCAGGATGCTGGAGCATTTCTTCTCAGCGCCTTCGCCGTACTCTTCACGCTTCGCGACCGCGAAGGAGGAGATGATCGGCGAGTGGTTAAAGGAGAAGACCATCACCGGGATCGCCAGCCACAGGGTCATCAGCAGACCGTTACCGGTTGTTGTCGCGCTGCTCAGCGACAGGGTTTCCAGCGCCGCGCCGTTCCACTGTGGGATCAGATACAGCGCCAGGATCATCAGCGCGATAACGAACGGGAATACCAGGATGCTCATTGCTTTAACGATCATCTGCTCGCCGAAACGAACGATGGTCATCATGCCGACAATCAGGATCAGGGACAGAATGGCGCGCGGCGGCGGCGTCATGTGCAGCTGGTGCGCCATGAAGCTTTCGACGGTGTTGGTGATAGCCACGCTGTAAACCAGCAGAATCGGATAAATTGCGAAGAAGTAGAGCAGAGTAATCAGCTTACCTGCACCCACGCCAAAGTGTTCTTCAACCACTTCGGTGATGTCTTCACCCGGGTTTTTACCGGAAAGCACGAAGCGGGTCATACCGCGGTGTGCGAAGAAGGTCATCGGGAAGGCCAGAATAGCCATGATAATCAGTGGGATCATACCGCCGACGCCGGCGTTGATTGGCAGGAACAAAACGCCCGCGCCGATCGCCGTGCCGTACAGGCCCAGCATCCACATGGTATCCGTTTTGCGCCATCCGCTGCGGGTTTCACCCGAAACGATAGTGCTGGTTTGTGTGGTTTCCATCTGTATCTCCTGGAGGAATCAACAAAATCTAGTAAATAAAAACGATTAAATAATATGAAATTCGTTGCTTTACGGTTTTTTAGAAATTTTCTCCGTAACAATTGGGCGGCAAGATACATTTATATGGAAAATACATCAGTGATCGGGATCCCAAATGCAATAATCCACTTTAAATCTGAACGTTTTTAGCCCAACAGTCTGTTTATGGTGATCAGCCAGATAAATGTGGCGCGAAGGCTATCATTTGCAGCACATGAGATAAAAGCTCTGTTACCAAATAACGAGGTTTTTGCTGCAAAAAAGTGATGTAAACGACGTTTTTTCGCCATAATGTTATTTTTATGGTGAATTTTATTGCTCTTTTTGGAAACGCAAACGATTGGCTATGTGGAAACTCTACGAATCATTAATTAGAAAAATTAATTAACTGGAAATTGCGGGCGGGAGTACCCGGGCAGGGTATCGACCGCCGCCCGGGAGAGGTATCACGTTATCAGGAGCAGATTTCGTAGCACGGAATGTAGGCGCTGCCGCCCGGAAGCTTCATGCGGTGCTGGGCAACGAAGCCCTGCAGCAGATCGTCCATGCGGCGCATCATTTCCGGATCGCCATGCAGCTTGTAAGGGCCATATTTCTCGATGGCCTGAATACCGACTTCTTTCACGTTGCCGGCGACAATACCGGAGAAGGCGCGACGCAGGTCGGCGGCCAGCACTTCCACCGGTTGGTCCGGATAAAGTTTGAGATTAGCCATATTGTCGTGCGTTGGCTCAAACGGCATCTGCAGGTCCGGCGAAATACGAATCGACCAGTTGAAGCTATAGGCGTCATCGGTTTCACGGCGGCTCTCTTTGACCAATGGCATCGCTTTTTTCATCTGGCGCGCCACTTCCGCGGCATCGTCGATAATAATGCGGTAGTGGCGGCGAGCCGATTCGCCGAGGGTATGAACGATGAACTCGTCCAGCACGCGGAAGTAGTCGGCGCTCTCTTTTGGCCCGGTGAGGATAAGCGGCAGCACCTGTGATTTGTTATCCGGATGCATCAGGATGCCCAGCAGATAAAGCAGCTCTTCCGCAGTACCCACGCCGCCCGGGAAGATGATAATACCGTGGGCGATGCGTACGAACGCTTCGAGACGCTTTTCGATATCCGGCATGATGATCAGTTCGTTGACCAGCGGGTTTGGCGGCTCAGCGGCGATAATGGAAGGTTCGGTCATGCCGATAAAGCGGCTGTCTTTATAGCGCTGCTGGGCGTGGCCGACGGCGGCGCCTTTCATTGGCGCTTCCATGGCGCCTGGCCCGCAGCCGGTGCAGATGTTCAGTTCGCGCAGGCCAAGCTGGGTACCGACGCGGCGCGCGTACAGGTACTCATTTTCATTAATAGAGTGGCCGCCCCAGCAGACAATCATATTCGGCGCTTCGCCGACGTGCAGCGCGCGGGCGTTGCGCAGAATAGAGAACACCAGGTTGGTGATGTGAATTGAGCTTTCGAGATCGAGATTCGGGAAGCGGACGGTGTTGTGGATCTGCCCGTAGACGAACAGGATATCGCGCAGCACGGCAAACAGGTTGGCCTGCAGGGAACGGATAATACGGCCATCGACGAAAGCGTCTTCCGGCGGGTTGATCAGTTCCAGCTTCACGCCGCGTTCGCGGCGCAGCACGTTAATATCGAAGTTTTCAAAACGAGACAGTAGCTCCTTGCTGTTATCGGTCAGGCTCCCCGAGTTGAGCACAGCAAGCGAGCAGTTGCGAAAGAGTTGATACAGGTCACTACTGGCGGTGCGTTTAAGCATATCCACTTCCAGCTGTGACAGCATATCCATTGAACCAAGCGGGCTAACGTGTGTAATCAAGTGAACTCCTTACAGGACGATTATCGTCTTCCTGTGATTACAATAGCCCTGGCCGTAGTCTTTCCACAACCTTGCGTACGCGTTAACGCACGCAAAGTGTGAAAAATTTCGCTTATTGCCGCGCCAGACGGCCGGTTGCCGGCACGAATTCACCGTTGCTGCGCCACGGATTGATATCCAGGCCGCCGCGGCGGGTGTAGCGAGCGTACACGGAAAGCGATTCCGGGCGGCAGAAACGCAGTACATCATTAAAGATGCGTTCGACGCACTGTTCATGGAACTCATTGTGGTGGCGGAACGACACCAGATAGCGCAGCAGTTTTTCGCGATCGATTTTCGGCCCGCGATACTGAATCTGTACCGAGCCCCAGTCCGGCTGGTGGGTGATCAGACAATTCGATTTCAGCAGATGGCTGACCAGCGTCTCTTCGACGACTTTGCCGCTGGCAGCATCCTGCAGGTAGTCGGCGCTGAACTGATAGTTATCAATCTCGATATCCTGATCGTCGATGCAGGCGCCATGCAGATGGGCGACCGGTTGCCCTTCCAGCTCATCGAGTCGGTACAGCGAAACCTTGACCTCGCCCTGGGCGCAGGCGCTGAGATCGCGGGTCAACGTCGCCTGGACTTCCTCCCAGTCGGCGAAGCGGGTCTGGTTGAAGCTGTTCAGGTACAGTTTGAAGCTTTTCGATTCCACCAGATTGACGGTGGTATCGCTCAGCTCTACGTAGCCGACGGCGACCTGCGGCAGGCCTTTGGCGTTCAGCCACGACAGCTCGTACAGCGTCCAGATATCGGCGCCGTGGAACGGTAGATTATCAGCGTGCAGGCCGAGCGGGTCGCGGTTCAGGCTGCGCGGCACGCCCTGCAGCAACGAAGCGTCATAGGTATCGCGGTAATCCGTTGATTTACCGAGCGTCAGGCCGGCCAGCGCCTGATGATTATCGTAAGAAGACATGTTTCACCATAGTAAAGCGGGTACACTATATGCCAAGTGTATCCTGTCTAACGTGAAGAGAGAAACCGGTGGATCATCAGACCATAGAAGCGCTGCAATCATTTACCCAACGTTACTGCGATGCCTGGCAGCAGCGTTATGCCAGCCTGCCGCGCAGCGAAGACCTTTATGGCATCCCATCTCCCTGTATTAGCGCCAGTGAAGACGATGCCGTTTTCTGGCAGCCGCAGCCGTTTACGTTAGAACACCATCTCGATGGAGTTGAACGAGCGCTGGAGATTGTGGTACAACAGCCAATTCATAGTTATTATACCACTCAGTTCGCTGGCGATATGCACGCCTGCTTCGCGGCACAGAACCTTACTTTGCTGCAGGCCTGGAGCCCGGATGATTTCCAGCGAGTGCAGGAAAACCTTATTGGTCACCTGGTGGTGCAAAAACGCCTCAAGCTATCGCCGACGCTGTTTATCGCCACGCTGGATAGCGAACTGGAGGTTATTTCGGTCTGCAACCTGAGCGGCGAAGTCATTAAAGAGACGCTCGGAACCCGAAAAAGAGAGACCCTTTCTCACTCGCTTGCGAGTTTCCTGAATCAGCTTGAGCCCCTTCTGTAATCCATTTACCCTGGTGGTTTGTGAGAGATCTCTTACAAGACCTGTAAGAGATCGTCATCATTTTCAGCAATTTTTTACGTAGTGATTACATCTAACTTATTGTTATAAAATGATTTGGTAATTATGTGGTCTTTTAGTTTGGCCACTAATCTTAAGAGATTGTCGTAGTAAGTCTTGTAAGAAGAGGCGGAATCAGTGATCCTATGTACGTCGACAGGGAGTCGCGAAATGAAGAGAACATCAGGATGATGGCTCTTCTGCAGGACCCGCCGGGATGGCGTTGCAAGGACAGGCTTCAGGATGAAGCAAGGATAACGCAGGATTGCGTAATGGACACCTCCAGGATGGAGAACGAGAGCCGCTCAGGATGAACGGTGGATCAGGAAGATCTGGACACACTTAGGGATAAGTTATTTCACATCGGGGTGGTGTGGAAGCAGGATGCGCTAGTTTATGGATGAACTTGGTCAGGAGACCTCAGGAAAAGTTTTCAAGGACGAGCAGGGAGCACCAATGTAGCTGGAATGCTGCAAAACGAACCGGGAGCACTGTTTATACAGTGCTCCCTTTTTTTATTTCTCTCGCGGATTTGCTATCCTGCGCCCGGTTTACAATTCATCGAGGTTTCCCCATGACCCTTCACGCTAGCGTGCGCGATCGCCTGCACGCCATTGAAGCGCTGCTGCGCGAAACAAACCACTGGCAGGAACAGGCGCCGGATAGCAGCGCTTTCGCCAGCGAGCAGCCGTTTTGCCTGGACACGCTCGAGCCGCTGGAATGGCTACAGTGGGTGCTGATCCCGCGTATGCATCAACTGATTGCCAGCGGTATGCCGCTGCCGCAGAACTTTGCCGTCGCGCCCTACTACGAGATGGCGCTGGATAAAGCTCATCCGGCGCGCGAAGCTATCGTGGCTGAACTACTGCTGCTGGATGCATTATTCGCGGACGAAAACGCCTGATGCTGGAAATTATTTATCAGGACCAGTGGCTGGTGGCGGTGAATAAGCCTTCCGGCTGGCTGGTGCACCGCAGCTGGCTGGATCGCGATGAGAAAGTGGTGGTGATGCAGACCGTGCGCGATCAAATCGGCCAGCATGTCTTCACCGCTCATCGTCTGGACCGGCCGACTTCCGGCGTGCTGCTGATGGGATTATCGAGCGAAGCGGGCAGGCTGCTGGCGCAGCAGTTTGAACAACACCAGATGCAAAAACGCTATCACGCCATCGTTCGCGGCTGGTTGACTGAAGAGGCGGTGCTGGATTATCCGCTTGTAGAAGAGCTGGACAAAATCGCCGATAAATTCGCTCGTGAAGATAAAGGCCCGCAGCCGGCGGTGACCCACTATCGCGGACTGGCGACGGTAGAAATGCCGGTCGCCACCGGCCGTTACCCGACCACCCGCTACGGGCTGGTGGAGCTGGAGCCGAAAACCGGGCGTAAACATCAGCTGCGTCGTCATTTGGCCCATCTGCGCCATCCGATCCTCGGCGACAGCAAACATGGCGATCTACGGCAAAACCGCAGCGCCGCTGAACATTTCGGCTGTAATCGCCTGATGCTGCATGCCAGTCAGCTGTCATTAACGCATCCGTTTACCGGCGAGCCGCTGACGATTCGCGCGGGTCTGGATGATGTCTGGATGCGCGCGCTGTCGCAGTTTGGCTGGCGCGGGCTTCTCCCGTTAAATGAAAGGGTTGAGTTTGCCGACGACAGCGGTCAGGATGAGAGTATCGCGGATAATCCAGGGAGATAATCACTATGGCAGAAGTCGGAATTTTTGTCGGCACGATGTATGGAAACTCGCTGTTGGTCGCCGAGGAGGCGGAAGCCATTCTGAGCGGGCTGGGGCATAAAGCGACGGTATTTGAGGACCCGGAAGTGAAAGACTGGGAATCCTATACCGGCAAATACGTGCTGGTCGTGACCTCGACCACCGGGCAGGGCGATCTGCCGGACAGCATCGTTCCGCTGTATGAAGGCATTAAAGATATGTATCAGCCGCATCTGCGCTACGGCATTATCGCGCTTGGCGATAGCACCTACGCTAACTTCTGCGGCGGCGGTAAAACCTTTGATGCGCTGCTGCAGGAGCAGGGCGCGCGTCGTATTGGCGAGATGCTCACCATCGACGCCAGCGAAGATCCGGAACCAGAAAGCGTTTCCAACCCTTGGGTAGAAGCGTGGGCTAAACTGCTCGAGTAATCATGTTAAGTACGCCCTCTCCCTACGTAGAGGGCGCGCTTAAGCCGCCAGTGGCCGGATAAACGGTCAGGGTTATCTTAACGTTCTCCATCGCGCCCGGCTTCGGGCATCTGCCTGATAACCACTTCATCGTTATGGCTTTTTTCTTTGCGTTTCCCCGGCGTCAAGAGAGCCGATTCACACTCTGAAGGTAATGTCGTTCATCGACCCATCAGCGGGCGACGGTTTTCCATTTCCGTGAACTACTCCCCACAACCTTAGGCATACGCCACAAACTAACGCAGTATCACCCGCTAAAGCTGTGTATATGCACGGTGAGCCCGCCGACGCCTCT
Source organism: Klebsiella sp. K-3 (assembly GCF_051207495.1). Classification (NCBI taxonomy): domain Bacteria; kingdom Pseudomonadati; phylum Pseudomonadota; class Gammaproteobacteria; order Enterobacterales; family Enterobacteriaceae; genus Klebsiella; species Klebsiella sp. K-3. The sequence continues at coordinate 234,295 of NZ_JBPNXF010000003.1, read as the reverse complement.
TTTTATACTTTTCCTGCCAGTGACAAAAGCAGTACGCCAGATATAACGAAAAAAACACTAACACGTCATTCTGATTACCCTACAGGTTGTGCTGTTCAGAATGAACGTAGCTAAACGCTATGATTCAGGAGTACAACAATGAGTTCATTAAGTCAGGCTGCGAGCGCCGCTGAAAAGCGCACCAATGCTCGCTATTGGATAGTGGTGATGCTGTTTATCGTCACATCCTTTAACTATGGCGACCGCGCGACGTTGTCGATTGCCGGTTCTGAAATGGCCAGGGATATCGGCCTCGATCCTGTTGGCATGGGTTATGTTTTCTCCGCGTTTTCATGGGCCTATGTGATCGGACAGATCCCAGGCGGCTGGCTGCTTGACCGCTTTGGTTCTAAACGCGTCTATTTCTGGTCCATCTTTATCTGGTCCGTGTTTACCCTGCTGCAGGGCTTCGTCGATATCTTTAGCGGTTTTGGCATTATCATCGCGCTGTTTACCCTGCGCTTCCTCGTCGGCCTTGCCGAATCGCCCTCGTTCCCTGGCAATAGCCGGATTGTGGCCGCCTGGTTCCCGGCGCAGGAGAGAGGGACGGCGGTATCGATTTTTAACTCCGCGCAGTATTTTGCCACCGTTATTTTCGCGCCGATTATGGGTTGGTTGACCCATGAAGTGGGTTGGTCGCACGTATTCTTCTTTATGGGCGGATTGGGTATTGTCATTAGCTTCGTGTGGCTGAAAGTGATCCACGATCCCAATAACCACCCAGGCGTTAACCAGAAAGAGCTGGACTACATCGCCGAAGGCGGCGCGTTGATCAATATGGATCAAAAGAGCAGTGCGCAGAAGGTGCCCTTTAACGTCAAAATGGGCCAAATCAAGCAACTGATCGGCTCGCGAATGATGGTCGGGATCTATATCGGCCAGTACTGCATCAACGCGTTAACCTACTTCTTTATCACCTGGTTCCCGGTTTATCTGGTGCAGGCGCGCGGCATGTCGATCCTCAAAGCGGGCTTTGTCGCATCAATCCCGGCGGTGTGCGGCTTTGTCGGCGGCGTGTTGGGCGGGATTATTTCCGACTGGTTGATGCGCCGTACCGGCTCGCTGAATATCGCGCGTAAAACGCCGATCGTACTTGGTATGCTGTTGTCCATGACCATGCTGATGTGTAACTACGTCAACGTGGAATGGATGATCATCGGCTTTATGGCGATGGCCTTCTTCGGTAAAGGCATTGGCGCGCTGGGTTGGGCGGTAATGGCGGACACCGCGCCGAAAGAGATTAGCGGCCTCTCAGGCGGTCTGTTCAACATGTTCGGCAATATTTCCGGCATCGTCACCCCTATCGCTATCGGCTATATCGTCGGCACCACCGGCTCTTTCAACGGCGCGCTGATTTACGTCGGTATCCACGCTCTGGTGGCGGTTCTCAGCTACCTGGTGCTGGTTGGCGATATCAAACGTATCGAACTTAAACCGGTTGCGGGGCGTTAATCATGAATACCCAATCCAGCCCAATCGTTGCCGAAATGAAGGTGATTCCTGTCGCCGGGCACGACAGCATGCTGATGAATATCGGCGGCGCGCATAACGCCTGGTTTACCCGCAACATAGTGGTGTTAACCGATAACGCCGGGCATACCGGCGTCGGCGAAGCGCCCGGCGGCGAAGTCATCTACCAGACGTTGGTCGATGCCATCCCCCAGGTGGTTGGACAGGAGGTCGCTCGCCTCAACCGCGTCGTACAGCAGGTACATAAAGGCAATCAGGCGGCGGATTTCGACACCTTCGGCAAAGGGGCATGGACCTTCGAATTGAAAGTCAATGCGGTGGCGGCGCTGGAAGCCGCGCTGCTCGACCTGCTTGGCAAGGTGTTGAATGTCCCGGTCTGCGAACTATTGGGGCCGGGCAAACAGCGTGATGCGGTGACCGTGCTGGGCTACCTGTTCTATATCGGTGACCGCGAAAAAACCGATCTGGGCTATCTTGCGCGGACGCCGGGCGACCACGAATGGTACCGTCTTCGTCACCAGCAGGCGCTGAATAGCGACGCGGTGGTGCGACTGGCGGAGGCGGCGCAGGATCGCTACGGTTTTAAAGACTTTAAGCTAAAAGGCGGCGTGTTACCTGGCGAGCAGGAGATCGATACCGCCCGCGCGTTGAAAAAACGCTTCCCTGACGCGCGCATTACCGTCGATCCGAACGGCGCCTGGCTGCTGGATGAAGCGATTACGCTGTGTAAAGGTCTGCAGGATGTCCTGACCTATGCCGAAGATCCGTGCGGCGCGGAACAGGGCTTTTCCGGCCGGGAAGTGATGGCCGAGTTCCGTCGCGCCACTGGGCTGCCGGTGGCGACCAACATGATAGCCACCAACTGGCGCGAGATGGGGCATGCGGTCATGCTCAACGCCGTCGATATTCCGCTGGCGGACCCGCACTTCTGGACGCTCTCCGGCGCGGTGCGGGTGGCGCAGTTGTGCGATGACTGGGGGCTGACCTGGGGCTGTCACTCGAATAACCACTTTGATATCTCGCTGGCGATGTTTACCCACGTCGGCGCCGCGGCGCCGGGCAATCCGACCGCAATCGATACCCATTGGATTTGGCAGGAGGGCGATTCGCGTCTGACGCAAAATCCGCTGCAGATTATCAACGGCAAAATCGCCGTGCCAGACGCGCCGGGACTCGGCGTGGAGCTGGACTGGGAACAGGTGCATAAAGCTCATGAGGCCTATAAGGCGCTGCCAGGCGGCGCGCGTAACGATGCAGGCCCGATGCAGTACCTGATTCCCGGTTGGACATTCGACCGTAAACGCCCCGTTTTCGGCCGTCATTAATTAAAAAGGATTACGCTATGACTACATCATCTTCAACGCCAATTGTGACTGCCATGCAGGTAATCCCGGTTGCCGGGCATGACAGCATGCTGATGAACCTCAGCGGCGCGCACGCGCCGTACTTCACCCGTAATATCGTTATCATCAAAGATAACTCCGGGCATACCGGCGTTGGCGAAATCCCCGGCGGCGAAAAGATCCGCCAGACCCTGGAAGATGCCGCGCCGCTGGTGGTGGGTAAGACGCTGGGCGAGTACAAAAATGTGCTGAACGCCGTGCGTAACCAGTTTGCCGACCGTGATGCCGGCGGCCGCGGCCTGCAAACTTTCGATCTGCGCACCACCATTCATGTGGTGACCGGGATTGAAGCGGCGCTGCTGGATCTGCTGGGCCAGCATCTGGGCGTGAACGTTGCTTCTCTGCTTGGCGACGGCCAGCAGCGGAGCGAAGTCGAAATGCTGGGCTACCTGTTCTTTGTCGGTAACCGCCACGCGACGCCGCTGGATTATCAAAGCCAGCCGGATGAACAGTGCGACTGGTACCGTATTCGTCATGAAGAGGCGATGACGCCGGAGGCGGTGGTTCGTCTGGCGGAAGCCGCTTACGAAAAATATGGCTTCAATGATTTTAAACTGAAGGGCGGGGTGTTGGCCGGTTTTGAAGAAGCCGAAGCGATTAGCGCGCTGGCGAAGCGTTTCCCTGATGCGCGCGTGACCCTCGACCCGAACGGCGCCTGGCTGCTTGATGAAGCCATCCAGATAGGTAAACAGCTGAAAGGCGTGCTGGCCTATGCGGAAGATCCTTGCGGCGCTGAACAAGGCTTCTCCGGCCGCGAAGTGATGGCCGAATTCCGTCGGGCGACCGGGCTGCCGACCGCGACCAACATGATCGCCACCGACTGGCGGCAGATGGGCCATACGCTGTCGTTACAATCGGTGGATATTCCGCTGGCGGATCCGCACTTCTGGACTATGCAGGGCTCGGTGCGCGTGGCGCAAATGTGTCATGAATTTGGTCTGACCTGGGGTTCGCACTCCAATAACCACTTTGACGTGTCGTTGGCGATGTTTACCCATGTGGCTGCGGCGGCGCCGGGTAAAATTACCGCTATCGATACCCACTGGATATGGCAGGAGGGCAACCAGCGTCTGACCAAACAACCGTTTGAAATCAAAGGCGGTATGGTGCAAGTGCCGACGGCGCCAGGTTTGGGGGTTGAGCTGGATATGGACCGCGTGATGCAGGCTAATGAGCTATATAAGAAACATGGCCTGGGCGCTCGTGATGACGCCATGGCGATGCAATATTTAATCCCGAACTGGACCTTTGATAACAAACGTCCTTGCATGGTTCGCTAAGATAACGCCGACCCTGTTGGGGTCGGCAACTGCCGGTCGCCGGGGTTATTCATATTAAGGACACTTATGAAGATAGTGATCGCGCCGGATTCTTACAAAGAGAGCCTGAGTGCGCTGGATGTCGCTACCGCGATAGAAACGGGGTTTCGCGAGATTTATCCCTATGCGGAGTACGTTAAAGTCCCGGTTGCCGACGGCGGTGAGGGTACCGTTGAGGCGATGGTTGCCGCGACGCAAGGGCATATCGTACAGGTCAGCGTTACCGGGCCGCTTGGCGAACCGGTCGAAGCCTTTTATGGCCTGTCCGGCGATATGCGCTGCGCCTATATCGAAATGGCGGCGGCCAGCGGACTGGAAAGCGTGCCACCCACGCGACGTAATCCGCTACTGACCACCTCCTGGGGAACCGGCGAGCTGATTCGTCATGCGTTGGATGCAGGGGTTTCGCAGATTATTATTGGTATCGGCGGTAGCGCGACCAATGACGGCGGCGCCGGTATGGCACAGGCGCTGGGGGCGAAATTGTTGACCGCTGGGCAACAGCAAATTGCCCCTGGCGGCGGCGCGCTGGAGACGCTGGCGCGGATCGATCTTAGCGAGTTGGATCCGAGATTGGCGGATTGCCGGATTGATGTCGCCTGCGACGTCACCAACCCGTTAACCGGCCCGCAGGGGGCAAGCGCGGTGTTTGGCCCGCAAAAAGGGGCGACGGCGGCGATGATTGAGCGTCTTGACCACGGCCTGCAACACTTTGCGCAGACTATCGCCCGCGATTTGGATATCGACGTGCTGAGCCTGGAAGGGGGCGGCGCGGCGGGTGGTATGGGGGCGGCGTTGTATGCGTTTTGCGGCGCCAACCTGCGCCCGGGTATTGAGATTGTGACCGACGCGCTGGGGTTGGCAGAGCTAGTGGCTGATGCCGATTTGGTGATTACCGGTGAAGGGCGTATCGATAGCCAGACCATTCACGGCAAGGTACCGGTGGGAGTGGCGAAGGTCGCGAAACGCTTCAACGTGCCGGTGATTGGGATTGCCGGCAGCCTGACCGCCGATGTTGGCGTCGTGCATCAGCATGGTTTGGATGCGGTCTTTAGCGTGTTGTATACCGTCTGTACTCTGGAAGAGGCGCTGGCGAACGCCGCCGCCAACGTGCGGATGACGGCACGTAACGTGGCCGCGGTATTGCAGATGGGCGGTAGGCGGTAACCCGGCCGGCGCAGTGGTATTTGTAGCCCGGATAAGGCGCGTAGCGCCGCGATCCGGGAACCCTCCCCGGTGGCGCTTACGCTTACCGGGGCTACCAACCAAGTACCGGACCGTGGCGCCGTGATCCGGAACACCGAATCACACTCCCATCTTGCACGCTTCGCGGGCGACGTTATCCATCTCGTCTAACAGTTCCAGCAGTTCCGGCTCCAGCTCTTCCGGCGCGGTACCGGCGCGCAACTGGCTTTCAAGGGTATGGCACAGTTTTTTCAGCCGCGGTACGCCGCTGTAGCTGCAGCTACCGTGCAGCTTATGGATTAAATCCAGCAGGCCTTCCGGCGTCTCGCCAACCAGCTGTTCTTCAACTTTATTGCGCACCTCCGGCATAAAGGCGAGCAGCATCTGCAGCATCTCCCGAGCGAGGTCTGGTTTCATGGCCGCCTGACGCAGCGCCAGCTGCCAGTTGAGCGTGACGTTATGATCGATAACCGGCTCCACCGGTTCAGCGATTTGCGGGGCGGCGACGTGCATGCCGGGCTGATAGCGCAACAGCAGGGTGCTAAGCTTATCTTCTTCAATCGGCTTCGCCAGATAATCGTTCATCCCGGCGGCCAGCAGTTTCTCGCGCTGCCCCTCAAGGGCATGAGCGGTCACCGCGATCACCGGGGTCTGCTGCTGATGCGGGAGATGGCGGATCAATTCACAGGCGCGAATGCCGTCCATATCCGGCATTTGAATATCCATCAGAATGAGATCCAACTGCGACTGTTTGGCCTGCTCTACGGCATCCTGGCCGCTATCGCACAGAATGACATGCTGCACCAGATCGTCCAGCAGCGCGCCAATAAGCTTAAGGTTGGCCGGGTTATCATCTACCGCCATTACCGTCATCGCCAGTTTATCGCTATCGATATAGGGCTGTGGCACCGGCGGCTGCGCGCGGCAAGAGGCCATCAGCACCGGGAAAAGCCGCGTGGAGGTCAATGGTTTAAGCAGGCAGGCGGTAACACCGTTTCTTTTCAGCTCTTCGGCGCTAACCTGCGCGTGGCACGGTAGCCCTAGCACCAGGGTATCGGATAGCGAGCAGGCGCGGACCAGCTTATCCCGCTGGTTGCTGAGATCGCGCATCGACACCGGAATACCGGCCAGTAAAATATCGTAGTGCGCATCCGGCAGCGCTGATAGCGTCGGGCTGTAGACCACTTCCAGCGGCGTGGTCGCCAGCAGTTCCATCGTGCTTTGCGCGGCGGTAGCATTGGCTTCAATGTAGGCCAGCTTCTTGCCCGCCAGGCAATGGGTATCGAAACCGTCAGTAATGGCGTTCGGATTCAGGTCAAGACTGATATGGAACCAGAAGGTGGAACCGCGGTTCGGCTGACTATGGAATGAGATATCGCCGCCCATCTCTTTGACCAGCCGCTGGGTGATAACCAGCCCCAGGCCGGTGCCGCCGTGGCGGCGCGAGATACTGGCATCGGCCTGGCGGAAGGCCTGGAACAACCGCGACTGATCGCGTTCCGGAATGCCGATACCGGTATCATGGATCTGTACTTCAATTTGTACTCTGGAATTGCTTATCGCCCGCTGTTCAACCAGCACATCAATATTGCCGTGCTCGGTGAATTTAATCGCGTTACCCACCAGATTGGTGATCACCTGCTGCAGGCGCAGCGGATCGCCAATCACATTATCCGGGACATCATTTTTGATGTTGAGAGTGAGCTCAAGCCCTTTATCGTGCGCCGAGTGCGCCAGCAAGGTCACCACTTCATCCAGGGTATTGCGCAGCAGGAAAGGAATGCTTTCCAGAATCAGCTTGCCCGCTTCGAGCTTGGAGAAATCCAGCACGTCATTGATGATGGCCAGCAGATTATTCGCCGAACGTTCGATGGTGGTCAGGTGGTCGCGCTGGGTAGCGTTGAGATCGGTTTTCAGCGTCAGGCGGGTAAAGCCAATGACGCCGTTAAGCGGGGTTCGTAGCTCGTGCGACATATTGGCAAGGAACTCGGACTTGATGCGCGCGGCCTCCTGGGCGCGCTTTTTCGCCAGATCCAGCTCGACGTTCTGAATCTCCATCTGCTCCAGCGTTTCGCGCAGATCCGAAGTCGCCTGATCGACATTGTGCTGCATCTCCTCGTGGTATGCCGCAAGCGACATCGCCATTGAGTTAATGCCGTTTTTCAGCATATCCAACTCGCCGAGCATAAAACCTTCAACGCGGCTATCCAACTGGCCGCGGCGGATGCGGTCAACGGTGTTGACCATATTACGAATCGGCCCGGTCACGTCGCGCATCAGGCGCCAGCCGAAAATCAGCGCAATGCCGATACAAAACAGCATCATGACGCTTGAGATAAATATCTCTTTGTACTGCTGCAGGCGCACAGATTTAAGGTCGAGCTCCAGCGCCACATAGCCAAGCATGTTTCCCGGCATTTTAGCATCGCTTTCCGGCGACTCATCGGGCAGATAGCTTTCTGACACAATAGGCGTGCGCAGCACCATGATGTCGCCGTGGCGGGTGACGCTCAGGCGGCGAGGGAAGGGCGCGCCGCGCGGGAGCTGTATTTCTCGCGGATCGAGCTGGAAGTTAGAGGTAACGAACAGCCGGTTTTTAGCATCATAAATGGAAATGGCCCGCACAATATCGGAATGGCGGCGGTGAAGCACGCTGATAAGTTGGCCGATCGCCTCGCGATTTTGCAAATTCATGCCGTACTCACTGGATACCGCCAGCGGTTCAATAATACTGGCGCCGGCATCTTCCAGCTGCCGCTGCAGGTCGTTATAGCGGTGGGCAACGAAGAAAATACTGAGCAGCAAACCAATCAAAACGGTCGGCGCCAGAATAAGAATCATCATGCGAGCACGTAGGCTGTAGTTGGTCATGCGGTTCCATTATGGGAGAATATACATATCAACCTTCAGACGGCTTCTGCATTGGTAGCCCGAATGATTTCATGTATAGAGTCAGTATATTTTTGAGATAATCCTCTACGATGGCGCAATTCTACTCTGCAAAACGGCGTGTGACGACGCGCCAGATCATAACCGTGACGGTAAATGACCTTGATCCCTTTGGCCAGGGCGTAGCCCGTCATCAGGGTAAGGCGCTGTTTGTCCCCGGCCTGTTGCCGCAAGAGCAGGCGGAAGTCGTGCTGGTAGAGGATAAAAAACAGTATGCCCGCGCTCAGGTTAAACGCCGCCTGAACGACAGTCCACAGCGCGTCGCGCCGCGCTGTCCGCATTTCAGCGTCTGCGGCGGATGTCAGCAGCAACATGCGAGCATTGAACTACAGCAGCAAAGCAAGCGCGCCGCGCTCTCCCGCTTGATGAAACGTGACGTTGACGACATTATAGCCGCTGAACCCTGGGGCTACCGTCGTCGGGCGCGTTTGAGCTTGAATTATCAGCCAAAGACCCAACAACTGCAGATGGGTTTTCGCAAGGCCAATTCCAGCGAAATCATCGATGTGGTGCAGTGCCCTGTTTTGGTGCCCCAACTTGAGGCGTTGTTACCCGCGGTGCGCGAGTGTTTAACCAGCCTGCAATCACAACGTCAACTTGGCCACGTTGAACTGGTGCAGGCGGACAATGGACCGCTGATGGTTTTACGCCATACCGCCGCGCTGACGGCGGCGGATAAAGAAAAACTGGAACGTTTTTCGCAAACTCACGGTCTATCCCTGTACCTCGCTCCGCAAAGCGAGATACTTGAACATATTCGCGGCGATGAACCCTGGTACACGTCAGACGGACTACGCTTAGTGTTCAGTCCGCGCGATTTTATCCAGGTCAACGATGGCGTAAACCAGAAGATGGTGCGTACGGCGCTGGCCTGGTTAGATATTCAGCCGCAGGACCGCGTTCTGGATCTGTTTTGCGGTATGGGCAATTTCACCCTGCCGTTGGCCAAAGCGGCGGCGAGCGTGGTGGGCGTCGAAGGCGTGCCCGCGCTGGTGGCGAAGGGACGAGAAAATGCCGCCCTCAATGGGTTGCAGAACGTGACTTTCTTTCATGAAAACCTGGAAGAGGATGTCACCCGGCAGGCCTGGGCGAAGCATGGCTTTGATAAAATTCTGCTCGACCCGGCAAGAGCCGGCGCGCCGGGCGTGATGGCGCATATTATCAAGCTGGCTCCGCGGCGGGTGGTCTATGTTTCATGTAACCCGGCGACGCTGGCGCGCGATAGTGAGGCGTTGCTTCAGGCAGGATATCGTATTCAACGTCTGGCGATGCTGGACATGTTCCCGCACACCGGGCACCTGGAATCGATAGTATTGTTTGAACGCGAGCTTACATAAAATTGTTCAGCCCGCATCGAGGCGACAGTGAAGATGCCTGATGGCGGTGTGGACTGAAGGATGACGGGTTTAAAATATGGCTTGCTGACTTCGGTAGGCTGAGTCCCTTAAGGAGAGGACAATGGTTGCGGTAAGAAGTGCACATCTTAATAAAGCTGGTGAGTTTGACCCGAAGAAATGGATCGCGAGTCTGGGGATTTCCAGCCAGCAGTCGTGTGAGCGCTTAGCCGAGACCTGGGATTATTGTCGCGTAACAACGCAGGGACACCCGCAGGCAGATCTCCTGTTATGGCGTGGCGTGGAGATGGTAGAAATTCTCTCCATGCTCAATATGGATATCGATACCTTGCGGGCCGCTTTACTGTTTCCGCTGGCGGACGGCAATGTTGTCAGCGAAGAGGTCCTGCAAGAGAGCGTCGGCAAATCCGTCGTTACCCTGATTCACGGCGTGCGTGATATGGCGGCGATTCGCCAGCTCAAAGCCACCCACACCGATACCGTCTCCTCAGAACAGGTCGACAATATTCGCCGCATGCTGCTGGCGATGGTCGATGATTTCCGCTGCGTGGTCATCAAGCTTGCGGAACGTATCGCTCACCTGCGCGAGGTAAAAGATGAACCCGAAGATGAGCGCGTACTGGCCGCAAAAGAGTGTACCAATATCTATGCGCCGCTGGCGAACCGCTTAGGAATAGGTCAACTGAAGTGGGAGCTGGAAGACTATTGCTTCCGTTATCTGCATCCAGCCGAATACAAGCGCATTGCTAAGTTGCTGCACGAACGCCGTATCGACCGCGAACATTACATCGATGAGTTTGTCGGCCATCTGCGTTCAGAAATGAAAACCGAAGGCGTAAAAGCAGAGGTGTATGGACGTCCGAAGCATATCTATAGCATCTGGCGCAAAATGCAGAAGAAGCATCTCGCTTTTGATGAACTGTTTGACGTGCGCGCGGTTCGTATCGTCGCCGAACGTTTACAGGATTGCTACGCGGCGCTGGGGATCGTGCATACTCACTATCGTCATCTGCCTGACGAATTTGATGATTACGTCGCCAACCCGAAGCCGAACGGCTACCAGTCTATTCATACCGTGGTGCTCGGGCCAGGCGGGAAAACGGTCGAGATCCAAATTCGCACCAAACAGATGCATGAAGACGCCGAGCTCGGCGTGGCGGCGCACTGGAAGTATAAAGAGGGCGCCAGCGCCGGGGCGAGCGGCGGTCGCGGCCATGAAGACCGTATCGCCTGGCTGCGTAAGCTGATCGCCTGGCAGGAAGAGATGGCCGACTCCGGCGAAATGCTAGACGAAGTGCGCAGCCAGGTCTTTGACGACCGGGTCTACGTGTTTACGCCGAAGGGTGACGTGGTTGACCTGCCGGCGGGCTCAACTCCGCTCGACTTTGCCTACCATATTCATAGCGATGTCGGGCACCGCTGCATCGGCGCCAAAATCGGCGGACGCATTGTGCCGTTCACCTATCAGCTGCAGATGGGCGATCAGATTGAGATAATCACCCAGAAGCAACCGAACCCAAGCCGCGACTGGCTGAACCCGAACCTCGGCTATGTAACCACCAGCCGCGGGCGCTCAAAAATTCACGCCTGGTTCCGTAAACAGGATCGCGACAAGAACATTCTCGCCGGGCGGCAGATCCTTGACGATGAGCTCGAGCATCTGGGCATCAGCCTGAAAGATGCCGAGAAACATCTGCTGCCGCGCTACAACTTTAATGAACTGGATGAACTGCTGGCGGCTATCGGCGGCGGGGACATTCGCCTTAATCAGATGGTCAACTTCCTGCAGGCGCAGTTCAACAAACCGAGCGCCGCCGAGCAGGATGCGGCCGCGCTGAAGCAGCTGCAGCAGAAAACCTATACCCCGCAGAACCGCAGCAAAGACAATGGCCGGGTGGTGGTTGAGGGCGTTGGCAATCTGATGCATCACATCGCCCGCTGCTGCCAGCCGATTCCCGGTGACGAAATCGTCGGCTTCATCACCCAGGGGCGCGGGATTTCAGTACACCGCGCCGACTGCGATCAGCTGGCTGAGCTGCAGTCTCACGCGCCGGAACGTATCGTTGATGCGGTATGGGGCGAGAGCTATTCGGCGGGATATTCGCTGGTGGTGCGCGTGGTCGCCAACGACCGCAGCGGCCTGCTGCGCGACATTACCACTATTCTTGCCAACGAGAAGGTGAACGTGCTGGGCGTGGCCAGCCGCAGCGATACCAAACAGCAGCTGGCGACCATCGATATGACCATTGAAATCTACAACCTGCAGGTGTTGGGCCGGGTGCTCGGCAAGCTGAACCAGGTGCCGGATGTCATCGACGCGCGTCGTCTGCACGGCGGTTAATTCGTCCGTAGTCCGGATAAGGCGAAGCCGCCATCCGGCAATTTCTTAACGTCGGATAAGGTATCAATGCTTTATCCGGCCTACCTTTTTTTTAAATTTCCAGGATTGTCACATGACTCAAATTGACCGCTTGCTCGGCATCATGCGCCGCCTGCGCGACCCGGAAAACGGCTGCCCGTGGGATAAAGAACAGACCTTTGCCACGATTGCCCCTTACACCCTTGAAGAGACCTATGAAGTGCTGGACGCCATTGCGCGCGAAGATTTTGACGATCTGCGCGGCGAGCTTGGCGATCTGTTATTCCAGGTGGTGTTCTATGCGCAGATGGCGCAGGAAGAAGGGCGTTTTGATTTCAACGATATCTGCGCCGCCATCAGCGACAAACTGGAACGGCGTCATCCGCATATCTTTGGCGATGCTTCAGCCGGGAACAGTGCGGAAGTGCTGGCGCGCTGGGAGCAGATCAAGAGCGCGGAGCGAGCGGAAAAGGCGCAACACTCGGCGCTGGATGATATTCCGCATAGCCTGCCGGCGCTGATGCGCGCGCATAAAATTCAGCGCCGCTGCTCGGCGGTGGGCTTCGACTGGACCTCGCTTGGCCCGGTGCTCGATAAAGTGCATGAAGAGATAGATGAAGTCATGCATGAAGCGCAGCAGGCGGTGGTTGATGAAGCTAAACTCGAGGAAGAAGTGGGCGACCTGCTGTTCGCCACGGTGAATTTATCCCGCCATTTAGGGGTAAAAGCCGAGGTCGCATTGCAGAAAGCGAACCTCAAATTTGAGCGCCGCTTCCGCGAAGTTGAGCGTATTGTCGCCGCCAGAGGCCTGGAAATGACCGGCGTTGACCTCGAAACCATGGAAGAAGTGTGGCAGGAAGTAAAACGCCAGGAAACTGATCTCTAACGAGTTTTCGTGATCAAGCGCTATTTGTGTGATTTTATAAATAACAAGCGCTTGATTTACGTCAAAAACATTTCGCCAAAAGCGGCTATTTTCTCATTCCGTTATGTTGTTGAAACACCATGTAGCCTGCCTCTTCGAGTTGTTCGAGTCGCAACGCAGGTGCGGCTGGTAGAAAGAAGAGGAGGGGAGAATGAAAGTTTGTGGCGTCACGCATGTTCGGGTATACTACTTTCCCGTCCTGGTTATTCCATCGTTTTACCCTAACTTCTCAGGTTCAGCATGACAACGAACTATATTTTTGTGACCGGCGGGGTCGTATCCTCTCTGGGTAAAGGCATTGCCGCAGCTTCCCTGGCAGCCATTCTTGAAGCCCGTGGGCTCAACGTAACTATCATGAAACTGGATCCGTACATCAACGTCGATCCGGGCACCATGAGCCCAATCCAGCACGGGGAAGTGTTCGTTACTGAAGACGGCGCTGAAACCGATCTGGACCTGGGTCACTACGAGCGTTTCATCCGTACCAAGATGACTCGCCGCAACAACTTCACTACCGGTCGTATCTACTCCGACGTTCTGCGTAAAGAGCGCCGTGGCGACTATCTCGGCGCAACCGTACAGGTTATCCCGCACATCACCAACGCCATCAAAGAGCGCGTACTGGCTGGCGGCGAAGGCCATGACGTGGTGCTGGTTGAAATCGGCGGTACCGTAGGCGATATCGAATCCCTGCCGTTCCTCGAAGCTATTCGCCAGATGGCGGTAGAAATCGGCCGTGAGCATACCCTGTTCATGCATTTGACCCTGGTGCCATACATGGCGGCAGCGGGTGAAGTCAAAACTAAACCGACTCAGCACTCTGTAAAAGAGCTGCTCTCCATCGGTATTCAGCCTGATATCCTGATTTGCCGCTCCGATCGCGCGGTTCCGGCCAACGAACGTGCAAAAATTGCATTGTTCTGTAACGTCCCGGAAAAGGCTGTGATTTCTCTGAAAGACGTCGATTCCATTTATAAAATTCCAGGCCTGTTGAAATCTCAGGGGCTGGACGATTATATTTGTAAACGATTCAGCTTAACTTGTCCGGAAGCAAACCTGGCCGAATGGGAACAGGTAATCTATGAAGAAGCTAATCCGGCAGGCGAAGTCACTATTGGTATGGTCGGTAAGTACATTGAACTGCCGGATGCCTACAAATCGGTGATTGAAGCGCTGAAACACGGTGGTCTGAAAAACCGCGTGACCGTCAACATCAAGCTTATTGATTCGCAGGATGTTGAAACGCGCGGCGTCGAAATCCTCAAAGATTTGGACGCGATCCTCATCCCGGGCGGCTTCGGCTACCGCGGCGTTGAAGGCAAGATCGCCACCGCGCGCTATGCGCGTGAGAACAATATTCCATATCTGGGCATCTGCCTGGGTATGCAGGTTGCGCTGATTGAGTTCGCGCGCAACGTAGCGGGCATGGAAAACGCCAACTCTACGGAATTTGTGCCAGACTGTAAGTACCCGGTGGTGGCGCTGATTACCGAATGGCGTGACGAAGAAGGCAACGTTGAGGTGCGTTCCGAGAAGAGCGACCTCGGCGGCACCATGCGCCTTGGCGCGCAGCAGTGCCAGCTGGGTGATGATTCTCTGGTTCGCCAGCTGTACGGCGAGCCGACAATCACCGAGCGCCATCGTCACCGCTACGAAGTCAACAACATGTTGTTGAAACCGATTGAAGCTGCCGGCCTGCGCGTTGCGGGCCGTTCCGGGGATGATCAGTTGGTCGAGATCATCGAAGTGCCGAACCATCCGTGGTTTGTGGCCTGCCAGTTCCACCCGGAGTTTACTTCGACGCCGCGTGACGGCCACCCGCTGTTTGCAGGCTTTGTGAAAGCCGCGAGCGAGTACCAGAAGCGTCAGGCGAAGTAAAAGAGTTAGAACGGCAATGCACCCAACTGGGTGCATTGTTTGTCTGGAGTTTTAGTTTAACTTGTACTGAGGAAAACCTAATGTCCAAAATCGTTAAAGTCATCGGTCGTGAAATCATCGACTCCCGTGGTAACCCGACTGTTGAAGCCGAAGTACACCTGGAAGGTGGTTTCGTCGGTATGGCAGCTGCTCCGTCAGGTGCTTCTACTGGTTCCCGCGAAGCGCTGGAACTGCGCGATGGCGACAAATCCCGTTTCCTGGGTAAAGGCGTAACCAAAGCTGTTGCTGCGGTAAACGGCCCGATCGCTCAGGCAGTCCTGGGTAAAGATGCTAAAGATCAAGCTGGCATCGATAAGATCATGATCGACCTGGACGGTACTGAAAACAAATCCAACTTCGGTGCGAACGCAATCCTGGCGGTATCCCTGGCGAACGCCAAAGCAGCAGCTGCTTCTAAAGGCCAGCCGCTGTTCGAACACATTGCTGAACTGAACGGCACTCCGGGCAAATACTCTATGCCGGTTCCGATGATGAACATCATCAACGGCGGTGAGCACGCTGACAACAACGTCGACATCCAGGAATTCATGATTCAGCCGGTTGGCGCGCCGACTCTGAAAGAAGCCGTACGTATGGGTTCTGAAGTGTTCCATCACCTGGCGAAAGTTCTGAAGTCCAAAGGCATGAACACTGCAGTTGGTGACGAAGGCGGCTACGCGCCGAACCTGGGTTCCAACGCTGAAGCGCTGGCTGTTATCGCTGAAGCGGTTAAAGCAGCAGGCTACGAACTGGGCAAAGACATCACTCTGGCGATGGACTGCGCAGCTTCTGAATTCTACAAAGACGGTAAATACGTTCTGGCTGGCGAAGGCAACAAAGCTTTCACCTCTGAAGAATTCACCCACTTCCTGGAAGAACTGACCAAACAGTACCCGATCGTGTCCATCGAAGATGGTCTGGACGAGTCTGACTGGGACGGTTTCGCATACCAGACCAAAGTACTGGGCGACAAAATCCAGCTGGTTGGTGACGATCTTTTCGTAACCAACACCAAGATCCTGAAAGAAGGCATCGAAAAAGGCATCGCTAACTCCATCCTGATCAAATTCAACCAGATCGGTTCTCTGACCGAAACTCTGGCTGCAATCAAGATGGCGAAAGACGCTGGCTACACCGCTGTCATCTCTCACCGTTCTGGCGAAACTGAAGACGCTACCATCGCTGACCTGGCTGTTGGTACCGCTGCAGGCCAGATCAAAACTGGTTCTATGAGCCGTTCTGACCGCGTTGCTAAATACAACCAGCTGATTCGTATCGAAGAAGCTCTGGGTGAAAAAGCGCCGTACAACGGTCGTAAAGAGATCAAAGGCCAGGCGTAATCCTGACTTTTTGTGAAATAAAAATGCCAGTCTGCGGACTGGCATTTTTTTTACCTGCGCATCGTGTTTACTTAAAATCGACGGCCATTTGCTGCGGGATAGAAAGCCCGCGGGTGGTTTGTACGCAGCGGTCGATATAATCGGTGAAACGCGGCGGTTTGGGCATGCCCATGCTGAGCAGTTTATCATTGCTGAAGCGGACGTTAAGCGTCGCAAAGGCGCCATACAGGCGCATCGCTTTAAGCATTAAGCGCTCGTTGCACGGGCCAAAAATATCCTTCAACTCGCGGCGCATTTTAACCAGCGTCTCATAGCTGACCTGCGCGTATCGGTCGCCTACCGGGGCTTGCTCTAGCGCCGAGGCCATCGCGCGATCGATTTCCGCAAACTTGACGCTATTCTCTTCACCGGCGGAGATATGCACCACTTCACCGCGCGCCAGCGGGCGTTGTAATAACATCAGCAGCGCGTCGGCACAGTAGTCGACCGGGATGACGTCAACGCGGTCTTCCATTGAACAAAGGAATTTTTGCAGCATCAGCCCCATGCTGAACACCCAAAAAATGCTGCTGGAGGGCTGGCAGCCGTGATGAGTATGACCAACGACGATAGAAGGGCGGGCGATGATTAACGGCAACGTCGGACACTGCTCCTGCATCAGGCGCTCAATGGTCGATTTGGAGTGCGTATACTCCACCAGATGCTCGGCGTGCTCGCGGAATTCAGCGCTTTCTGCGACCAGTGAATCTGGCTCCGGGGTACAGGACATAGCGGTCCCGACGTGGAGAAAACGCTGTAGTCCTGCCACGCGGGACATTCGTTGAGCAAATTTGAACGTTCCTTCGACATTTACTTTCCAGATGAGCGGGTTATTGCCAAATGAGGCAACGGCAGCGCTGTTGATAACGTGAGTAACCCGCTCCAGACGGGGGTCGTCCAGAAATGCCTCCGGGGATGACAAATCGCCGAGCAGGATCTGCCGGGTGGTTAATGCGGCCAGCTTCTCTTCTGCAATATTGAATTTACGCAGGTTTTCCTTCACCCGGGTCAGAGCCGCTTCATCGTTATTGGCTCGCACCAGGAGCAGTAGATTAATCCCATTTTCATTATTAAGGATATTCTCTAATACCGCTCCGCCCAGAAATCCGGTAACGCCTGTAATTAATAATGTATTCATGAATGCAGTCTCTCATGGTTGGTCGACTGGATTCTAGGCGCGGAAAATTAAACGGAGATTAAATAAAAACAGGCGGCAATAATCGGTTTCTTAAGCTTATTTTAAGCTATGGAAATCAAGTGAATTGAATTTGACCCTGAGCGTAGATAAAAGATTCATTGTTTCATGTATCGGTTTGTACATCTTTGATTAATAGTTTCTTTTTATTCGTTTGAGCAGCAATAAATAACGACCGTTACGGTCATGAAAAACATTCTTTGTTACATCTTTATCCGCGAGAAGATACTTCGCAAGAAAGTTATCAATGCGCGGCTTAATGACTGGACGCGATGCATGCTAAAATAATACTCAATGTATCGTAAATACATTTTGTGCTTATTTCATAGTTTGCTAACTAATATAAAAAGAGGGCTTGCACCCGGCTGACAATGGGCTCTGGTAAGCGCAGCTGAGGACAAGACCTGAGCGCCTGAATCTGCGATAATACCTTTTTACCACCTGAACAGAGATGACTATGCAGTACCCGATTAACGAGATGTTCCAGACCTTGCAAGGCGAGGGTTACTTTACCGGCGTGCCTGCCATTTTTATTCGTTTGCAGGGATGCCCGGTTGGTTGCGCCTGGTGCGATACCAAACATACCTGGGATAAGCTGGCCGATCGGGAAGTGTCTCTATTTAGTATCCTCGCTAAAACCAAAGAGAGCGATAAATGGGGCCCGGCGACCAGCGACGATCTGCTGGCGATCATTGGCCGTCAGGGGTGGACCGCCCGACATGTCGTGATTACCGGCGGCGAGCCCTGTATTCACGATCTCACGCCGTTGACAGAGTTGCTTGAGCAAAATGGTTTCAGCTGTCAGATTGAAACCAGCGGCACCCATGAAGTCCGCTGCAGCCACAATACCTGGGTCACGGTTTCGCCAAAAGTGAACATGCGCGGCGGCTACGATGTGCTGTCGCAGGCGCTGCAGCGTGCTGATGAAATCAAGCATCCGGTTGGCCGCGTGCGTGATATCGAAGCGCTTGATGAGCTGCTGGAAACGCTGGCTGATGAAAAGCCGCGAATTATTGCATTACAGCCGATTAGCCAAAAGGAAGACGCCACGCGGCTGTGCATTGAGACCTGTATCGCCCGAAACTGGCGGTTATCCATGCAGACGCATAAATATCTGAACATCGCCTGACCCCCGCTTTCTTTGCCGGGTAGGGTGCTCACCGCCCGGCAGCTCTCTTCTTCATATATGAATTCATCTTAACCCTCGACTTCAGCATGGTGTTGAGATACGCGCCAATGACAGCAATGCTATCATTGGCGCGTTAATTCAGCCGCCTGAGGCGGGCGGCTGATACGTTGACTTAAGGAACGAGTTAACCATGCAGCTAATTGATCCACCCACGGCCTTCTCTATGGACTTCTTCTCGCTCAAAGGGAAAACCGCTATCGTTACCGGCGGCAATAGCGGCCTGGGGCAGGCCTTTGCCGTCGCCCTGGCGACCGCCGGCGCGAATCTGTTTATTCCTGCTCTGCGCGAAGAACACGCTCAAACCCGAGAACTTATCGAACAGCAGGGCGTTGAGATGGAATTCATGCTGGCGGATATCACCGATGGCGGTATGCCACAGCGTATTATCGCCGCCTGCTGCGAGCGTTTCGGTACCGTTGATGTTTTGGTGAATAATGCCGGTATTTGCCAGTTGAATAAGGTGCTGCGCTTTGGTCGCACAGACTGGGATCCGATGATCGAGACTAACCTGACGGCAGCGTTTGAGCTTAGCCACGAAGCCGCGAAAATTATGGTTCCGCGGCGAAGCGGTAAGATTATTAATATCTGCTCGGTGTTTTCTTATCTCGGCGGCAGCTGGTCGCCGGCCTATGCCGCCACCAAGCATGCGCTGGCTGGCTTAACCAAAGCCTACTGCGATGAGCTGGGCCCGCATAATATTCAGGTTAACGGCATCGCGCCGGGCTATTATGAAACCGCCATGACCGCTATCACCCGCAGTATCCCAAAGGAAAACAGACGCGTGTTGGCGCATATACCCGCAGGCCGTTGGGGAGAAGCGCAGGATTTAATGGGCGCCGTTGTTTTCCTCGCCAGCCGGGCCTCGGATTACGTTAACGGTCATATTCTGGCGGTGGATGGCGGCTATCTGGTGCGCTGATTCACACGGTGTTGGATGAAATAGAAAACCGCCATGGCAGCAGCCCGATGGCGGATAAGGCAGGGAATTACTCGCCGCGATAGACGCAGCCTGCGGTGCAGGTCTCTTTTACCATTACCGCGCTCAGCAGAGGAACCAGCGGTTTCATTTGATCCCAAATCCATTTGGCCAGCACTTCGCTGGTGGGGTTCTCCAGTCCTGGGATATCGTTAAGGTAATAGTGGTCTAAACGATCATAGGTCGGTTTAAACGCGGCTTTCAGCTCGGCGAAATCCATGATCCACCCGGTATGGGGATCGACTTCACCGGTAATCTCCAGACGCACCATAAAAGAGTGACCATGCAGGCGACCGCATTTGTGGCCTTTCGGTACGTGCGGCAGGTGGTGGGCGGCTTCGAAGGTGAAATCTTTAAACAGCGTGGTGGACATCATTAACTCTCAACAGGACGAAAAAAACCGCCGTAGGGTACCGGAAAGTACATTTTTTAGCATTAACTAAAACGGCCCTGAACGCGAAATCGCCGTTTTTGTGGTGTTTTGATGATTTAATTTATTGTTTTTCAATTATTTAACTAATCGCTTTTGTTGTTAATAACTATAACTAAAACAGGTTAGTCCATTTGGTTATTTGATATTTCCATCCCTTCTTTAATTGTTAGTATGCCCGCCGTTAACCTTACAATCTCTTCTGTTTTTGTCGCGCTGACAGGGCGTGAATAACAGCTTTGCTTACTGGAACATAACGACGCATGACGACACAGGCCCCACCTTCCAATCTGCTGCCGCTAAACCCGGAGCAACTGGCGCGCCTACAGGCGGCCACGACTGACTTTACGCCAACCCAACTGGCTTGGGTGTCCGGCTACTTCTGGGGCATGCTGAATCAGCAGCCCGGCGCCGCGGTAAGCGCGCCCGTTCAGGCGGTAGAAGCGCCGGCCATCACCCTGATTTCCGCTTCGCAGACCGGCAACGCGCGTCGGGTTGCCGAAGCGCTGCGCGACGATTTACAGGCCGCGCAGCTGAACGTGAAACTGGTGAACGCTGGCGACTATAAATTCAAACAAATCGCCGGTGAAAAACTGCTGGTCGTGGTGACGTCGACTCAGGGTGAAGGTGAGCCGCCGGAAGAAGCCGTCGCATTGCATAAGTTCCTGTTTTCAAAGAAAGCGCCGAAGCTCGATGGCACCGCCTTCGCGGTGTTTGGTCTCGGCGATACCTCCTATGAGTTTTTCTGCCAGTCCGGCAAAGATTTCGATAGCAAACTGGCCGAACTGGGCGGCGAACGTCTGCTCGATCGCGTTGACGCCGACGTTGAATATCAAGCCGCGGCGGCGGAATGGCGCGCTCGCGTAGTGGATGTGCTGAAAGCGCGCGCGCCGACGGCTGCGCCGGCCCAGCTTGCGACCAGCGGCGCCGTGAATGAAATTCATACCAGTCCGTATACCAAAGAAGCGCCGCTGACGGCGACGCTTGCTGTGAATCAGAAAATAACCGGTCGCGACTCGGAAAAAGATGTCCGTCATATCGAGATCGATCTGGGTGATTCCGGTCTGCGTTATCAGCCGGGAGATGCGCTAGGCGTGTGGTATCAGAACGATCCGGCGCTGGTCAAAGAGCTGGTGGAGCTGCTGTGGCTTAAGGGTGATGAACCGGTCACGGTAGAAGGCAAAACGCTGCCGCTGGCGCAAGCGCTGGAGTGGCATTTCGAGCTGACGGTCAACACCGCCAATATTGTTGAGAACTATGCCACCCTGACCCGCAGCGAAACGCTGCTGCCGCTGGTCGGCGATAAAGCGCAGTTGCAGCACTACGCCGCGACGACGCCTATCGTCGATATGGTGCGCTTCTCGCCGGCACAGTTGGATGCCGAAGCCTTAATCGGCCTGCTGCGCCCGCTAACGCCGCGCCTCTACTCGATTGCTTCTTCGCAGGCGGAAGCGGAAAACGAAGTCCACGTCACCGTTGGCGTTGTGCGTTATGACATTGAAGGCCGTGCTCGCGCCGGCGGTGCGTCCAGCTTCCTCGCTGACCGCGTGGAAGAAGATGGCGAAGTGCGCATCTTTATCGAACACAATGACAACTTCCGTCTGCCTGCTAACCCGCAAACGCCGGTTATCATGATTGGCCCTGGAACCGGTATCGCGCCGTTCCGCGCCTTTATGCAGCAGCGCGCGGCGGAAGGGGCGGAAGGGAAGAACTGGTTGTTCTTCGGCAATCCGCACTTCACGGAAGATTTCCTTTATCAGGTGGAATGGCAGAGCTACGTCAAAGAGGGCGTGCTGAGCCGAATCGACCTGGCCTGGTCTCGCGATCAACAACAAAAAGTCTATGTACAGGACAAACTGCGCGAGCAGGGGGCTGAAGTGTGGCGTTGGATTAACGACGGCGCCCATATTTATGTCTGCGGCGATGCCAATCGAATGGCGAAAGACGTCGAGCAGGCGTTACTGGAAGTGATTGCCGAATACGGCGCGATGGACGCCGAAGCGGCGGACGAATTTTTAAGTGAGCTGCGCGTTGAGCGCCGTTATCAGCGAGATGTCTACTAATGAGCGAAAAACATCCTGGCCCGCTGGTGGTCGAAGGTAAACTCTCCGACGCCGAGCGTATGAAGATCGAGAGCAACTACCTGCGCGGCACCATTGCGGAAGATTTAAATGACGGCCTGACCGGCGGTTTTAAAGGCGACAACTTCCTGCTCATCCGCTTTCACGGCATGTACCAGCAGGACGACCGCGATATTCGCGCGGAACGCGCGGCGCAGAAACTGGAGCCGCGCCACGCGATGCTGCTGCGCTGCCGTCTGCCGGGCGGCGTTATCACCACCAAACAGTGGCAGGCGATTGATAAATTCGCGGCGGATAACACCATCTACGGCAGTATTCGCCTCACTAACCGTCAGACCTTCCAGTTCCACGGTATTCTGAAGAAGAATGTGAAGCCGGTGCATCAGATGCTGCACTCTGTTGGGCTGGACGCGCTGGCGACCGCCAACGACATGAACCGCAACGTGCTGTGCACCTCGAACCCGTTTGAGTCGCAGCTGCACGCCGAAGCCTACGAGTGGGCGAAGAAGATCTCTGAGCATCTGTTACCGCGTACCCGCGCCTATGCTGAGATCTGGTTGGATCAGGAAAAGGTCGCCACTACCGACGAGGAACCGATCCTCGGCCAGACCTATCTGCCGCGTAAATTCAAAACGACGGTGGTGATCCCGCCGCAGAACGATATCGATCTGCACGCCAATGACATGAACTTCGTGGCGATTGCGGAAAACGGTAAGCTGGTCGGCTTTAACCTGCTGGTGGGCGGCGGTTTGTCTATCGAGCACGGTAATAAGAAAACCTATGCGCGTACCGCCAGCGAGTTTGGCTATCTGCCGCTGGAGCATACCCTGGCAGTGGCGGAAGCGGTCGTGACCACCCAGCGCGACTGGGGTAATCGTACCGATCGTAAAAACGCGAAAACCAAATATACCCTTGAGCGCGTCGGCGTGGAGACCTTCAAGGCGGAAGTTGAGCGTCGTGCCGGGATCAAATTCGAACCGATTCGTCCGTACGAGTTTACCGGCCGCGGCGACCGCATCGGCTGGGTTAAGGGTATCGATAATAACTGGCACCTGACGCTGTTTATTGAGAACGGCCGTATTCTGGATTATCCGAGCCGCCCGCTAAAAACTGGCCTGCTGGAGATCGCGAAGATTCACAAAGGTGAATTCCGCATTACCGCCAACCAGAACCTGATCATCGCCAGCGTACCGGAAGATCAGAAAGCGCGGATTGAGAAACTGGCGCGCGATCATGGCCTGATGAATGCCGTCACGGCGCAGCGTGAGAACTCAATGGCCTGCGTGTCGTTCCCGACCTGTCCGTTAGCGATGGCCGAAGCCGAACGTTTCCTGCCGTCATTTATCGACAAGGTCGAAGAGGTGATGAGTAAGCACGGCGTCGGTGATGAGCATATTGTAACCCGCGTCACGGGTTGCCCGAACGGCTGCGGCCGCGCGATGCTGGCGGAAGTTGGCCTGGTGGGTAAAGCGCCTGGCCGCTATAACCTGCATATCGGCGGCAACCGCAGCGGGACGCGCATCCCACGGATGTATCGCGAAAATATCACCGAGCCGGAGATCCTGGCCTCGCTCGATGAGCTGGTTGGGCGCTGGGCGAAAGAGCGCGAAGCGGGTGAAGGCTTCGGCGACTTTACGGTGCGTGCGGGCATCATTCGTCCGGTGCTCGACCCGGCGCGTGATTTCTGGGAATAACCTGAATTGCCGGATAGCGGCATGAATGCCTTATCCGGCCTACCGTTCGCGTAGGCCTGATAAGCGAAGCGCCATCAGGCAAGGCACACAGTGAGGAATCTATGTCCAAACTCGATCTAAACGCGCTGAATGAGCTACCGAAAGTAGAACGCGTCATGGCGCTGGCGGAAGTTAACACTCAGCTGGAAAAACTCAGCGCCGAAGAACGCGTGGCATGGGCGCTGGAAAACCTGCCCGGCGACTATGCGCTCTCTTCAAGCTTTGGTATTCAGGCGGCGGTCAGCCTGCATCTGGTGAACCAGCTGCGCCCGGACATTCCGGTGATCCTGACCGATACCGGCTATCTGTTCCCGGAAACCTATCAGTTTATTGATGAATTAACCGAGAAGCTCAACCTGAACCTTAAAGTCTACCGGGCGACGGAAAGCGCCGCCTGGCAGGAAGCGCGTTACGGCAAACTGTGGGAGCAGGGCGTTGAAGGCATTGAGAAGTACAATGAAATCAACAAAGTTGAGCCGATGAACCGGGCGCTGAAGGAGCTCAATACCCGCACCTGGTTCGCGGGCCTGCGCCGCGAGCAGTCCGGCAGCCGGGCGCATTTACCGGTACTGGCTATCCAGCGCGGCGTCTTTAAGCTGCTGCCGATTATCGACTGGGATAACCGGACGGTTTATCAGTATCTGCAAAAGCACGGCCTGAAATACCACCCGCTCTGGGAGCAGGGGTATTTGTCCGTCGGTGACACTCACACCACCCGTAAATGGGAACCCGGTATGGCGGAAGAAGAGACCCGCTTCTTTGGCCTCAAGCGCGAGTGCGGATTACACGAAGGCTAAGTGTTATGTGGCAGACTTGGCGGCGAAAGCCGCCAAAGGCTTAATTTATATCGCGCCACGTGGCCTGAACGTAGATCTCTCCGGAAGCGCTGACATCACCGTACCACTCATTGTTATCCAGCGTTTTCAGCGAAATTTCATCGTTCATCGGAATAGAAAATTTCACCGTAGCTTTGTCCATCGTCCCTGCCTCGCCGGAGATATCGGTCCACGCTGAGGTTATCCATAGCGCATCGGTCATATCGCGCCAGCTGCCGTCGCAGCCCGCGTCATAGGTCTTGATGCTGCCATCCTGTTTGCTGAAGGAAAGCGTAGCCGGGAAGGGCACTTTAATGCTGCCGTCGTCGGCGCTGAAGATGCAGTAGGCGCGGCCGTTAATTTGCTGCGTCGGGCCGGTGGCTTTAATCAGTACCTCATCGGCGGCGGTTTTACCGGTAGTAGTGACAATGTAGTTAAAATCTAATGAGGGTTCGTCCTCGCCAACGTAACCAGCAAGCGAAGGGGCGTCGCTATAGTCTTTAGCGGTAATGCTAATACTGAAATCGCGCGGCTTAATTAACAGTGAATTAGACGTGGTAAATTCATACATCCTACTGATTGTAGGAGTGCCGTTCGGCCTTTCGATGCGTAAATTCAACAAATCTTTGCTATCGGTGTCAGTAATGCCTGACTCCACCATTTTTTTAAATAATCTTTCGGAAAAAAAGAAATAAATCGCGCTGGACGACGTCAGTTCCCCTAGTGTGTAGCTCTGTACGCTCGAATTGCTCACCGGTTTCCACGTACTGCCGTCAAGACTAAACTGCATATCATACGATCCCTGCGAAGGGACAATCGCTGCCAGCGCACTATTAAGGATCATCGGATAAACCAGAACGCTTTGCGCCCCGCCGCCGCCGTCCAGACTATAAGAGACCATCTTGCAGGCCAATCCTGAATGGGCGCCTACGGTTTGCAATTTGCAGTTGGTATTTCCTTCGGCGGGCGTGGGTACGCCATCGCTATTGATAAAGACTTCATCAACAGAATTGGTGTTAATAAGCGTAAGGTGAGCGCTTTTAGTAATAGTTACAGTGCCAGAGCTATAGAAAGGGGCTACCCGGGAACAGCGCCAGGTGCTCGTCGGGTCGTAGGTTGTGCTTGTCGCACAGGTATACATCACCATTGAAAAGCTGCTGCCGGTTGGCATTTGCTGCATATACTGGTAAAAAGCTCTGATAAGGTCCCTCTGAGGTTTGTATCCACTTTGGCACCGTAAATACCGTTCTTCTCCACAACAGCTCCGGGTAGGGTCGAGGTGCTTTCATCACAACCGCTTCTGGCTGACGGCCCATATGAATCACAACTTTGTCCTGCCATCAGATAGGAAATTGGCGGATTATCCAGCCATAAATCTCCCTCGGTTTGTGTAGCAAAATATTGGTTGTCTGAAATATATCCGAGGGAAGTTTGATATCCTGCCGAGCGCAAACGCATGCTGCCCCAGCGGTTGGAGCCGGAAATAACAACTTCGCTACCGGTGTAAGTAATAAAAAAGCTACTGTCGATATTATTTTCAACGAATAACGTCGTTTGCTGCGTATCAGCCATAGCCGATGGCGCGACGTGAAATAACGCGCCGGCCAGCCCCAAAATGCCCCAGTGGTTTATTTTCATGGTAATTCTCTGTTTACCAATTTTTAGCGTGATTCCGGGTCTGAATCAGCCCGGAGGTTAATTAATATCGCGCCACGTGGCCTGAACGTGAATTTCTCCTGAGGCGCTGACGTCGCCGTACCACTCGTTGTTATCCAGCGTTTTCTGCGAAATATCATCATTCATGGGAATCGAAAATTTCACCGTGGCTTTATCCATGACGCCGGGTTCGCCGGAGATATCGGTCCATGCCGAAGTGAGCCACAGCGCGTCGGTCATATCGCGCCAGCTGCCGTCGCAGCCCGCGTCATAGGTCTTGATGCTGCCATCCTGTTTGGTGAAGGAGAGCGTGGCCGGGAAGGGAACCTTGATGGTGCTGTCGTCGGCGCTGAAGATACAGTAGGCGCGGCCGTTAATTTGCTGCGTCGGGCCGGTGGCTTTAATCAGCACCTCGTCGGCGGCGGTCTTACCGCTGGTGGTGACGATATAGTTAAAGTCGAGCGAGGGTTCATCACGGCCAACGTAGCCTTCGCGCGTTGGGGCGTCGCTGTAGTCTTCAGAGGAGATATTGATGCTGAATTCGCGGGGTTTTATCTCCAGTGAATTGGAGGTGTAAAATTCATATGCCTGGTCGGCATCTGGTGAGAAAGTGGATGCGCGATCGTTGTAGAGGCGAAAATACATTATATCCTGGCTATTAGTATCGCTGAGACCGGATGCCACCATCTGTTTAAAGAAGTTGTCCGAAAAGAACACATAAATGGCGCTGGAGGAGGCCATCTCATCAAGAAGGTAGTAGTTGGCGGCGGAGCTCGCGTTGCGGGTTAACGATGTCTGTTTCCATGCACTGCCGTCCAGACTGAACTGCATATCCTCTGATTTAACAGCCGAGACCAACGCGGAGTTGTTCAGCACCGGGTAAACGCGTATTGCGGAGCCACCCGTTCCGTTGAAGCTGTAGTTCACCATCCTGCAGGCGAGGCCGGAGAGGCTACCAATATTTTGCACTCTGCAGTTAGTATTGCCTTCACCGGGGGTCGGGACGCCATCGCTGTTGATGTAGACTTCATCAAGGGCGCCGGAGTTAAGTAACCTCAGGTGCACGCCTTTGGTATAAGTGAGGCGTGTGGCGTACCAGGTCGCATCACTCTGGTCTTTACAGCGGGCGCCGGTACTTGCATCGTATGTACTGCTACCCGTTTGGGCGGTCAGGCATTCATTGAGGGTCATTGAGAAGCTGCTGCCGGCGCCCATCTGAAGCAGATATTGAAAAAAAGCATCTGAGATACTGCCGCTCAAATACTCCATCCCGGTAAAGGGAAGCAGGAGACCGTACACCCCCTGGGCATCGGTTACGGATGTGTCCGTTGTCACAATAACAGGATTCCTGCCTGTGGCACTGGTGCACATATTATCTATATACGAGCAAGGGATCCCGGTTAACGCATAAGATACCGGCGCGTTTTCAAGCCATAAATCGGCCATACTATTTATCCCAGCATGATAAATCCTTATATTTTGTGTTGAAATATACCCAGGAGTATTCTGATACATGTAATCTCGTACATTATCCCACCACGAAAGATCAACCCAGCGGTTGGCCCCGGACATCATGGGCAGTGCTGATGAACCTATATTCGTAACAAAGTAGGTATTATCGATCTGGTCTTCGATAAACGCGAAGCTCCCGGACATGTCGCCTTTGGTGACTTTCGTCGCCGCCCCCGCCTGCGCCGCGTACAGCGCCGCGACCAGCGCCATTAACCCTGCTAATCCTTTAATTTTCATACTGGCCTCCTGCCATATCGATCACCGCGCCGGTATTTCACTTCAGCGGGCAGTCGTCGGTTATTTTGATAAATTTTTCGTTATAGACGATATAGTGGTTGCCCGGCTGGCGCAGCCCCTGCTGGCGGACGACATCGCCAGGGCGCAGATACCATGCGTCCCCTTCTTCTTCCGTGGTGTTGCATCCCGGCTTAATCAGCAGCTTGAACCAGGTATTGCCGGTATTGCTGAGGGTGCCGCTCGCCCGGTCGAGGGTCCATTTGAAGTTCGCTTCGCGCGGGCGCACCACCAGGATTGTGTCCATTACCACCACCGGCTCCATGCTGACGCCGGCTCCCGATGCCTTACGCGCCACGTGGTTAAAGGAGGGAACTTCGCGGAACATGACCCGGTAATAACGTTCGCGGTTATCCTTCGGGCCGTGGTAGTAAAATTTGAAATATTCGCCTTCTCCGGCCTGCAGGGTTATTTGCCGCGGGGCGAACAGCAGCTCGCCGTCCGCCGGGCGGGAGCGCACCTCTTTGCCGCCGGGGCGGTCGATGGCGCTCACCGACACCTGGTACAGGCGCGCGCTTTTGTTGTTGTTCAGCACCCGCTTGGCGGCAAACGCCGCCTCCGGGGAGAGGGAGAAGGTCAGATTACCGACCGACATCGCCTGCGCGGCCAGCGGCAGACCCAGCGCCAGCAGGCAAATTGCCGCCCGCAGGCGGCTAATTATTGTCGCGCCACGTCGTTTGTACATGAATTTCTCCTGAGGCGCTTACGTCGCCGTACCACACGCTGTTATCCGGCGTGTTCTGCGAAATTAACCCTAACAACCCATTAGCTTTCATGCCCATCTTCCTTTTCCTGCACGCCCGCATAGCTTTGCAGGCCGCTGCACACCACGTCGCCAACCCATACCGCGCCGCGCGCCTGGTTCAGATCCAGCGCCACTTCGCAGCTCTGTCCTTTGCCGTAGTTGAAGTCGATGACCGGGAATTTCTTATCAACATCCATCACAAACTCACCGTTATCGTCGGTGCGGGTACGCCCGATATGGTTGCTGATGTGGGCATTCGCCAGCAGGCTGCCGTCCTCGGCGCGGATGCGCCCGGACACCGTGACCATCTGCTTCACTTCCGGCTCCAGCACCGCCACGTTGCCCGGATAGAGCGTCAGGCGGCTTTTACGTCCGCTCACGATGTCGTAGCTGTCCAGCGAGTTTTTGCTGTTCTGCAGTTCCACTTCATAACGGTTGTATGGCGACAGCGGCAGATAGTTGCGATTGCCGGAGAGCTGCACGATGCGGCCATTAACCTTGGCGCTCAGCTGACCGTCATCCTCCAGACCGGTATGGAAAATCACCCCGGCGTTGCCGTCGGTGCGGCCGCTGGCGGCGATATGTTTTCCCTGCCAGCCGACGCTGCCGCTGGCGCTCAGGTTGGTATTAACATAGCCATCGGCGCCGCTGTTGACGTTCAGCGTGCCGTTGGCATAGCGGGTTTCGAACTGCGCATAGGCGCCGCCGCTGAGGGTTTTGTCATCGCCGGTATTGCCGGAAACCGCCCGCGACATATTGGCGCCGATGGTACGAATTGGGCCTTCTTTAAAACGCTTACGCGCCGAGAGGTTTGCCGTTGAATAGCCGTTCTGGTGCGACATACCGGCGCTGAGCCAGTTGCCTAGCGGCAGCGACAGGTCAAGGGCGATATATTTCCCGGTATCGCTGCCGCTATTGCTGCTGCTTCCCGAGTTGTTAAAGCGCTGGATCCCGGCGCGCAGACCCAGAGAGCCGAATGAGCCGCTATAAATAGTCTGATAGTAATCAGCGGTGTAGTAGTGGCTGTTGTTTTCTCGGTCGTCGTTGTAGCTGATGCTGAAAGTACCTAGTTTCGACCACAGCGAACCAAGGTTTAACGAGCCGCCAATGGCCCGGTTATCGGCATCGCTACGGCGCAGCGTGTCGCCAATCGAGGTTTTCTCCTGGTTAACCCATACGGAGCTGAAACCGCCCGGCAGCGTAGCGCTCACGCTGCTGATGGCGCTCCATGAGCCGTCGCTGGCCGCCATATTTTGCAAGTTGAGGTTAATGGAGTTGGTTAGCGGCAGGGTAAAGCGCGCTTCGGCCACCGCGCTGGTGTCGTAACCGTAGCCTGTTGCCGCCCAGCTTAAGGTACTGATGGCGCCGGAGGAAGACACGCCAGCCAGCCAGGTATCTTTCGCCTCTTGTGTTTTTCTGCCGCTTTGCGACCAGCGGTCCATATGGAAGCTGCCGCCCCATACCTGCCAGGCCAGCGGCGCGCCCGCGCCGCGCCCGCGGGAGAACAATTTGTTGACTCGCTGCGTGCGTTTGCTGACCGAGCGGCCGTTAATGATGACTTCAACTTCAATATCGTAGATCCCGTAGGGCAGCCCGCGGGTATCCACTTCGTGGTTACCCATCGCGAAGTTCTGCACGCTGAGCAGTCGTCCATCGCGCTTCAGGTGTACTTCACCGGCGGCGGATAAAAAGGCGACGATCGGGGTGACCGACTGACTGTTATCAAATACCGTAGAGCTGGCCTGGTTCCCCCAGGAGGCGCCATATATTTTACCCGCGGAAATGGCGGTCATTGGGCCGAGCGACTGTAAATTCCAGGTGTCGAGCATACCGCCGGCAAAACGGTGGCCAGCGAAATCTCGCTCGTACATTGCTTTATACAACTGCTGATTCTGATTGCTGGTCCCGGCGCCGTATATCGAACCGTCCAGTACCAGATGGTGTTCGCGCAATGCGATAACGTTGTTCAATGACAGATAGCTGGAGGTGCTATCGCCGCCGCTGCTCATCTGGTTGTTATAGACCCCGAGGTTGTAGGTCAGGCTACTGCTCAGGCCGTCCACGCTGGACTGGCCGATATCTTCGCTACGCGAGCGCAGCACGGTGCCAAGCGCCCCTTTTTTAACCACCAACTGCAGCAGTAGCCGGCGCAGGTCGAACTGAAGCTTAGCGTCGGCGGACAGCGGGATGCTCAGCGATTTGTTAAAGGGTTCATCCGCCATTTGCGTCAGCGTTTGCCTGATCTGATCGCTGACGGTGGCGTTTTGCTCTTTATCTTCCAGACGGATTTGTCGTAGGCGCACCTTACCGTTATCCAGCCAGATAAAAGCGCTACCGATGCGCTGGTCGTCCTGCGTTCCACTATTGCCTTCGAGGTGAATAAACAGCGGCAGGCTCATGCCGTCTTGCAGCGCCACGCGAAACGTTTGGGGAATAATAACGCCGCCAATCTGCGATATTTTTTCTGCGTCAGCCATAACGAAACAGGGAGACGAAAACACGACAATTCCGGACGTGATTAATACACGACGTCCATGACGATTCCATAATGAGGACATATCCCTATCCCATGGTTATTAATCTATTTTACCGGTACAAACTGCTCGCCCTGCCACAGCGCGACTCGCCCTTTTTTATCTGCGACATTTACGCGGGTGAAGCGACGGTCTTTGCCCGGCATCAGGAAATAGCTCTCTTTGCATTCCTTACCGTCGGCGGCCTTCAGGCAGGGGCCGTAGGCCAGGATGCGCAACGTGGCGTTACCGGTATTGGTCATTAAGCCGTTGTTATACTGATAGCGGAAGTTCACCTTGCGCGGCGCGACGACCAGAATGGTGCCGATGCGGGCGGAAGCCGTGGCTACTGCATTGCGCCGGGCGCCGGTTTTTTGCGCGTCGCCCAGGGCCTGATCGAACCAGACGATGCGGTAATAGCGCTCCTGGTCATCGGCAGGGCCTTTATAGAAAAAGCGGATTTGTTCGCTGCTCTTTGCCGGCATCAGCAGGCTGGCGGGAGTTTGTAGCACTTCATCTCGCGATGACATTGGGATCACGCGGCCATCTTCCAGCGGGGAGGAGAGGCGTTCAAGCTGAATCGTAATCAGGCGACCGCTATCGGTCGTATTCTTAACTTCTTTACTTAGCGTACTGCTGCCGCTGTTCATAAAAGAGGAAATATCCCCCACGTCCAGCGCACTGGCGGGAGCGATCCCGCTTAAAAACAGACAGACTGCCAGAAGACGATATTTCATATGATTTCATCCATGAAAAAGCAGGGGAGCGACCCCTGCTTGATGCAATATAAAAAAATCAGCTGGTCCAGGTTGCGTCGAACTGCACGCTAACGTCGCCGCTCCAGATACCTTCCGGCAGGGTGCTGTAATCAGTTACAGCAGTCTTACCGTCGGAGGTGCCGCCATTGATGGAGAAGGTGAAGCTATCCTGTGCGCTGGTACGGCCCGCGGTGTTATAACCGTTGGACAGGGCGCTCAGGTTACCGCCCAGAATGTTGTTCGCGGTATCGATCATCACGGTATCGGAAGCCTTATCAATGGCGGTGCCGTTATAATCGATGCCCACGCTCAGGGTGGAACCGGAAGTATCCAGCTGAGTCAGGGTGTTGGTCAGCAGACGGGAGGTCAGTTTGAAGCCAGTTGCAGTGGTGTCGCCTTCAACGGTGACGTCATACAGACCTTTCTGAGTGTTAAAGCCTTTGATGCCGTCAGCATACTGGAAAGTCAGGCTTCCCAGCGGAGTAACAACCAGTTTGCTGGTGGTATCTTTTTTCGCGGTTGCGGACCAGGTGGCAACGGACTGTGCGGTGACGCTTGTTGCTGCCTGAGCCACACCCATACCTGCAAATGCAGCGACCAGAGCTATAGCAAGAACCTTTTTATTCATAACAATTCATCCTGATTTAAAATTAAGGGCCGGAGCCCTAGATTACGCATTAGTCATTAATACGCGGTAATACAAATGGTCTAGTTAATTACTCAAAGAACCATCCTGACTATGTTTTATATGGTTCTTTATCCCAGGGGTTTTTAAATTTCTATAATCAAATCAACGGGCTTTTATTAATTGGCCTTTTAAGTAATGGGGCTGCCTGCGACTGGCGTATATGAATTATGTTACATGAATATATGTGTTGATTTTATTGCACCCATTAATTTTATAAACACCTGCAATGTCACGTTATCAATTATACGCTTAATAGAATAAGGCTTATTATTTTTTGAGATAGCGTGTTGCCGATGAGATAAAATGTATTCGCTTAACATGAACAAGTCAATGTGGTGTCTTCATCAATATTGTGATGCAATCATGCACGGTTATGATTAGGGGGTGGAGTATATGAATTTCTATTTATTAACTTCAATTCTATTCTTTTTATAGATTGTTAAATTTCTTTTTATTTCAAATGAGTGCGTGTGTTTGTTAGTTTTTTGATTTTACATATTGTTCGTTTTTCCTAAATTCACTTTAGTACGTCGAATGGTTTTCTTTGCTTTGCTCTCATTTTTTTGAAGAATGTGTTTAACTCATATTAGTTATTATGGGTATGTTGATGGCGAAGATGGCGGGTGATTTTTATTGTCAATGATAATCCGAGCGAATGCTTTTGTAAGTGATATTGCTAAATGTTAATTTATAATTTTGAAGTTTGAATTGTTGAGTTTTGTGAATTTAGAGACGATATTTTTCTATAACATCATCTTTGTATTAATGAGCTTTCATTGTTTGATGTTTAGACTGATTCATATCATTTTTCATAAGAATGTCTATTTTCCTGGTCATGATATTTGTGTTGATACGGCTGTTTGATTGGTTTTATGAATGTTATATGGCTGTTTATGTGTATGAATAATAAGTAATTATATTGAGGGAGGTCATCTTTTAAATGGTTTAAAAGAGTAAATTGCATATTCGATTTTTATTATACCACTGGATATGCCGTGTCAATTTATAAGCACTGGGGGAAAACCCGACGGGGAGATGCTGGCGGAGGCGACGATTATCACCTGCTATGCTGGCATGACTGTGGAAAGTTTGCCCGTTCCTTCCAGCAACTCTATACCAATGACAATCTTGCCGCGGCTGTCGAAGGCGCTGTTTCCGCGCATTAATATTCCGTTGTGCTGGGATGACGATGAAGGTAATGAACGGTTCAATCAGCTGTCGTGATTTATTCCCGCTACGGTCGTGCTGTCCGACTGGAGTAGCTCATCGACCTGTTTTTTCTCTCAAGTCAGCCAACCAATGCCGCTGCAGGTCTGCTGGCGAAAGGTAATCGCCATCACCGAGCGGGAGGTGAGCATCTTCCCGCCGTCTGCGGTATTAAGGCTATATTTCCTTTAATTGAGCACCCTACACCGCTTCAGCAGGCGATACTGGATCTGGATATCAGTCATTGGGTCGGAGATAAACCGTCTGCAATGAGTCTAAGGTAAAATCAGAACCGTATTCTCCATTCTTACTGTTGCAATCCTACACAATATATCTACGCCCACAATTTCACTCTCTATTTAACTTATGTATCTAATAAAAAAATAATATAGCTCTGGAGAATCATTCCTTTAATAAATAGTTAAACCTAATTGATAATATTAAACGACATTGTAAAAAAACTTGTTATTTTTCTTTTTATGCATTTAATATGTCGAAATTGCATTAATTACTGATTCAATAGTTATTTAAAGGTATTATATGCAATATGAATGGAATCTGGTGTATTATTTGTAATGGATAAAGGAAAACTCTGTGAAGCAATATAAAACTGTTATTTATCAGGAAGGTATGTTGGGTAGCATGTTGTTTGGTGCATCTAAAGTTAATCCGGTAAAATTCTCTGACTTCCTGAACAAGAATGCGAAAGAGGGCTGGCGTGTCGTGACCATGGAAAAGGACATCCGCCGTATGATGCTCTTTTTCAAACGTGAAGCCTATGTTGTTATTCTTGAAAAAGACGCATGAAAAAAACCGTTATTACCAGCCTGATTATTCTGACTGGCTGGGCGCTGTTGGCGATTATCCAGCTATGGCTGACGCCAATGGAAGCGCTTACCTTCGTGAAAATATCCGCGACGGCGGCGGTACTTGAAGTGGTTATCTTGATTGCCGGTTTAGCCCGGCGAGAATACTACGAAGAGCAGAGTCTGAAAAAGAATAGCTTTCTTGATGAATAATCACTGGGGCCATGCTTTGGCCCCGGTATCAGAATAATCAGGATTTCCCTGTTTTACCTTGTTCTGCCTTCGCCAGCTCTTTCACCAGCGGCAGCATCACATTTACGACATCGCGCCCGCGGTGCTCGATCCTTCCCGGCAGCGCCTTGTCGATATATTGTTGGTTATCCAGTTGTACGTCATGCCAGCTAGTACCCTGCGGGAAGCTGCGGGTTTTACTGCGCTGCTGATAGCCATCTTTCTTACCGAGCGACCAGTTGGTCGCTTCCACGGAGAGCACCGGGATCCCGGCGCTGTCAAAAACGCTGGCGTCGTTACAGCAGCCGGTACCTTTCGGGAACTCCGGATTCAGCCCGGGATTGGTGAACGCGGCGATGCCGTGACTCCGGGCGATAGCCAGCGCGCGATCGCGGGTCAACTTGCGTACCGACGCCGGCGTACTGCGCCCGCTGTTGAAATAGAGCTTATCGCCGACCACCAGGTTGTCGAGATTAATCACCAGCAGCGTGTTTTTCTTTTCCGCCTCGCTCATGCGTTTCAGCAAATTTTGCGCGCCCAGGCGGCCTTCTTCCTCGCCGCTGGTGGCGATAAAGCGAATGCCGTAACGGGTGGGGACGTTCTTTAAATGTTCCGCCAGTTCCAGCAGCACCCCGAGCCCCATCGCGTTATCGTCGATCCCCTGCAGCGTCAGGCCGCCGAGGTTGTTTTCTACGTCTTTATCGCTCTGTGGCGCATAGGTATCGAGGTGCGCCATAATGATAATTTGCTGACGAGACTGGCCTTCATGCGCGGCGATAACCGTGCTGCCGGTGGCGTTGTGCCAGTTCTTACGTTGGTTGCTGTCGGTATAGATGTAGCGGGTATTAAAGTTACGCACGTCGCTCTGATAACCCATCTGGGCAAACTGCTGGCGAAGATAATCGGCTGAAAGCATCTCGGCCGGCGTACCGGTCATTCTTCCGGGGAAGACGGTGGCAATATGGCGGGCCTGAGTATTTGCGGTGTCGCCCAGAGCGCTGAATGCCGGGGCGGCGGAGAAGACAAAACCTGCGCCAAGCGTCAGCGGAAGCAGACGACGGCACATCGCGGAAAACATAATGGGTCCTTACACGAGCGAAACATTTCGACCGCGTTAGTATGAAACTGTGACGCCGCTTAAACAATTTCATTTGCTCTTAAATAGCGGAAAACTCGCGCGTTAAGCACTTTTTGATATTTAGATTTCCAGCTCGTTATTCTTTTGCGTCACAACTCATTCCATTTCGTAATTTCATTTGCTCAAAGCCGCCCCCTATAGTCCCTCTATTGCTGAATGTAAGAGAGTTGTTGCGCCGTGGATTACTTGCCCCTGTTTGCCGAGTTGAAAGAGAGACCCGTGCTGGTTATCGGCGGCGGTGAAATTGCCGTCCGCAAGATTAAATTCTTGCTGCGGGCGCAGGCGAAGGTACAGGTGGTCGCCGCCGTCCTGTCGCCAGAGCTCGCTGAACAGGTTGAACGTCAGCAAATCAGCTGGCGGGCAACCGCCTTTGATGAACAGCTGGTGGACGACGTATTTCTGGTGATTGCCGCAACCGACGATCGTGAACTCAACCAGCGGGTGTTTGCCGCGGCTAACGCCCGCTACCGCCTGGTGAACGTGGTGGATGACCAGCAACTGTGCTCATTCGTCTTTCCTTCTATTGTCGACAGATCGCCGCTGCTGGTGGCTATCTCCTCCAGCGGCAAGGCGCCGGTGCTGTCGCGCATTCTGCGTGAAAAAATCGAAGCGCTATTACCCACGAATCTTGGACGGCTGGCCGAAACGGCGAGCTACTGGCGCCATCATCTGAAAACCCGACTGACCACCACCGAGGCGCGTCGTCGCTTCTGGGAGCGCGTTTTCACCGGGCGCTTCGCCAGCCTGATGGTGGCCGGTAACCATGCGGCGGCGGAACGTGCGCTACAGGATGAACTCGACAGGCCGGAACGCAGCGTGGGTGAAATTATTCTGGTGGGCGCCGGTCCGGGGGATGCCGGGCTGCTGACGCTACGCGGCCTGCAGGCGATTCAGCAGGCGGACGTGGTGTTTTATGACCACCTGGTGACCGAGAGCGTGCGCGAACTGGTGCGACGCGATGCCGAAATGATCTGCGTTGGCAAGCGCGCGGGCGAGCACTCTGTGCCGCAGCACGAAACGAATCAGATGCTGGTGGAGGCCGCCAAAGCGGGGAAAACGGTGGTGCGCCTTAAGGGCGGCGACCCGTTTATCTTCGGGCGCGGCGCTGAAGAGCTGCAGGCCGCCGCCGCCGCCGGGATCCCGTTCCAGGTGGTGCCAGGCGTTACCGCCGCGGCGGGCGCGACGGCCTATGCCGGTATCCCGCTGACCCATCGCGATTACGCGCAAAGCGCTGTCTTTGTCACCGGTCACTATAAATCAGACAGCGCGCCGTTTGACTGGGCGCTGCTGGCGAAGAGCCAACAAACGCTGGCGATTTATATGGGCACCATGAAAGCGGCGGACATCAGCGCTCAGCTGATCGCCCATGGCCGCGACGCGAATACCCCGGTGGCGGTGATTTCCCGCGGCACCCGCGAGGATCAGCAGACGCTGACCGGCACGTTACAACAGCTCGAACATCTGGCAAAAGATGCCCCAATGCCCGCGCTACTGGTGGTGGGCGAAGTGGTACAGCTGCATCAGCAGCTCGCCTGGTTTCAACACACAACATCTAGCGAGGGGTTTAACTCTTCGGTGGTAAATCTGGCTTAAGGAACGGTTATGGACCAAAAACGACTCACTCACCTGCGGCAACTGGAGGCGGAAAGCATCCATATCATTCGTGAGGTGGCCGCCGAATTCTCTAACCCGGTGATGATGTACTCCATCGGTAAAGATTCCAGCGTAATGCTGCATCTGGCGCGCAAAGCGTTTTATCCGGGAACCCTGCCGTTCCCGCTGCTGCACGTCGATACCGGCTGGAAATTCCGTGAGATGTACGAGTTCCGTGACCGTACCGCCAAAGCCTACGGCTGTGAGCTGTTGGTGCATAAAAACCCGGAAGGGGTGGCGATGGGCATCAATCCGTTCGTTCACGGCAGCGCCAAGCATACCGATATCATGAAAACCGAAGGCCTGAAGCAGGCGCTGAACAAATATGGCTTTGATGCCGCATTCGGCGGCGCGCGTCGCGATGAAGAGAAATCCCGCGCTAAAGAGCGAATTTACTCCTTCCGCGATCGTTTCCACCGCTGGGACCCGAAAAATCAGCGTCCGGAGCTGTGGCACAACTACAACGGTCAGATTAACAAAGGCGAAAGCATTCGCGTCTTCCCGCTCTCTAACTGGACCGAGCTGGATATCTGGCAGTACATCTACCTGGAAAATATTGAAATTGTCCCGCTGTACCTGGCGGCAGAGCGCCCGGTACTGGAGCGCGACGGCATGCTGATGATGATCGATGACGACCGTATCGATCTGCAGCCGGGCGAGATGATCAAAAAGCAGATGGTACGCTTCCGTACCCTCGGCTGCTGGCCGCTGACCGGCGCGGTAGAGTCCAACGCGCAAACGCTGCCGGAAATTATTGAAGAGATGCTGGTATCCACCACCAGCGAACGTCAGGGGCGCGTCATTGACCGCGACCAGGCAGGCTCCATGGAGCTGAAAAAACGTCAGGGTTATTTCTAAGGAGCCGCCATGAACACTACGATTGCACAACAAATTGCTAATGAAGGCGGCGTAGAAGCTTACCTGCACGCGCAACAGTACAAAAGCCTGCTGCGTTTTCTGACCTGCGGCAGCGTCGATGACGGCAAAAGCACCTTGATTGGCCGTCTGCTGCACGATACGCGCCAGATTTATGAAGATCAGCTCTCTTCCCTGCACAATGACAGCAAGCGTCACGGTACTCAGGGCGAGAAACTGGATCTGGCGCTGCTGGTGGATGGCCTGCAGGCCGAGCGCGAGCAGGGCATCACCATTGATGTCGCCTATCGCTACTTCTCGACTGAGAAACGCAAATTTATCATTGCCGACACGCCGGGCCATGAGCAGTACACCCGTAATATGGCGACCGGCGCGTCCACCTGCGATCTGGCGATCCTGCTGATTGACGCCCGCAAAGGCGTGCTCGACCAGACTCGCCGCCATAGTTTTATCTCCACGCTATTGGGGATTAAGCACCTGGTGGTCGCGGTGAACAAAATGGATCTCGTCGAGTTCAGCGAAGCGCGCTTCAATGAAATTCGTGAAGATTATCTGACTTTCGCCGAACAGCTGCCGGGCAAGCTTGATATCCGTTTTGTGCCGCTGTCGGCGCTGGAAGGGGATAACGTCGCCACCCAGAGCGATAAAATGCCGTGGTACAGCGGCCCGACGCTGCTGGAAGTGCTGGAAACCGTTGACATTCAGCGCGAGGTTGAAAGCCAGCCGCTGCGCTTCCCGGTGCAGTACGTGAACCGTCCGAACCTGGATTTCCGCGGCTTCTCCGGCACCGTCGCTTCCGGTACGGTCACCGTTGGCCAGCGCCTGAAAGTATTGCCGTCGGGCGTGGAGTCGAACGTGGCGCGTATTGTCACCTTTGACGGCGACCTGCCGCAGGCCGGAGCGGGGGAAGCGATCACTATCGTCCTGAAAGATGAAATCGACATCAGCCGCGGCGATTTGCTGGTTGACGCCGCCGCCTCGTTACCTGCGGTACAAAGCGCCAGCATCGACGTCGTGTGGATGGCGGAACAGGCGCTGTCGCCGGGCCAGAGCTATGACATTAAAGTGGCTGGCAAGAAAACCCGCGCCCGCGTTGACGCTATCCGCTATCAGGTGGACATCAATAATCTGACCCAGCGTGAAGTCGAAACCCTGCCGCTGAACGGCATCGGGCTGGTGGAGCTGACCTTTGACGAGCCGCTGGTGCTCGATCCGTATCAGGACAATCCGGTGACCGGCGGGCTTATCTTTATCGATCGCCTGAGCAACGTGACGGTGGGCGCGGGAATGGTCAACGAACCGCACCTGCAGGCGCAGGCTCCGACGTCACAGTACAGCGCCTTTGAGCTGGAACTGAATCAATTGATTCGTAAACACTTCCCGCACTGGGACGCGCGCGATCTGCTGGGAGGCAAGTAATGGCCCGGCATGACGAAAACGTCGTCTGGCATGCGCATCCTGTCACCCGCGAGCAGCGCGAACAGCATCATGGCCATCGCGGCGTGGTGCTGTGGTTTACCGGCCTCTCGGGGTCGGGTAAATCCACCGTCGCCGGGGCGCTGGAAGAGGCGCTGCACGAGCTTGGCGTGAGCACCTATTTGCTTGACGGCGATAATGTGCGCCACGGGCTGTGTAGCGATCTGGGATTCAGTGACGACGATCGCAAAGAGAACATTCGCCGCGTCGGTGAAGTGGCTAAGCTGATGGTCGATGCCGGGCTGGTTGTATTGACGGCGTTTATATCTCCGCATCGAGCGGAACGGCAGATGGTGCGCGAGCGTTTGGGGGAAGGACGCTTTATCGAAGTGTTTGTCGATACTCCTCTGGCCACTTGTGAGACGCGGGATCCGAAAGGACTGTACAAGAAGGCGCGGGCAGGGGAGCTGCGTAATTTTACCGGTATTGATTCGGTCTATGAATCCCCGGAGAACGCTGAAATTCATCTGGATGGTGAACAATTGGTAACAAATTTGGTGCACCAACTATTAGACCTGCTTCGACAGAGCGATATTATCAGATCCTGAAAAGGCAACGGCATCGAGGGGTGCCGGTCGCCCGGTCAACAGGATTCGATATGCGCAATACCCAGAACCTCAGTATTATTCGTTCAGAACCGCCTCCGGCGGCCGGCGACGAGACCACCTGGTCTTTGTCGGGCGCCGCCGTGGGCTTTATTTCATGGCTGCTGGCGCTGGGTATTCCCTTCCTCATGTATGGCGGTAATACGCTCTTTTTCTTCCTCTATACCTGGCCTTTCTTCCTTGCCATTATGCCGGTCGCCGTGGTGGTCGGTATTGCGCTACATTCATTACTGGACGGCAAGCTGATCTACAGCGTTTGCGCGACGATTTTAACCGTCGGGCTGATGTTTGGTCTGCTGTTCCTCTGGCTGTTGGGATAGCCTTTTTGGGATGAATCAAGCCTGGGTATCCATCGCAAAAATGTGGTACAGTCCCCGCGTTACGCGGCATCGTCCGCGCGCCAGGGTAGAGTACTCCGGCGAGTTATGGGATGATGATGCCGTTTTTCAGGGGGCAGGATGGGTAAATT
Source organism: Klebsiella sp. K-3 (assembly GCF_051207495.1). Lineage (NCBI taxonomy): Bacteria > Pseudomonadati > Pseudomonadota > Gammaproteobacteria > Enterobacterales > Enterobacteriaceae > Klebsiella > Klebsiella sp. K-3. Next base: position 192,950 of record NZ_JBPNXF010000003.1, on the reverse strand, counting down.
AACGCTGCTATTATTAGCTTTGCTGGTCTGGCTACAGTACTCGCTGTGGTTTGGCAAAAATGGTTTGCACGACTATAGCCGGGTTAATGACGATGTCTCCGCTCAGCAGGCCACTAACGCCAAATTAAAAGCGCGCAACGATCAGCTTTTCGCCGAAATTGACGATCTCAACGGCGGTCAGGAGGCGATCGAGGAACGCGCGCGCAATGAACTCAGCATGACCCGCCCGGGCGAAACGTTCTATCGTCTGGTGCCGGATGCATCAAAACGCAATCAGGGTTCTGCGCAGAATAATCGATAAACAAGCCCAGGATGACAATATGGCAGCCACTTTTCCGGGCGTTTGCGCCGTGGTGCCGGCAGCCGGTTTTGGCCGCCGTATGCAAACGGAGTGCCCGAAACAATATCTCTCAATCGGTAACAAAACGATTCTCGAACATGCGGTCGCCGCGCTGCTGGCGAACGAGCGCGTTCAGCGAGTGGTCATCGCCGTTAGCCCCGGCGATATCCGCTTTAGTCAACTTCCCTTAGCCCACCATCCGCAGGTCACCGTCGTTGACGGCGGCGCCGAGCGTGCCGATTCGGTACTGGCGGGGCTGAAAGCGTTAGCGGATGCGCAATGGGTGCTGGTTCATGATGCCGCGCGGCCGTGCCTGCATCAGGACGATCTCTCGCGACTGCTGGCGCTGAGTGCAACCAGCCGCGTCGGCGGCATACTGGCGGCGCCGGTGCGCGATACCATGAAGCGTGCCGAACCGGGCAAAACCGCGATCGCCCATACCGTTGAACGCAATGATTTATGGCATGCGCTGACGCCGCAATTTTTCCCGCGTGAACTGCTATTTGACTGCCTGACGCGCGCGCTGGATGAAGGCGCGACCATCACCGATGAAGCGTCGGCGCTGGAGTACTGCGGCTTCCATCCCGAATTGGTCGCCGGACGAGCTGATAATATTAAAGTAACGCGCCCGGAAGATCTGGCGCTGGCCGAATTTTACCTTACCCGTTCCCGACACCAGGAGAAGGCTTAATGCGAATTGGACATGGTTTTGACGTACACGCTTTTGGCGGTGAAGGGCCAATTATTATTGGCGGGGTACGTATTCCTTATGAGAAAGGGCTGCTCGCCCATTCCGATGGCGACGTCGCGCTACATGCGCTGACCGACGCGCTGCTAGGCGCCGCGGCGCTCGGCGACATCGGTAAACTGTTCCCGGATACCGATCCGGCCTTTAAAGGCGCGGATAGCCGGGAACTGCTGCGTGAAGCGTGGCGGCGGATTCAGACTAAGGGATATACCCTTGGCAACGTTGACGTCACCATCATCGCCCAGGCGCCAAAAATGCTGCCACATATCCCGCAGATGCGCGTGTTTATCGCCGAAGATCTCGGCTGCCATATGGACGACGTCAATGTGAAAGCGACCACCACCGAGAAGCTTGGCTTCACCGGCCGTGGCGAAGGCATCGCCTGTGAAGCGGTGGCGCTGCTGCGTAAGGCTGCGCAATGATCGCCTTTGATGACTTAACATACCTGCACGGCAAGCCGCTCAGCCTGGGGCGGCTGAAGGCCAATCCGGAAGACTTTCTGGTGGTCGAAGACCTCGGTTTCGCCCCTGATGGCGAAGGCGAACATGTGCTGGTGCGGATTCTGAAAAATGGCTGCAACACCCGTTTCGTTGCCGACGCGCTGGCGAAATTCCTTAAAATCCATGCGCGCGAAGTGAGCTTTGCCGGGCAAAAGGATAAGCACGCGGTCACCGAACAGTGGCTGTGCGCCCGCGTGCCGGGCAAAGAGATGCCGGATCTGAGCAAATTTCAGCTCGAAGGCTGCCAGGTGCTGGAGTATGCCCGCCATAAGCGTAAGCTGCGTTTAGGCGCGCTGAAGGGCAACCAGTTCACGCTGATCCTGCGGGAAATCAGCGATCGCGACGATGTCGAAAAGCGCTTGCAGGCGATAGCCGCCGCCGGCGTGCCGAACTATTTCGGCGCGCAGCGCTTCGGTATCGGCGGCAGTAACCTGCAGGGCGCATTGCGCTGGGCCGAGAGCGGCGAGCCGGTGCGCGATCGCAATAAACGCAGTTTTTGGTTGTCGGCGGCACGCAGCGCGTTGTTTAATCAGCAAGTTGCAATTAGATTAAAAAAAACGGAATTTAATCAGGTTGTTGATGGCGATGCGCTACAATTAGCGGGGCGCGGAAGCTGGTTTGTGGCAACCACCGAAGAGTTGGCGGAATTGCAGGCGCGGGTCGATAACCGCGAGCTGATGATTACCGCTGCGCTGCCGGGCTGCGGCGACTGGGGCAGCCAACGCGACGCGCTGGCCGCCGAGCAAGCCGCGATAGCCGAAGAAACGTCGCTACAGGCGCTGCTGGCGCGCGAAAAAGTCGAAGCCGCGCGCCGGGCGATGCTGCTGTATCCGCAGCAATTGTGCTGGAACTGGTGGGATGATGTCACTGTTGAACTGCGCTTCTGGCTGCCAGCGGGAAGTTTTGCCACCAGCGTGGTAAGGGAACTTATCAATACAACGGGTGACTATGCGAATATTGCTGAGTAACGATGACGGTATCCACGCGCCGGGGATCCAAACCCTGGCGAAGGCCTTACGCGAATTTGCCGAGGTCCAGGTTGTTGCACCCGATCGTAATCGCAGCGGCGCCTCAAATTCGCTCACGCTGGAATCTTCTCTACGCACGTTCACCTTTGAAAATGGCGATATCGCCGTCCAGATGGGCACCCCGACCGACTGCGTTTATCTTGGCGTTAACGCGCTGATGCGTCCGCGCCCGGATATTGTGGTCTCAGGAATCAACGCGGGCCCCAATCTTGGCGATGACGTCATTTATTCCGGTACCGTCGCGGCGGCGATGGAAGGCCGCCATCTTGGTTTTCCCGCCCTTGCCGTTTCGCTGAACGGCTATCAACATTACGATACCGCGGCGGCAGTGACGTGCACGATTTTGCGCGCGTTAAGCCGCGAGCCGCTGCGTACCGGGCGGATCCTCAACATCAACGTGCCGGATCTTCCCCTCGAGCAAATCAAAGGCATTCGCGTGACCCGCTGCGGCAACCGGCATCCGGCTGACCAGGTCATTCCGCAAAAAGATCCGCGCGGCAATACGCTGTACTGGATCGGCCCGCCGGGCGATAAGCGCGATGCCGGGCCGGGAACCGATTTTGCGGCGGTGGATGAAGGCTATGTTTCCGTCACGCCATTGCATGTCGATTTAACCGCTCATCAGGCACATGAGGTGGTAACCGATTGGTTAGAACGCGTCGGGGTTGATACGCAATGGTAAGTAAACGTGTTGAAAGTTTGTTGAATCAGCTACGTACTCAGGGCATCGTCGATGAGCGAGTCCTCGAGGCAATCGCGCAGGTTCCGCGCGAGAAATTCGTTGATGAAGCCTTTGAACATAAGGCGTGGGAAAACACCGCGCTGCCGATTGGCCAGGGGCAAACCATCTCGCAGCCCTATATGGTGGCGCGGATGACGGAGCTTCTGGAACTGACGCCGGACTCAAAAGTGCTGGAAATCGGCACCGGCTCCGGCTATCAGACGGCGATCCTGGCGCACCTCGTGCACCACGTCTGCTCGGTTGAGCGGATTAAGAGCCTGCAGTGGCAGGCGCGTCGGCGTCTTAAACAACTTGATTTACATAATGTTTCAACCCGTCATGGCGATGGATGGCAGGGTTGGCAGGCTCGCGCGCCTTTTGACGCGATTATCGTCACCGCCGCGCCGCCGGAAATTCCGGCCGCGCTGATGGCGCAGCTTGATGAAGGCGGCGTGCTGGTTTTACCGGTAGGTGAAGAACATCAGTACCTGAAGCGGATCCGTCGCCGCGGCGGCGAATTTTTCATCGATACCGTCGAGGCCGTTCGCTTTGTTCCGCTCGTCAGAGGGGAACTGGCCTGAACCCGGATTATTCCAGGTTTTTTTTGCCTAAATTTAGGCGTAGGGTGGACACATTTTTCAGTGTCCTGGCCGGGCGCTGCCCGGTAAGCAAGATATTGGCAGTTAACATATTCCTGGGGGATAAATGAGCGCGGGAAGCCCAAAATTTACCGTAAGCCGTATTGCGGCGTTGTCACTGGTTTCACTCTGGCTGGCCGGGTGTACAAATACCAATAATCCGCCTGCGCCGGTGAATTCGGCAAGCGGCGCTGCGTCCTCCAGCACCAATTCCGGGATGCTGATTACACCGCCATCCTCCGGCGCGCAGCAAGTTCCTCCGGCTCAGCCGATTCAACCGATGCAGACCCAGCCAATTCAGACCCAGCCGACTCAGGTTCAGCCGATGGCTCAACAACCGGTGCAGACGGTGAACGGTAAGATTGTTTACAACCGTAAATATGGCGATATTCCGAAAGGTAGCTATACCGGCGGCAGTACCTATACCGTTAAGCGCGGCGATACCCTGTTCTATATCGCGTGGGTCACCGGCAACGATTTCCGCGACCTTGCGGAACGCAACAACGTCCCGGCGCCGTACGCGCTGAACGTGGGCCAGGTGCTGCAGGTCGGCAACTCCGCAGGCCAGCCGATCACCGGCGAAAACCCGGTATCTCAGGCTAGCGCGCAGGCAAGCGGCGGTGCGACGGCCACCACAACTTCTGCACAAAAATCCACCGCAGTGGTTGCGTCACAACCGACTATTACGTATTCTGAATCTTCAGGTGAACAGAGTGCTACTAAGATGTTGCCGAATAATAAACCAGCAACGACCACAACAACGGTCGCTCCGGTTACGGCGCCATCAACCGTTAGCACAACCCAACCGACTGCAAGCAGTACGTCTACCAGTTCGCCGATCTCATCATGGCGCTGGCCGACTGATGGCAAGGTTATCGAGAACTTTAGCGGCGCGGAAGGCGGCAATAAAGGTATCGACATTGCAGGCAGTAAAGGACAGGCTATTGTCGCGACCGCCGATGGGCGCGTCGTCTATGCCGGTAACGCACTGCGCGGTTACGGTAATCTTATTATCATCAAACACAACGATGATTACCTGAGTGCCTACGCTCATAACGATACCATGCTGGTTCGGGAGCAACAGGAAGTCAAAGCGGGGCAGAAAATCGCTACCATGGGTAGCACCGGAACCAGCTCAACAAGATTACATTTTGAAATTCGTTACAAGGGGAAATCCGTCAACCCGCTGCAGTACTTACCGCAGCGATAATTTGGCAAAGTACGGATAAGCGTAACACCATGAAAGGCGCCAGGGCGGTCGCGATATGCCTCCTTCAGTGGAGGTATAAAGAGGATAACTCCGGCGTCGTTTAGTGATGGGTCGCGGAAGGTGCTTTGCTCAGGGATCACGGGTAGGAGCCACCTTTATGAGTCAGAATACGCTGAAAGTTCATGATTTAAATGAAGACGCGGAATTTGATGAGAACGGAATGGAGGTTTTCGACGAGAAAGCCTTAGTAGAAGAGGAACCCAGTGATAGCGATCTGGCTGAGGAAGAGCTGCTGTCGCAAGGCGCCACCCAACGCGTTCTCGATGCGACACAGCTGTATCTTGGTGAGATTGGTTATTCCCCGCTGCTGACGGCCGAAGAGGAAGTCTATTTCGCCCGTCGCGCACTACGTGGAGATGTTGCTTCACGCCGTCGCATGATTGAAAGTAACCTGCGTCTGGTGGTGAAGATTGCTCGTCGTTACAGCAATCGTGGTCTGGCGCTGTTGGATCTGATTGAAGAAGGTAACCTCGGCCTGATCCGCGCAGTTGAGAAGTTTGACCCGGAGCGTGGGTTCCGTTTTTCAACCTACGCCACCTGGTGGATCCGTCAAACGATTGAACGGGCGATTATGAACCAAACCCGTACCATTCGTTTGCCTATCCATATTGTGAAAGAGCTGAACGTTTATCTGCGTACCGCGCGCGAGTTGTCGCATAAGCTGGACCACGAGCCAAGCGCCGAAGAGATAGCCGAACAGCTGGATAAACCGGTTGATGACGTTAGCCGTATGCTGCGTCTGAACGAGCGCATTACCTCAGTGGATACCCCGCTGGGCGGTGATTCAGAAAAAGCGCTGCTGGATATTCTGGCCGATGAAAAAGACAACGGCCCGGAAGACACCACGCAGGACGATGATATGAAACAAAGCATCGTCAAATGGCTGTTCGAACTGAACGCCAAACAGCGCGAAGTACTGGCTCGTCGTTTCGGGCTGCTGGGATATGAAGCCGCAACGCTTGAAGATGTGGGTCGTGAAATCGGCCTGACCCGCGAACGCGTGCGTCAGATTCAGGTGGAAGGCCTGCGCCGCCTGCGGGAGATCCTGCAGGGACAGGGGCTAAACATCGAAGCGCTATTCCGCGAATAAATCGTTTTCTCTCAAAAAGGCCCAATCCAGCGATTGGGCCTTTTTCTTTGCATTAACCGATACGGGTTTCTTGCAGGTGACGCCAGAGGATTTTTCCCTCAATGCGTTGAAATATCGCCGTGGACCAGCGCACGACTTCGCCTTGTTCCGGCAGGGTCTGGCTTTCGCGGTACAGCACCGCGCCGCCGTCATGCCATTCGCTCAACACCTGCGCATTATCAACCACGATACTTAATCCCGGGCGGCTGCCGCCAGCGCTATGGAAAAAGCCGCTTACCGTCGGGTAATCCATCTTAGCGCCGCTGATAGGAACCATTGTAAACTCTTGTGCAAAACGGCTCATCAGCGCTTGTGCGCTACCTTCTTTCCGGCCCAGCCATTGTTCAATGATCACGTGGGCGTCGATAACTTCTTGGATCCATGGGTTCATGTTTTCTCCGGATTAAGCTGCAGGCAATGCAGGCGATTACTGTAAACCGCGCGTCAGGGGCGGATAAATGCGCTTTTCAGGGATATACTGTCTAATAATTTTTGACAATAAGCCCTATTCAAATGCTAAACCTGCAGCGCGTTACCATGTTTGTCGCCGTTGTTGATGCCGGGAGCTTTACCGCCGCGGCGACGGCGCTTGGGCAGACCAAAGCGGTGGTCAGTTTTAACGTTCGCCAGCTTGAGAGTGAGCTGGGGGTGACGTTGCTTCTGCGTTCGACGCGCCGGTTAACGCTCACCGAAGCCGGGGCGGTGTTTTACCAGCGCGGCGTTGGGCTGCTGAAAGCCGCGGAGAATTTACAGGACGAGGTGCGCGCCAGCCACACCGGGTTAAGTGGTGAACTGCGGATCACCACCACCCCGGAATATGGCGCGCAGGTGATCATCCCGGCGCTGGCGGAATTCGCTCGTCGACATCCGGCGCTGCGGGTGCGCCACGTCTCATCGTCGTATCACGCGGATTTGATCTCTGAACGTTTTGATGTCGCGATCCGCCTCGGGACCCTGGCCGATTCACGCTATCACGCGGCTCGGATTTCGCGTTTCGCCATCGTGCCCGTGGCCTCGCCGGTTTGGCTGGATAAACATCCGCTGCGCACGCTTGCCGACCTGGCGCAGGCGGAGTGGATTGTTAACGAGCGCTTAGCGACCCCGCTACGCTGGCAGCTCCTGACCGTCGAAGGGCAATCGATCGCTTTTGAAATTACGCAACCACCGCGGATCTCAGCCGATAGCGCACAAGCGTTAATGGGCTTTGCGCTGGCGGGAAGCGGAGTGGCGCTGCTCCCGGAGTGGCTGGTGGCTGAAGCCATCGCGCGGCAGGAGCTAGTGCGGGTATTGCCGGAGTATATTTTTCCCTCTCAGGGGGTATACGCCGTCTACCCGGACGCGCAGCATATGCCAACCAAGGTCCGGGCATTTATCGATTTTCTGCGCGAGCGAACCGCTTAATCCGCGGTTTTACTTTCCATCATTTTCAGCACCAGCCGGGAAAACTGCGCGCGCTCCTCTTCGTTAAGGCGGCTCAAAAACTCTTCATCGACACGGTTGCCCTGCGGCATGGAATTTGCGAGCAGCGCCTGTCCTTCATTCGTCAGATAGACAAAGCGGCGACGTTTATCTGTCGGATCGTGTTCGCGGCGCACCAGCCCGCGTTTTTCCATCCGGCTTAGCATCTCCGCCAGCGTCGCTTTCGTGCTGACGGCCGCTTCGATAAGCGTCACCTGCTCGATACCAGGATGTTCGGCTACCGAGCGCATCACCGCGTATTGCGGCTTGGTCAGTTCCGGTAATTCATGTTGCCAGCGCGCGGTGTGCTGTTGAAAAAGCTGGCGCAGAAGGTGGAACGCCTCGTTACGTAACTCCATGAACACTCCGTCACAAAAATATCACCTTTATGATAGCCGCATTTACGGCTTCTTTTCACATCTCATTTTTTTGATTATTGATGCGGATCGTATGCGAACGATATTGAGATCCCGTAAAAATGAGCGTAGTTTTAATACAAAGGTTCGTATACGAACAATGTATGAGGTAGTGAATGAAACTGATTATTGGGATGACCGGGGCGACCGGCGCGCCGTTGGGCGTCGCGCTGTTGCAAGCGCTGAACGAAATGCCGGATGTGGAAACGCACCTGGTGATGTCGAAATGGGCAAAAACCACTATTGAGCTGGAAACGCCCTATAGCGCTCGTGAAGTCGCCGCGCTGGCGGACTTCTGCCATAGTCCGGCGGATCAGGCCGCGACCATCTCATCAGGATCGTTTCGTACCGACGGCATGATTGTTATCCCGTGCAGCATGAAAACGCTGGCAGGTATCCGCGCAGGCTATGCGGAAGGGTTAGTCGGCCGCGCGGCGGATGTCGTGCTGAAAGAGGGGCGCAAGCTGGTTCTGGTGCCGCGTGAAATGCCGCTGAGCACCATTCATCTGGAGAACATGCTGGCGCTGTCGCGCATGGGCGTGGCGATGGTGCCGCCGATGCCTGCCTACTACAACCACCCGGAAACGGTGGAGGATATTACCAACCATATCGTGACCCGGGTGTTGGATCAGTTCGGTCTCGAATACCGCAAAGCGCGCCGCTGGAACGGCCTGCGCGCGGTCGAGAATTTATCACAGGAGAATTAGTCATGGCTTTTGATGATTTACGCAGCTTTTTGCAGGCGCTGGATGAGCAGGGGCAACTGCTAAAAATTAGCGAAGAGGTGAATGCCGAGCCGGATCTCGCCGCTGCCGCTAACGCCACAGGGCGCATCGGTGACGGCGCGCCAGCGCTGTGGTTCGATAACATTCGCGGCTTTACCGATGCCCGTGTCGCCATGAACACCATCGGTTCCTGGCAAAACCACGCGATTTCGCTGGGGCTGCCGCCAAACACGCCGGTGAAAAAACAGATTGATGAATTTATTCGCCGCTGGGATAAATTCCCGGTAACGCCGGAGCGTCGCGCTAATCCAGCGTGGGCGGAAAACACCGTTGATGGCGACGATATCAACCTGTTCGATATTCTGCCGTTGTTCCGCCTGAACGATGGCGACGGTGGTTTCTATCTCGACAAAGCCTGCGTGGTTTCTCGCGATCCGCTTGACCCGGACAACTTCGGTAAACAGAACGTCGGCATTTATCGGATGGAAGTGAAAGGCAAGCGCAAGCTGGGCCTGCAGCCGGTACCGATGCACGATATCGCGCTGCATCTGCATAAAGCGGAAGAGCGCGGTGAGGATCTGCCCATTGCCATCACTCTGGGTAACGACCCGATTATTACCCTGATGGGCGCCACGCCGCTGAAATATGACCAGTCAGAATATGAGATGGCGGGCGCGCTGCGCGAAAGCCCGTATCCCATCGCCACCGCGCCGCTGACCGGCTTTGACGTACCCTGGGGCTCGGAAGTGATCCTTGAAGGGGTGATTGAAGGGCGCAAGCGTGAAATTGAAGGGCCGTTCGGCGAGTTCACCGGCCACTACTCAGGTGGCCGCAATATGACGGTGGTGCGTATCGATAAAGTCTCTTATCGCACAAAACCGATTTTTGAATCGTTGTATCTCGGAATGCCGTGGACCGAAATCGACTATCTGATGGGCCCGGCGACCTGCGTGCCGCTGTACCAGCAGCTGAAAGCCGAGTTCCCGGAAGTGCAGGCGGTCAACGCCATGTACACCCATGGCCTGCTGGCGATTATCTCCACCAAAAAACGCTACGGCGGTTTTGCCCGCGCGGTGGGATTACGGGCGATGACTACCCCGCATGGCCTCGGTTACGTGAAAATGGTCATTATGGTTGATGAAGATGTCGACCCGTTCAACCTGCCGCAGGTGATGTGGGCACTCTCCTCGAAGGTCAACCCGGCGGGCGACCTGGTGCAGTTGCCGAACATGTCGGTACTGGAGCTCGACCCTGGTTCCAGCCCGGCGGGGATCACCGACAAACTGATTATCGACGCCACCACCCCGGTTGCGCCGGACCTTCGCGGTCACTACAGCCAGCCGGTGCAGGATTTACCGGAAACCAAAGCCTGGGCTGAAAAACTGACCGCCATGTTGGCCAACCGTAAATAAGGAGAAGAAGATGATTTGTCCACGTTGCGCTGATGAACAGATTGAAGTGATGGCGACGTCGCCGGTAAAAGGGGTATGGATCGTTTATCAGTGCCAGCACTGCCTCTATACCTGGCGTAATACCGAACCGCTGCGTCGTACCAGCCGCGAACATTATCCGCAAGCGTTTCGCATGACGCAGAAAGATATTGATGAGGCGCCGCAGGTACCGCATATTCCACCGCTGTTGGCGGAAGATAAGCGTTAAATGACTGGCCCGGATATTCCGGGCCTTTTTATGTAGAATTAAAGGGCGTGACAAGTATTTTCAATTATATTATAACTAATGACGTAATCATTAATGGTTATAATTCACATCTTGTCAGCTATCATTACTCATTTTTGCTTCTCCCTGGTCGTTTTTTCAAATAGTCAACCCTCCGTAAGTTTTTAATTAAATACATCCAGTTTGAATCAATCTGTAAATATCTTGTAGTCTAAATATGGACTCGAACGAGTATTTAGAAATACATATTAACGCCCATTTTTGTCGAAGCGAGTTAATAAGCATTATCACTGAACGTGCATTATTTAATGGGCGTTTGGTGATAATGCTTTTCGATTGTCATGATGACAGCGTTAATAATTGCGATGTTTATTATTTTTATTGGGATATTAAAGAATGAAACTTACTAAAATCGGCGCAGCTCTGGTTCTGACTTTTGGCATGAGCGCGGCAGCGATGGCATCTAACACCATTACCTTTAACGGTGAAGTGCTGGAGACGGGTTGCAATATCACTGTTGATGGCGGTACTCCGGATGCAACCGTTGAACTGGGCAGCGTGGCAGCAACTGATTTGGTAGCAAAAGGTGACCTCGGCGCGCCGAAACAGTTCGTTTTTAATCTGGACCAGTGCCCGACTGCGTCCAATGTCAATATTGTCTTCTCTGCGCCGGTTGACCCGGTGGCTGGTGATGACTCGTACTTCGCGAATACTGCCAGTGGGGTTGGCGTCACTGCTGCACAAAACGTTGCCGTTCAACTGAAGCAAGGCGGTTCTAATGGCACCATCGTGAAGAACAATGCAGACAACGATCCTATTACCCTGGACTCTGGCTCTGCTACCGAGACCTACACCGCATCGATGATTGCTGTTGATCAGGCTGTTGCTGGTACGGTTCAGTCCGTCGTGACCTATAACGTCCGTTATAACTAATCCTGAAGGAGGGGAAACCCTCCTTATATTTTTGTGAGTGCATAATGAAACCCATCGCAGCTTTTGTTTTTTGTGTGGCCGCCGTTGCCAGCCTGAATGCGTCTGCCAGTATCGTTACCGGCGGAACGCGGGTGATTTTTGACGGCTCCCATCAGGCCGCCTCGTTATCCGTGGAAAACTCGGACAAAGTTACCAATCTTGTGCAATCCTGGGTCAGTCCCGCCGAAGGTAGCGCGCTGAAAAAAGAAACTATGATTATTACGCCGCCGCTGTTTCGCCTCGAAGCCGGGAAAAAAGCGTCGATCCGTATTGTTCGTTCAGGGATGCCGGTTCCGGAAGATCGCGAATCATTATTGTGGCTAAACGTAAAAGGTATTCCCGCTACGGATGATAGTTCTGCTGGCAAAAATACCATGCAGATTGCCATCAATTCGAAAATTAAGCTGATCTATCGCCCGGTTGCGCTCAAAGGCCAGTCGCCGGAAAGCAGTGCAAATAAAGTGGTATGGAAGCCGGCCGCCGGCGGTGTGCAGGTCAATAACCCGACGCCGTTTTATATGAACTTCTCCCGCATAGAAATTAATAATCATGCGCTCAGCGGCCAATATTTTGTCGCACCGTTCTCCACGCTGAATATTTCCGAAGGGAAGATTCCCTCCCACGGCAAAGTGACCTGGTCGCTGATTAATGATTACGGCGTGAAAGGTCAGGACAAAGTCTCTTCATATTAATCGGCACGGTACGTATCCCGTACGGATACAGGGTAATAATGGAAAAAGTTAAGCATACCTATGTCCTTTCTTTAGGGCTGGGGCTCAGTATTGCCTTCAGTTCTTTCAGCACCAATGCTCAGGAACATTTTAACCCTCGTCTTTTGGAAACGGATAGTACAGAGAGGCCAATGATGGATCTCAGTCTGTTTGCCAAAGATGAGGTACCGCCTGGTGACTATAACGTCGATATTTATATCAACGGTAGCCTGGTGGATACTAAAACCATTTCCTTTCGCAAGCTGTCGGACGACAAAAACACCACCGCCGGGCAGGTTGTTGGAGCGTGCCTGAGCGTGTCTGAGCTGAAAGCCTGGAATGTGCGGGTCGATAACTACTTTAGCGAACAGGACAAAGCCAGCGAGTGCGCCAGCCTGCAGGCTATTCCGGGTCTGGAACAGAAAATGGATCTGGCGAATCAGCGCTTTGATCTCACTATCCCGCAGGTTGCCCTGCTCAACACCGCCCGTGGCTACGTTTCGCCAGAGCGATGGGATGAAGGTATTGCCGCCGGTTTGCTTAACTACAGCGTCTCTGGTCAGCAGGATTTGCACCACCGTAATGGCGTGGACAGTAGCAACCAGTTCGTCAGCCTACAGCCGGGGCTGAACCTGGGGGCGTGGCGTTTGCGTAACTATTCCACCTACAGTCACTCTGAATCCGAAAGTGAGTGGGATTCGGTGTACACCTACGCTTCCCGCGATATTAAATCTCTGAAAAGCCAACTGGTTCTCGGGCAGGGCACCACCCGTGGCGGCGTGTTCGATAGCGTGGGTTTTACCGGGGTACAGATGTATTCCGATAATGATATGAAGCCGGACAGCATGCAGGGCTTCGCGCCGGTGATCCGCGGTATCGCCCGCAGCAACGCCGAGGTCACGGTGTACCAGAACGGACACAGCATCTATAAGGCTACGGTGCCGCCGGGGCCATTCGAATTCAGCGATATGTACCCGACCGGTAGCTCCGGCGACCTGAAAGTGGTGATCAAGGAGTCTGATGGTTCGCAAAGTAGCTTCATCGTCCCTTACGCCACATTGCCGGTGCTACAGCGCGAAGGACAGGTGCAGTATGGCCTGGTGGCGGGTAAAACCCGCCAGGACGGCTCGGATTCGCGGGCGGAAGACTTTAACTTTGTCCAGGGATCGGCGGCCTGGGGCGTCGGTAAAGGCGTGACGCTGTATGGCGGCTATATTCAGGCGGAAGACAAATACTCCAACCTGATTGCCGGTACCGGTTTTAACCTCGGCAGCGCCGGGGCGCTCTCTTTTGATATTTCACAGTCGTGGGCGGATGTCCCGCAGCCGGACAATATACGGCAGATGGAACACCATAGGGGCCAGTCGTACCGCGTGCGCTACAGCAAGACGCTGCAGCAGACCAACACCGATATTGCGGTGGCTGGCTACAAATTCTCAACCCGCGGTTATCTGTCGTTCCAGGATTTCCTCAATGATTGGGACCCGGGCAACAGCGCCATCGATAACGGTCGCGAACGTAACCGTTTCGACGTGACTATCTCGCAGACGCTGCCTTTCGGTACGTTATCCCTGACCATGTATGACGCCTCCTACTGGAACAGCCAGCACGCCGACTCGCTGAACCTCGGCTTCAGCAGCACGCTGGGGCCGGTATCGTACTCGCTGAACTATGCGCACACGAAAAACGTTGATGGCGGTTATGGCAACGTTTCTGATGAATACGATGACGATAACGTCTTCTCGCTTAACTTTAGCGTACCGTTCAGCGCCTTCAGAAATAGTGAAGCGGCGCAGTCGATTTCGGCTAACTACTCGATGAACAGCAGCAAACACGGCGATACCACGCATAACATCGGTATTTCCGGCACCGCAATGCAGCAAAACCAGCTCAACTGGCAGGTATCGGAAGGCTATAACGCCGATGCAGAAGCGACCAACGGCAACGTTACCGTCGGCTACCAGAGCTCGTATGCCGATGTGTCCGCCGGTTACAGCTACGACGACTACAGCCGTCGTCTGAACTATAGCCTGCGCGGCGGAATGGTGGTTCACAGCGGCGGTATTACCCTGGCCCGTCAGTTGAATGACAGCGTAGCGCTGGTGGAAACGCCGGGCGTCTCCGGGGTGCCGATCAATGGCCAGACTAACGTCCATACCGACTACTTTGGTAATGCGATTGTGCCGTACGTGCGTCCGTACCACAGTAACCAGATTTCGCTCAATACCGTGGAGGCCAGCGATGCCACTGCGGCCATTGATAACGTCGCCAAAACCGTGGTGCCGACCAAAGGCGCGGTGGTCCGCGTGAAGTACAACACCTGGATTGGCCGGAAGGCGATGATGACGTTGATCTTCAACGGTAAGCCGGTGCCGTTCGGCGCGGTAGTCACGCAAACCAGTGATGATTCGGACGACACCCGCAGCAGCATCGTCGGCGACAGTGGCGAAGTGTACCTGGTTGGTCTCGCCGATAAAGGGCAACTGATGGTCAAGTGGGGCGACGGGGCGAACAAACAGTGTGCCGTTGACTACTCACTGGCGGGCGCGAAGTCGCAGGCCGATATTCTGTTTATCAACGGGATATGTCATCCCGTCCCGGGGGCTCACTGATGTCACGCTTTCATTTTGCTACCGTCCGACGCATGGCGGCGACGGGCCTGCTCTTCGTTGCCGGGCTGCCGTCTGCGCTGGCGTACAACACACAGGATGTCATTAACTTCAGCGTCACGGGGAATATTGTGGCAGGCAGCTGTAATGTTAGCTATCCCGCGACCGTTGAACTGGGAACCTATCTGCCAACGGATTTTACTAATGAGGGCGATAGCACGGACAATGTCCCGTTCACCGTCTCTTTCACTAACTGTTCTCCCTCGCTGACTAAAGCGACGGTAGCGTTTACCGGTGCCGTAGATGGAACCCAGCCATTCTATTTTGCCAACGGGATTACGGCAGAGGGGGGCGGGGCAACCGATGTTGCACTGGAATTATTAACCGATGCGGATCACTGGCAAATGTCTAACGGGCAGAGTCATGACGTCACTCTCGAGTCAGACAGTCATGCCGGTGAGATAATTTTTGTCGCAAGAATGGCAACCCCAGGCCACAACCCCGGTACCGGGGAGTTCCAGAGCGTCGTCACCCTGAACGTTGTTTATAACTAGTTACCTGATAAAAGGCAGGAGAGATGTCAAAATTTTTATATGCTGTTCTGTTTTTAACGGGGATGCTGGTTAGCGCAATGCCAGCTCTGGCTCGGGATAATAATCTCCAGCAGACACGTGATATTACCTTTCACGGCAGGATTGCCGCAGGGACCTGTAATGTCACCACTCCTGAATCCGTAGATCTGGGGAAATACTATAAAGGAGACTTTTCTGTTGCCGGCGGTAACACCGGCAACGTTCCAGTCACCATCAGTTTTGACAGCTGTACTGCTGAAATCAGCCAGGCCACCGTCACTTTCACCGGCACACCCTATTCCGAAGACTCGACCTATGGCTCGGTCATTTATGCCAATCAGGTGACGCCTGATGCCGATGGCGCTACCGATGTTGGATTGCAGTTGTTCGATTATCCAGCTATCCACGTGGCGCTGGCCAATGGGGTGAGTTATCCGGTACCCATTGAAAATGGCGCGGGCGCATTGAAATTTATTGCCCGCATGTACACCCCTCATGGCGCCCCAACGGCGGGTAAATTCAGCTCCGCGGTCACGTTGAACGTGACCTATAACTAACCCCGATTTAAGGCAAACAACGTGTTAAAATTTTTATATGCCACCCTGTTATTGTTGGGGCTGTTTCCGCTGGCGGCCCAGGCGGTTTGTCATCGTATCGACGACACGCCATCGCAATCTTATGTTGCGATGCCGCAGCAGCTACTGGTCTCCAGTAAAAATTATGCGCCGGGCGAGATCCTGTATGACTCCGGATATATGTCCGGCGGCACGACAACCATCAAGAACTGTGCGGGGACCTATTACGTCGGCTTTCACTACGCCGGCGCGTTAACCACCGCCAGCCCGCTGCAGGATAATGTCTATCCGTTGACCAATGGTTCAACCGCCACCGGGCTCGGTATTCGCGTCTATACCATTAATCAGGCGGGTCCGTTTGATGACGAACGGGCGATCGATAACAGCTGGCAGGAACACGATGCCGGGGCGGGCTCCGACCACACCCTCAACAATTCCGCTTATCGGGTGCAAATTATCGCCACCGGCGGGCCGATAACCAGCGGCACGTTTAACGTACCGAGCCCGCTGGCGCGGGTCGACTATCGCGAAACGCAGAGTATTGATAGCAGTGATGGCGACATCGCCTCCACGCTGACGCTGTCGACCACCACGGTTGAAGTACATGCGATGGGCTGTACGGCGGATGTGGCGAGTCTCAACTTCCCAATGGGGGATGTCGAAGTGTCGGCATTTGATAGTACCGGCTACGTTTATTCCGGTCCGGAAAAAAACGTCAATCTGACCTGCGAGCCGGGAACCAATGTCTCGATGACCATGAATGCGGCGACGGTGTCCGGCGATAACTCAACTATTGCGCTATCCGATAATGGCGACGGGAGTACGGCGACGGGGGTGGGGGTACAGCTGGAAAGAAAACTTCCCAATGGCGGATTCTATGTGTTGATGAGCGCAGGCCAGACGGTACCGATCTTTTACTCAAAGCGCAGCGACACTTCAACCTGGTCTGCGGGGACCGACGCTGATGGCGCTACTCCCTTTTCCGGTGATACCGGCACGGCTAGTACCTATGCTGACGCGACCAACCCTGGCGGCGCTTCCGCCAATGAAACTCTGACCTTCCGGGCTAACTACCATAAAATAGGGGAAACCATTACCCCCGGTACCGCCAATGCCACCGGGACGATCACCCTGCAATATAACTGATGCTAAAAACAAAAAGCCTGACGATGACGCCAGGCTTTTTGCTATTTAGCGGCTAATTACACCAGGCTTTTCAGGCGGTAAATCCACTCCAGCGCCTGACGCGGGCTCAGTGAATCCGGGTCAAGATTCTCCAGCGCTTCCAGCGCCGGTGAGGTCTCTTCCGGCGCGGAGAGCAGCGACATCTGCGTACCATCAACCTGCGTGGCGGCGGCATTTGGCGAAATGCTCTCCAGCTCGCGCAGTTTCTGTCGCGCGCGTTTGATCACTTCTTTCGGCACCCCTGCCAGCGCGGCGACCGCCAGGCCATAGCTCTTGCTGGCCGCGCCGTCCTGCACGCTGTGCATAAAGGCGATGGTATCGCCGTGCTCCAGCGCATCGAGGTGCACGTTGGCCACGCCTTCCATTTTTTCCGGCAACTGGGTGAGCTCGAAGTAGTGGGTAGCGAACAGGGTCAACGCTTTGATCTTATTTGCCAGATTCTCCGCGCAGGCCCACGCCAGCGACAGACCGTCGTAGGTAGACGTACCGCGGCCGATCTCGTCCATCAGCACCAGGCTGTGTTCGGTGGCGTTGTGCAGAATATTGGCGGTTTCGGTCATCTCCACCATGAAGGTGGAACGGCCGCTCGCTAGGTCATCCGCCGCGCCGACGCGGGTAAAGATGCGGTCGATCGGGCCAATTTCTACCTTCTGCGCCGGCACGTAGCTGCCGATATAGGCCAGCAGCGCAATCAGCGCGGTCTGGCGCATATAGGTACTTTTACCGCCCATGTTGGGCCCGGTGATGATCAGCATGCGGCGCTGCGGCGCCAGCTGCAGCGGGTTGGCGATAAACGGCTCTTTCAGTACCTGTTCCACTACCGGGTGACGGCCTTCGGTAATGCGAATGCCGGGTTTATCGATAAAGGTCGGGCAGCAGTAGTTGAGGGTTTCCGCGCGTTCCGCGAGGTTCACCAGTACGTCCAGCTCGGCCAGCGCGCTGGCGCTGATTTGTAAGTCGGCCAGATGCGGCAGCAGCTTTTCGAACAGGTCGTCATAGAGCTGTTTTTCCAGCGCCAGCGCCTTGCCTTTTGAAGTCAGGACCTTATCTTCGTATTCCTTCAGTTCCGGAATAATGTAGCGCTCGGCGTTTTTCAGCGTCTGGCGGCGCACGTAGTGAATCGGCGCATGCTGGCTCTGGCCGCGGCTGATCTGGATGTAGTAACCGTGAACGGCATTATAGCCGACCTTCAGGGTATCAAGGCCCAGGCGCTCACGTTCGCGGATTTCCAGTTTGTCGAGATAATCGGTCGCGCCATCGGCCAGCGCTCGCCACTCATCCAGCTCTTCATTATAACCCGGAGCGATAACGCCGCCGTCACGCACCAGTACCGGCGGCGCGTCGATGATCGCGCGTTCCAGCAATTCGCGTAGCTCGGCGAATTCGCCCATTTTCTCGCGCAGCTGTTGCACCGGCTGACAGTCAACGTCGGCCAGCAGCTCGCGCAGCAGCGGCAGCTGCTGGAAGGCATGACGCATACGGGCTAAATCGCGCGGGCGGGCGGTACGCAGCGCCAGACGCGCCAGAATACGTTCGAGATCGCCGACCTGACGCAGCACCGGCTGCAGCTCGGTATAGCGTTCCTGTAAGGCGCCAATTGTTTGTTGGCGTTCACCCAGCACCGCGGTATCGCGTACCGGCATATGCAGCCAGCGTTTGAGCATGCGGCTGCCCATCGGCGTGACCGTGCAGTCGAGTACCGAGGCAAGGGTGTTATCAACGCCGCCGGCGAGATTCTGGGTGATCTCCAGATTGCGACGGGTGGCGGCATCCATAATGATGCTGTCCTGCTGGCGTTCCATAGTGATGGAGCGGATATGCGGCAGCGAGGTGCGCTGGGTATCTTTGACGTATTGCAACAGGCAACCGGCGGCGCACAGCCCGCGCGGGGCGTTTTCGACGCCGAAGCCCACCAGATCGCGGGTGCCGAACTGCAGGTTGAGCTGCTGGCGCGCGGTGTCTATTTCGAACTCCCATAGCGGGCGACGGCGCAGGCCGCGGCGGCCTTCAATCAGTGAAGATTCGGCAAAATCTTCCGCATACAGCAGTTCCGCCGGATTGGTACGTTGTAGTTCCGCCGCCATGGTCTCGCGGTCGGCCGGTTCGCTCAGGCGAAAGCGCCCGGAGCTGATATCCAGCGTCGCGTAGCCGAAGCCCTTGCTGTCCTGCCAGATGGCGGCCAGCAGGTTGTCCTGACGCTCCTGCAGCAGCGCTTCATCGCTGATGGTGCCCGGCGTGACGATGCGTACCACTTTGCGTTCTACCGGCCCTTTGGTGGTAGCCGGATCGCCAATCTGTTCGCAAATCGCGACCGACTCGCCCTGATTCACCAGTTTAGCCAGATAGTTTTCCACCGCGTGGTGGGGGATGCCGGCCATGGGAATCGGTTCGCCCGCGGAAGCGCCGCGTTTGGTCAGCGAGATATCGAGCAGCTGCGAGGCGCGTTTGGCGTCATCATAAAACAGCTCGTAAAAGTCGCCCATCCGGTAAAACAGCAGGATCTCCGGATGCTGAGCCTTCAGCTTCAGGTACTGCTGCATCATCGGGGTATGGGCGTCTAAATTGTCGATTGTGCTCATAGGGTGTTATCCAGGTCCCTGATTTTTAATGGAGTGCGATTTTGTTATTGTCGTCGTTATCGCATGAGGAAGACATGATAACGGAGATAGGCATTTGAGGGAAAGTGACGAAGTGGACGCAGCGATCCTGATTCCACTTCTCGAACGCGCGGCCATCGCTAAGCTGGCCGCGCGTGACGTTCAGGGCGCCAGATAAACCTGCGGAATCGCTTTTTCCGGATGCTGGCCGAGGCGCACGTCCGCGCCGTACCAGCGGCTAATGATATCCTGCTGGATAACCTGATGCGGGAAGAGTACCGGCTGATGGCTGAAAAACCGGAACACTCAAAAAGTGCATGGAACTGAAGCTGGGATGCTTACATATCCACCTCTGATTAATATGTTATATTTCTATCAGTCATAAAGCCACTTTCCAGCTTTCGCTGATTCGGAAAACATTCTGATTGTTAAAGGTTTGCGAGTTCGTTCTACATCTTCCCGTTTTAATTTAAACCACCGTGTTAGCAGTGGAGTATTTTCCCAAGGAAAATAATAAGACCATTTAACTTCTGATAAATCTATATTAAATTTTTTTTCAAATTTATTCAAAGCTTCATGCAGGTCATCACCGGGAGCTTCAAATAAATCAGAATCAAGTTCTAAAGGGATTTCTTTCCAATTGCTGTCTAAATATCCGGGGATCTCTTCACGGAAAAGTGCTAATACCTCTTGTTGAATTGTATCCATCAAAAGGATGTCCATTGTATACGATCTTTAGGGCGTGCTATGAGGTTGTATTTGGCCTGAGTTTTCCTTGATACTTGGTAAATTGAATTCACAAGACCAACCCAGCCTAACCACGGAACATATCGTGCTATGACTGCGGCAAGATTATTTGTTTTTCGCATTCTTACACCAACTGGTGTTGGAACTCTAATACCAAAAGGAGTTCGTGCATTTCGTAAAAGCATTCTCCCATACCTGGAAATAACACTTGTCCCTTTGATTGCCTCTCCCGGTTTCGTTCTGGTTTTTAACCACGGTTGCCCAGCGAGGATAGCAGCACCTGACTCAATGCCAATTCCAAGTTCATCACAAAATTGCTCAAGGAAAATCACATCAAATAGTTCACCTGCTGACAGGTTCGATTGTCCGTGGTAGAAGTAGGTTCCGTTTAGTTCTTCTGTCGTATCCATTCAATCACCTGTTAGGCTGTTTGTCGTTCATTCCAGGCATCTGTGAAAATTATGTTTCCATCACAATGTTTCCAGGTGATTTTCTCGTACCTTAGCTCCACAGATTCAAGATGGTTGTTGTTCTTGTCCTCTGGGGAAGCCATCGTAGGGGAGATTGATACGATTCGAACTCCTTCAAGTAGCATATTGAAGTATTCCACTTCCTGACCAGAATCGTTGATTTTGTACCATTTGATTTCGGCAGATTTCAGGTTTTGACCAGTAGCAACTGCTTTGTATAGGTATGGGCTGGAATAGTCGAATTCTTTAACGATGATCATTGGAGAATGCTGACGAGTGCCAGTAGGTTTGCCAGTGGAATTATCAGTGGGAATGGAGAGATTATGGTGAAACCCTTTAAACTCTATACTGAACTCCCTGTCTGCAACATCACAGCCACCTTTGATTAGTGCTCCGCCATCGTCATAGAGCCACATATTACCGGGAATAGCCATGTCCTTATTTCCTTATGTTTTTATAAATCCCTGTAAATAGTTTATCTATTGAGTGAAGGTGAGTAAATAACCAATGTGTGGTTTTTTGTTCCTCAGTTTCAACAATTTAATCACTGAAAAATGGTACTGCTGCATCATCGGGGTATGGGCGTCTAAATTGTCGATTGTGCTCATAGGGTGTTATCCAGGTCCCTGATTTTTAATAGAGTGCGATTTTATTATTGTCGTCGTTATCGCATGAGGAAGACATGATAACGGAGATAGGCATTTGAGGGAAAGTGACGAAGTAGATGCAGCGATCCTGATTCCACTTCTTGAACGCGCGGCCATCGCTAAGCTGGCCGCGCGTGACGTTCAGGGCGCCAGATAAACCTGCGGAATCGCTTTTTCCGGATGCTGGCCGAGGCGCACGTCCGCGCCGTACCAGCGGCTAATGATATCCTGCTGGATAACCTGATGCGGCGTGCCCTGCGCCACCAACTGTCCCTGGTGTAGCAGCAGAATCTGGTCGGCCCACAGGGCGGCGAGGTTGAGATCGTGCAGCACCACGCAGACATGTAGCTGGCCGGTAGCGGTCAGACGCTTGAGCAGGCGTAACAGATGTTGCTGGTAATAGAGGTCCAGCGCCGAGGTAGGTTCGTCCAGAAACAGCCAGCCCTGCGGCGCGCCGTTTTGCCACAGTTGCGCGAGGCAGCGGGCCAGCTGTACCCGCTGCTGCTCGCCGCCGGAAAGCGACGGATAGCGCCTGCCGCGCAAATGATCGCAGCCGGTTTCCGCCATAATATCGCGCAGAGTCTGAGGACTGGCGGTCGCTTCCCATGGCGAGCGCCCCATGGCGATAATCGTTTCCACCGTCCAGTCGGCCTGGAGTGGAGTGCGCTGCAACATCACCGCCCGGCGGCGCGATAGCGCCTGCGGCGACCAACGCTCCAGCGCTTTGCCGTCCATCATGCGTTCGCCGCTGTCCGGGGTAAGGAAACCGGTTAGCAGCCGCAGCAGGGTGGATTTTCCCGCGCCGTTCGGGCCGATCAGCGCGGTCATCTCGCCGCCGCGAAGCGTCAGCGAAACCTGGTCAATCACCTGTCGTTGGCCGAGCCGCAGCGACAGCCCTTGCGCCCGATAGTCTTTATCCATGGATTGGTTTCTCCCGACGAAATATCAACCACAGGAACCACGGCGCGCCCAACAGGCTGGTCAGCAGCCCCACCGGCATCTCCGCCGGCGCGGCGACGGTGCGCGCCAGGGTATCGGCAATCAGCAGCAGAATCGCGCCCGCCAGCAGCGAGCCGGGGATGAGACCGCGGTGGTCCGCCCCCAGCCACATTCGCATCAGATGCGGCACCACCAGGCCGATAAAGCCGATGACGCCGCTTATCGCCACCGCCGCGGCAACCAGCACCGCGCTACATAACAGCAGCAGCCGTTGCAGCGCCCGCACGTTAACGCCGAGGTAGTGCGCCTCTTCATCACCAAGTTGCAGCAGGTTAAGGCGTGACGCCATCCACCACACCGCTATTGACGCCGGAATAATCAAGCTAGCCGCCACCAGCAGCGTCGGCCATTCGGCCTGGCCGAGGCTTCCCATCCCCCACAGCGACAGCTGGCGTAGCTGAGCATCGTTGCTTAGCCAGGCCAGCACGCCGACCAGCGCGCCGCATAAGGCGTTGATGGCGATCCCCACCAGCAGCAGCCGCGACAGCGAACCGTCACCTGCGCGGCTGAGGATAAAAATCACTGCCATCACCGCCAGGCTGCCGATAAACGCCGCCAGCATCGGCATATACAGGGCTAACAGCGCCGGCACGCTGAGCGGCAGCACCAGCCAGCAGGCCACCGCCAGCGCCGCGCCGCTGCTGATGCCCAGCAGCCCCGGGTCGGCGAGCGGGTTGCGAAACAGCCCCTGCATCACGCAGCCGGACAGGGCCAGCGCGGCGCCGACCAGCAGCGCCAGCAGCACCCGCGGCAGACGGATCGTCAGCCAGATATGGCGCAGGATTTCATCGCCGGAGGGCAGCAGGTTGACCAATGGCAATCGCATTGCGCCGAGGGTGGTGGCGTAGAGCGTCAATGCGACCAGCAGCAGCGCCATTAACAGCAAATGGCGAACGAGGGCAGGGCGCATCAGGGCAGCTGCTCCGCTTTTTTCCGCAGTTCGAGGATCGCCTGCGGCGTACGCGGGCCGAAGCCAAGCAGGGCCATATCGTCGATCGCCAGTAGTTGTTTATGGCGGCCAGCGGGCGTTTGCGCCAGACCGGGCAATTTCCATAACCCGCTTTCGCCGCCCATCCCCTTGAGACCATCGGCGGAAATTACCACCAGATCCGCCTGGCTTGCGGCCACCCCTTCCTGTGACATCGCGCGATAATGGTCAAAGCCCTGCATCGCGTTTTGCAGCCCGGCGGCGCGGATCGCGCCATCGGCGGCGGTGTGCTGCCCGGCCACCATGGTATTCATCCCGCCGTGGCTGAGGATAAACAGTACCCGTTTGGCGATAGGCTGTGTGGGAAGGGCGGCTATCTGCTGCTGGACCTGCTGGCGCAGTACGTCGCCCGCCGGTTTTTTGCCTAATGCTTTGGCGATAACGGCGATTTTGTTATCGATGGCGGCAAGGTTATCGCCGCCCGGCACGTTGACGACCGTCACCTTGCTGTCCTGCACTTTCTGCAGCACCAGCGACGGCTGCGCCTGCGCGCTGGCCAGCACCAGCTGCGGGCGTAAGGAGAGGATCCCCTCGGCGTTTAACTGCCGTAGATAGCCGACGTCCGGCAGCTTCTGCGCGGCGGCAGGCCAGGTGCTGGTGCTGTCTTTCGCCACCAGTTGCTGCCCAGAGTTCAGCGCATAGACAATTTCGGTGACGTCGCCGCCGAGGGAAATTACTCGTTCGGCGGCCGCGCTGGCGAACAGCGGCAGTGCGGCAAGCAGTATTAACCAACGTTTCATGCCGGCTGCCCTTCCGCGCACAGACGCGCCACCTGCGCGCGCCACTGTTCTTGCTCCGGGTGGCCTTCGCTGCGCTGGCCGTACAGCTGGGCGATTTGCGTACCGTCTTTGGCAAACAGTTCGACGCTGGTGACGTGGCCATCGGAGGTCGGTTTACGGGTGACCCAGATTTCATCCACACTGTCTTCGCGAAGATGAAGTGTAAAGGCGCTGTTGAAGATGTTGATCCAGCCGCGCATCGGCGCCAGCTTTTCCAGCGCGCCGGTGAAGATCTGCACGCAGCCGCGGTTGCCGACGAAGATCATGATTTCATTGCCGTCCTGGCGCACCGTTTCCAGCAGTCCCGGCAGGGCATTATTGTCGATGCGGCAGGCCAGATCGTCGCTCACCAGGCGGAAGGCCTGCTGACGGGAAAGGTTGTGTTTACGCAACAGGCCGAAGAACTGATGTACATCGGTCATCGCGCGCCACTCCTTTTCCAGCGCCGCGGCGTCGGCGGAGTCGGCGTACTTTACGCGGTCGGCCGGGCGAATCGTCAGCGCGCCGGGCGCCGTCTCGCTGAATTTGGCTACCAGCGTTTGCCATGCCGCCATATCGGTTTGCCCGGTGGCGTAAACCTTTAGCAGCGCATCGCCGTGCGGGTCAAAGAACTGGATGCTCTGGCGGCCGTTATCGTTGAGGTGGAACACGCTCGACCACTGGCTGAGGAACAGACGCAGGTCGAGCGCCCGCGGGTTGAGCACCAGCCCGGCGTGGCCGCTCAGGTGCTGATGGGTAAATTCGCCGACCTGCTCGTGCACCGCGTATTCGTTGCGGCAGATGCATTTGGTTTCGCCGACGCTCTCCAGGGCGGCGATAATCGCCCGTACGTCGTCGTGCAGACGCACGGCATCGTGACCGACGCGCGCGGCGGTTAATTCGGCTTCGCTAATTCCCATCTCTGCGGCGATGTCGCGGGCATATTTGGCGGTGGAGCGAGCTTTGGTGGCCTGGTAGCGCTGCCACAGATCGTCGTGTGCGTTTTGCATAATTCACATCCTTCTCTACGATGAATTTCCCCGGCCCGCGGGCCGGGGGGCAGGTTTGTTATTATTCGGGCGATCAGAAATCGATATTCACGCCCAGTTGCCAGGTCCTTCCGGGCATCACAGCCAGCGCTTTATCGTTGGCATCCTGATTGGTACTGGTCTCGATGTTGCGGCTGCTCAGGTAGTCCCAGTATTTACGGTCGGTAATGTTGTAAACCCCGCCGTTGAGGCGAACGTTCTTCGCCACCTGCCAGTAAGCGGTCCAGTCCAGCATGCCGTAGCCCGGCACGCGCATATATTCGGTGCTGGAATCGGCGATGGCGGAGTCGGTGTTGTTGTAGCTCTCGCGGCTGGTGGCAGTGGCCTGTTTGCCCTTAACAAAGGTGGCGGTCAGCGCCGTACCGTAGCGCTTAGCCGGATCGTCCCACGCCACGCCGACGATCGCTTTCATCGGCGCGACGCTGTCGAGGTCGACGTATTTATCGCCGTAGTAGCTGGATTTCGATTTCCCTTCGCTATAGCCCCAGGCGAGGGTGGCGCTCAGGCCATCTACCTGCTCAAACCAGGTGCCGAAGTTAAATTTAGTGCTGATCTCGCCGCCGTAGATATAGGCCTTATCGCGGTTTTCCGCTTGATAAATGGTGTAAATATTCGACGGGACGTTAGTGAATTTGCCCGGATTGTTGGCGCGCGAATAGCGCGTATAGGCGATAAAGTTCTTATAGCTGTTGTAGAACAGCGCGGTACGCACGGTGATGCCTTCGGTGACTTCACCCTTGATACCCCATTCGATATTGTCGCTGGTCTCGGTTTTCAGATCGTTGTTGCCGATAAGCGCGTACTGCTGGCTGCCGGCATAGCTGGAACCCAGGTTCCACGAACCATACAGCTGGCTGGCATTCGGGAACTGCGCGCCGCGCTGGTACTGCAGATAGGTCATCAGCCGCGGCGTAATGTCGTACTGGAACGTCAATGATGGCAGCACCTGGGTGTCGCTGTTTTTACCATACAGATTCGCCACCGACGATTCGGTGAGCACGCTGCTGTTGGCGCTAAGATCGGACAGATCTTCCGGTTTAGTGGACTGATGCGTCACGCGTACGCCGGGAATAATCGCGAAGTTGTGGCTATCGAGGTCGAAGTTGATCTGATCCTGCACGTAACCGCCGAGGGTGTAGCTGCGGCTGTCCGCTTCCGGCTGCATAATTTCGCTGTAGACGCTGGGGATCGGCGACTGGCTAAATGGCCGCTGGGTTTTGGTCGTGCTGGCGTTAAAACCGGCGCTCAGGTCGTGGCGGCCGATACTTTTCGCGAGCATAGTCTGCAGGCCCCAGGTATCGGTATCGTAGTCGGAATTGACCGTCTGCATTTTGCGGGTGACGCTATCCGGCATCCAGGTCCAGTCGTGAGCCTCGGTATGCTGGTAGTAAACCTTGGTCGAGACGCTGTCGATGTAATCGTTCAGCGGCGTCCAGTCGTCTTTCAGGCTCAGCCCCCAGCGCCGCGTCTGGTTGGTTTGGTTGGCGGTGCCGATCACGCTGTTACCGCTGGAGTCCCACGAATCGAAGTGGCTGTGGTTGGTCTTGTGATAGTAGTCGAAGGTGCTGGTGAACTTATGTTCATCGTTCGGCTGCCAGATGCCGGAGGCCATAAACGCGTCAGAGTGCCAGTTTGCCGGGTAAGCGTCGACGCTGCCGCTGTTGTTCTCGGTTTCCTGGCCATCGCGGCGGCTGTAGACGAAAATGCCGCGCAGCGTTTCATCGCCGCCGGCGACGGTGACGCCGTTATGCCAGCTGCGGTCGGAAGAGTCGTAGCCGCTCTGGTAGCCAAAGGCGCTGGTTTTGCCCGGGCGCAGATAGTCATCCGCCGATTTCGGGCGGAAGGAGACGTTGCCGCCGATTGAGCTGTTAGCGGTCTCGGTTGAGGTGGCGCCCGACTGAATATCCACGCTGCCGTACATATAGGGATCGATATAATCGCGGCCAATGCCAAAGGTGTTGAGGCCGGAACGGCCAACGTAGCCGCGGCCGGTGGCGTTTGGCTGGGCAATGCCGTCAACATCGATGCCGACGCGGTTGCTTTCGAGGCCGCGGATGTTGTAGCCGGTATAGCCGCCGCGATCGAAACCGCTTTTACCGTTGCCGGAACCGCCGCTGGCGCCGGTGGCGCTGATGAGGGGTTCATAACGCATGATTGAGCCGAAGTCGTTGGCGCCTTTGTCCTGCAGTTCCTGCGCGCTCACGGAGTGCTCGCTGCCGGCTTTCAGCTGTGGGGCCGGGGCGGTCACCACCATCTGTTCCGCGCTATCCGTCGTGTTATCCTGGGTCACGGCCGCGATAGCGGCATTCTGCGCGATTGCTGCGAGCAGAGAAGTCGCCAGCAGGCTTTTCTTACACCATGCTGCTGATTGAGTCGATTTGTACATTTGTAGCCACGCCTTGATAATTATTAGTATCGGCTCACGCGTTACTTCCAGAGTGCAGGTTGGTCCGTGTTTTCCCTGGCGGACAGTGGTATTCCTGATTTAGTAATTGCGAATGGTAATGATAGGTATTATCGTTTGCAACAAAATATTTACCTATACCCTAAATAATTCGAGTTGCAGGCAGGCGGCGACGCAGAGAATCCCCAGGAGCTTACTCAAGTAAGTGACTGGGGTGAGCGAGGAAGCCAACGCACATGCAACTTGAAGTATGACGGGTATATTCTGCATTTTGTTTACATTCCTTCGGACGAGAGCAACACAACATGACTCATAAAGCGGCGATTACCATTCACTACTGTTCCCAATGCAACTGGATGCTGCGCGCCAGCTGGATGGCCCAGGAGCTGCTGCATACCTTTAGTACCGATATCGCTTCGGTCACGCTGGTGCCCGGTACCGGCGGCATTTTTACGGTGAGCGTCGATGAGGCGCTCATTTGGGAGCGCAAACGGGACGGCGGTTTCCCGGACGCGGCCGAACTGAAACGGCGAGTGCGGGACGTCTGCTTCCCGGAAAAAGCGTTGGGACACGTGGATAATGCCGGGAAGCAGATCTAAAACGGCTGTCTGCGATTAACGTCCTAGTTCAACGTTGACCAGTACGCTTTGTCGGCGAGTGCGAATAATAGCGACCGCCTCTTCCAGTACGCCTGGGAGATCTTCCGCCAGCGAAACCGTCAGCGCAGCCGCGCGGCTGGAGGCGGCGAGCGCGGCGAAATCTGGCGACGACGAAAACGCGGTGGCCGGAATAGCTTCCATTTTGGCGGCATAGCCGTCGGGATAGAGCGCTTTGGTGCCGCCCGCTACCGCTCCCCAGCCGCCATTGTTGCCAACCACCACCAGTACGGGAAGCTTCATCACTTCCGCGATGTGATGACATACCGCCGGATTGGCAAAGAGATAGGAGCCGTCGCCCACGGCGGCGATGATTAGCTCGCCTCGCCGGGCGAGCTGCAGCCCTAAGGCGATGGGCAACGCTTCACCCAGACCACCCGCCAGCGCTTCCTGGTAATAACTGTCCGCCTGAGTCAGGCCGGCGAACTGCGGCATTGTTGTCAGTTCGGAGACGATCTTCCCCTGATGTTGATTGGCAAGTTGACCCAGACAGTAGCTCAGCCAGGGTTTGCCAATCGCCCCTTTTTGACCGGCGTGGAGGAGGGCTTCCCGTTGGTTCTTCGCGTGTTGTATCAGGCTAAGCACATGCTTTTCACGTTCAGCCACCTGCTGTTGCTTCGCTGCCACAAGCGGCTGGAGCGCCTCTTGTAAAAGTTCGAATACCTCGTCGGTTTCTCCGGCCAGATTGATATCGGCGCGATAACCGCGGACGGGGTAGCGGGAAAAAAGCGGATCGGGGCCGATCTGGATAAGCTTACAGCCGTCGTTGCAGCAGCTTTCTTCGATGATCCACGGGGCCTGTGAGTCGATAACGATGATGACGTCGGCGGCGGAAAGCCAGCCTTCGGGATCGCTGCCGGCCAGCATAGGATTGTCGCTGCTAAGGGTGACTTCAGTACCCCAGTATTCCACCACCGGAATAGCCCACTCCTTAACCAGGGTATTGAGTCGCGCAAAGCCCCCGGACGTTCTTGCGCCGCGCTGGGCGAAGATGATCGGCTGTCTGGCATTGGCTATCGCATCGGCGGCGCTGGCAATATCCGCCCGCGTTGGCGCATAGCGGACCGGCTGTTGAGTTGGTGCGGCATAAAGCGCTTGTTCATCGATGGTGAACGTTTCGCATAGCGGCTCGCGGGGCAGGCTCAAATACACCGGCCCCTTTGGCAATGAACGGGCTATCGCCCATGCTCTGTCAACATGCTCGCCGACCTGATCGGCAATGCGTAATTCGAAGTCCCATTTCACCGACTCGCGAATGAGCGCCGCCTGATCGCGCATCTCCTGGCCGTAGCCAATCGGCGTGTTGCGACAACCAAAGTGTGAATGCTCGCTAATCGGCGTGCGTCCGCCAAAAATCAGCACCGGAATATTGCTGTTGGCCAGATTGATGACGCCGCAGGCGGCATTGGCCAGGCCTACGTTAGTGTGAACCATGACGGCCTGCACCTTCCCGCTCCCGAGATAATAGCCGTGGGCCATGCCGATGGCGGCGTTCTCGTGGGGACATATCACCAGCTCCGGCACCTGTTGTCCCGTGGCGCGCATTTTGGCCCACGCTTCAATAACCGGGGGATAATCGGTACCCGAATTAATAAAAATATAGGCCACGTCGAGGGCCTGAAGCCGGTGCAGTAATAATTCAGCGGCCGATACAGTGATAGAAGTCATATTCTCTCCGGATTAACGCGATGTTATCGCCGTGATTAAAAGGTCAGGAAAATAAATGCGCCCATCGTAATGATGGAAGTAATAATACTTAGCGCCATGGTCGAGGCCATTTCTTGCTCGCCGGACTTATATTGCATAGCAATAATAATGGCGATCGAGCCCACAGGAATCGCCATCGTTAATACCACTTGTTTTATTTGCTCCATGCTGAAACCCATTTTTAACAAAATGAGGTAGCAGGCGCCGGGCACAAGAATATTACGGGCGATAACGGTAATAATGGTGGCGGAGGTGATGACAATGCTGCGAGTATAGAGCACGATACCTGCGGCAAACAGCGCCAGTCCGCCGGAGGCCTTACCCAACAGACCTAGCGACATTGATACGGTTTCAGGAATATGAATATCCATTAATACTAATATCAGCGCGACAACTGGTGACCATACCACCGGCTGCTTGATGGCGTTGAGGACCCGCGTGGCAAAAGAGATATTCTGGCTTTTATCCCCCGTTGCAATGGACATCAGAATCATCACCAGCGGGAGCTGGAAGACATTTTGCGTAATACTGGAAACAGTAATTAATGAGGCGCTGACGGTGCCGAATAAAAAAGCCAGTACCGAGGTGCCAATGAAGGGAACGGCCGGCGAGCCGATGGCCAGAGCCTGTAGCGTACTGAGCGCCAGGGAGCGTTTACAGACATAACGGGCGATAGCTAAGGGAATAAGGAAACTCAGAATTAGCGCCAGGATAATAGCGATAGCGACAGGGCCCATACTCATCACGATATGCCGCGGCGTCATGACCATATTACTGAAAATGCTCAGCGGTAAAGCATACAGCATCACAATTTTATTAATATCACCAGCCTGCTGCCAGTTAAAGTCTTTGCGTTTACCGCTGATATAGCCAATGAGAACGGTAATGATAACGGGTAAAATAGCGCCGAGGATTAATAGGATGTTGTTCTGTGTCATAGTGATTTATTCTCATTATAAATTATCGTTAGGGGCAGGGTGTTGAACTATAAATATTGAGAGTGTTCACCCCGGAAATACGCCGCTGTTGCACTATTCATTTTTTTCGTTGCTTACTGCATTCTTGACGCAAAAAGAAGCGTCAGGGAAATGTAAAAATAATTCGTTCAATGAGTAATTGTCATGGCTATGAAAATTAAACAAATACAAGCCTTTCTTACCGTCGCCAGCGAAGGGAATTTAACTCTGGCAGCGGAGAAAATGGGGATTACGCAATCCGGGCTAAGCCGATTGTTGCTGACCCTGGAGGAGGATCTGAATGCTACCTTATTTGAACGGCATAAGCATGGAATGGCGTTAAGCGAGTACGGCAGCGCGTTTTTACCCTATGCCATGACAATGTTGAACACGGAGAACAAAGCCAGAGAGGAAATGGCGCTGATCCGCGGGGCGGGCAAGGGGATTTTGAGAATCGGCTGCGTATCCAGTCTGTTAACCAGCCATTTTATTGATAAATTAGCCGCCTTTCATAAACGCCATCCCCAGATACACATCAAAATATTCGACCGCATTGACTCAGAGTTGTTTAAGCTGCTGCTGATGCATGAAATAGATATCGCCCTCTGCGGGCCTTTACCGCACGACGATAAAATCGTAGTTCGTGGAAAAATTAACTGGCAGGATCGTATTTGTATCATTTCAAGGCCAGGCCATCCGCTACAAAAAGAAAAACGTCTGTCGCTTGCGGCGATGCTCGACTATCCGTGGATCATGCCGCCGCCATTAAGCACGCCGATGCTTATCCTTGAAGATATTTTTCGCTCGCATCAGTTACCCTGTCCGGTTCCTATTATCGAGTGCGCTTCATCCGCGGCGATAAAATCCTTTATCGCTGAGAGCGATCTTTTAACGTCAATGCCTGCCCCCGTCTATCGACTGGAAGAGAAGCTTGGATTGTTGCGACCGCTGGAAGCGGAGGGCAGCGTGTTTGTCAGAGATTTCTATGCCTGGAGCCATTTTGGCGTGTTATCCGGAGCCGCTCTGCAGTTAATCCAGCATCTGAAGCAGTGAGATGCCCTGACAGATACAAAGGTGTATAATCAATGCATCTTATTAGCTTGAGGCTGTGACATGGGCAAACGCATCGATCGCGAAAAGAAGACTATCGGCAATATGATCAGGCTTTATCAGCGCCGCAGCCCGGATGCGCGCAACGATGGCGAACATTACCTGGCGCTTAACGCTTACGCCGACAAGCGGCTGGATAAGTGCGTATTTGGCGAAGAGAAGCCGGCCTGTAAACAGTGTCCGGTACATTGCTATCAGCCGGCGAAGCGAGAAGAGATGAAGCGGATCATGCGCTGGGCCGGGCCGCGGATGCT
The DNA here is from genome assembly GCF_051207495.1 of Klebsiella sp. K-3. Lineage (NCBI taxonomy): Bacteria > Pseudomonadati > Pseudomonadota > Gammaproteobacteria > Enterobacterales > Enterobacteriaceae > Klebsiella > Klebsiella sp. K-3. Next base: position 160,335 of record NZ_JBPNXF010000003.1, on the reverse strand, counting down.
CTGGCGGCATCCGATTCTGACCATTCGTCACCTGATTGACGACAGGCGGCCGGTGCCGGAGCTGCCGGAAAAATATCGGCCGAAAAAATAGTGGCCTTTCCACGGTTTGCGCTGCGCTTCGCCGCCACCGGGATCGCGGTTGAAGGATCGTAGGTCGGATAAGCGTAGCGCCATCCGACAATTCTCCCTGCTCGCGCTGGCGTTAACCGCCATCGGAGATCGTTGCTGACGCCCTCTGTTTCTGACCGTCACGGATCGTGCTGGCGACAAAGGCCAGCACGAACAGCGCGGTAAATAGCACCACGATGGTTGGCGCCGGGGCGCTATCGAGATAAAACGACAGCCAGACGCCCGCCAGCGAACAGCCCACGGCGATTACCGTTGCCAGCAATAATGCGCTGACAAAGCGCCGCGTCAGCAGCAGAGCGATAGCGCCGGGCGCTATCAGCAGCGAAATCGACAGAATAATCCCCACCGACTTTAACGTCGCGACGATAGTCAGCGCGATCATGCACAGCAGACCATAATGCAGCAGCCCGCAGCGCAGGCCGCTGGCTTTGGCCTGATTGGGATCAAAGGCGTGCAGTAAAAAATCGCGCCACTTTAGCCCGATAATCAGCGCAATCGCCAGCGCAATCACCGCCGTTTGCCCGATATCGCTGGCGGATATTCCCAGCATATCGCCAAACAGAATGTGGTCGAGATGAATGTCGGATTGAATCGCCACGTACAGCACCAGCCCGGCGCCGAACATCCCCGAGAAGACGATCCCCATAATGGTATCGCGCTTGATGCGGCTGTTATCGTCGAGAAAACCGGTGGCGACGGCGCAAAATAAGCCGGCAATAAACGCGCCGATGGCGAAGGGGATGCCAATAATGTAGGCCACCACCACGCCGGGAAACACCGCGTGGCTCATGGCATCGCCCATCAGCGCCCAGCCTTTTAACACCAGAAATACCGACAGCAGCGCACAGGGGACGGCGACGATCGTCGCCACTAGCATCGCGTTGACCATAAACGGAAACTGTAATGGTTCAAGGAGCATCGTTAGCATGAGGCCTCCCTGGCGCGACGGCGGTTGGCCAGCAGGCCGTGCTTCGGCGCAAAGACAAAGGTAGCTAAGAACAGCAGCGTCTGCGCCACCACGATGATGCCGCCGGTGGCGCCATCAAGATAGTAGCTCAGCCACGCGCCGAAGAAGCTGGTCAGACTGCCGATAGCGACGGCGATGGCCAGCAGACGCGGGAAGCGGTCGGTTAACAGCCAGGCGGTGGCACCGGGCGTCACGACCAGACAGATGACCAGAAACGCGCCGACGGTTTGCAGCGCCGCCACGGTGCAGGCGGCCAACAGAGTGAAGAACAGCAGCTTCAGGCCGCTGGTGTTAAGGCCAATCGAGCGGGCGTGGTTTTCGTCGAAGAAGGTGACCATCAGGTCTTTCCACTTCAGCAACAGGATCGCCATCGAAATAAAGCCAATCGCCGCCAGTTGGATAATATCCTCCGGAGCGATGGCGAGGATATTGCCGAGAATAATGGTCTGAATGTTCACCGAGGTCGGATTCAGCGACACCATAAACAGGCCGATGCCGAAAAACGAGGAGAAAATCAGCCCGATGATGGCGTCCTCTTTTAGTCGCGAACGCTGGTTAAGAAACAGCATGCTGCCTGCCGCCAGGCCGCCGGAGAGAAACGCGCCGAGTGCAAAGGGCAGGCCGAGCATATAAGCGCCGGCGACGCCGGGAACGATCGAGTGGGAGAGGGCGTCGCCAATCAGCGACCAGCCTTTGAGCATCAGGTAGCAGGAGAGAAAGGCGCAGACGCCGCCGACTAATGCCGAGACCCACATCGCGTTGAGCATGTATTGATAGCCAAACGGCTCCAGCAGCCAGCTCATCGTTGCCCCCCCGCCGCGCGATGGCTGATAAACGGTCGCTCATCGTCGGTAATAATGCGCTCTTCCGCGCCGGTGAGCGTGACGTGACGCAATACGCCGCTGAAGGCCAGCTCCAGATTCTCGGCGGTGAAGGTGGTTTCCGTCGGGCCGCTGGCCAGCACGGTGCCTTTCACCATCACCGTATAATCGCAAAATTCGCTGACTGAACCGAGGTTATGGGTAGAGACCAGCATGGTACAGCCTTCGTCGCGCAGTTCTCGCAGCAGGGTGATGATCCGCGCCTCGGTCTGCACATCGACGCCGGTAAAAGGCTCATCGAGCAGGATGACTTTGCCTTCCTGAGCAATGGCGCGGGCGAGGAACACGCGCTTTTTCTGCCCGCCGGAGAGCTCGCCAATCTGTCTTTTGCGGTATTCGCTCATCCCTACGCGGGCCAGCGCGGCATCGACAATCTGCCGGTCGCGGGGCTTCGCCCGCCGCAGCCAGCCCATATGACCATAGCGGCCCATCATCACTACATCTTCCACCAGCACCGGAAAAGACCAGTCCACCTCTTCCGATTGCGGTACGTAGGCAACAAGATTTTGCCGTAGCGCGCGGTTGACCGGCTGGCCGAGAATGGCGATATCGCCGTGGCCGACGCGCACGAAACCCATCAGCGCTTTGAACAACGTGGATTTACCGGAGCCGTTGACCCCCACCAGCGCGGCAATCGATCCGCGCGGAACGCTGAACGAGGCATCGCGCAGGGCGGTGTGGCCGTTGCGATAGGTCACCGTGACCTGGTCGACGATAAGTCCCGCTTGCGGCGCAATCATGACTGTTTCCTCAGGCCATCGTTGATCCCTTTGACGATGGTTTCGGTGGTGACACGCAGCAGGTCAAGATAAGTCGGCACCGGGCCGTCGGCGGCGCTTAGCGAGTCAACATACAGCACGCCGCCATAGTGGGCGCCGGCTTCACGGGCGACCTGTCGCGCCGGTTTGTCGGAGATGGTGCTTTCACTGAAGATGGTCGGGATATGCTCCTTCTTCATGGTGTCGATGGTTTTACGCACCTGCTGCGGCGTGCCCTGCTGGTCGGCGTTAATCGGCCACAGATAACGCTCCTGCAGGCCGTTATCGCGCGCCAGATAGGAGAATGCGCCTTCGCTGGTAACCAGCCAGCGTTTGTCCGCCGGCAGTTTCGCCAGTTCGGCCTTCAGCGGCGCCATGGTCTGGCGGATTTTATCTTTGTAGGCGTCGGCGTTGCGGCGATAGGTGTCGGCATTGACGGGATCGTATTTCACCAGCGCATCGCGAATGTTATCGACGTAGATCAGCGCATTATCCGCCGACATCCACGCGTGCGGGTTAGGTTTGCCGTTGTAGGGGCCATCGCTGATGCCCATCGGCTGAATACCGTTACTGACCACGACTTCCGGTACGCCGTTCAGGTGCTGATAAAAACGGGCGAACCACAGTTCGAGGTTGAGGCCGTTGGCGAGAATAAGCTTCGCCCCCTGCGCGCGTTTGATATCGCCCGGCGTCGGCTGGTATTCGTGAATTTCCGCGCCCGGTTTGGTGATTGAGCTGACGTCAGCGGCGTCGCCGGCGACGTTCTGCGCCATATCGGCGATCACGGTGAAGGTGGTAATGACTTTGAATTTTTCTTGCGCCTGAGCGGGGGCGATAGCAAGCAGCGCTAATGCGGCGGAGAACAACAGGTGCTTGAACGGCGGCAGATGCGTCATAGGATCCCTCACGGTATTGCGATTATTTAATCATCGTTTATAGCCTTTGCTATGTTATATAGCACAAGCTATTTATAAATGAAAATAATTCTTATTTAGATGTTGAGGTAATGATTAGGTTGAGAAGGATTGTGAAGGGGATTAAATCAGGGGCGGTCCGCTATTCGATGGGTCGCCGCGTTATTTTGTCGGATGGCGCTACGCTTATCCGACCTACGGTCCTGTGCGATTTGGTAGCCCGGAGAAGGCGCAATGCGCCGCCTCCGGGAAAATCCCTACGCCATGAGAGACATATCGTCGGGCTAGACTAACCGATCCTTATTAATGCCTAAACGTTTCATGCGCGACAGCAGCGTCGTGCGCTTGAGCCCCAGGCGCTGGGCGGCACCTTTTGGCCCGGCCACCACGCCGTTGCTCTCTTTCAATACCCGGACGATGAGCTGATATTCATCTTCGCCTTCCTCCGGCAGCACTTCCGGCGCTAGCGTCTCCTGTTCAATATGCATTTCCGGCAGCGACAGTTGCAGTACGTTGCCGCGGGTTAACAACACCGCGCGCTCGACGACGTTTTCCAGCTCGCGCACGTTGCCCGGCCAATCCATGCGCGAAAGCGTGCGCAGGGTCTCCGCCGGAATACTGTCGATGTTGCGCCCCAGACGGCGGGCGATTTTGAAGGTGAAGGCTTTCACCAGCAGCGGAATATCGTCCGGCCGTTCGCGCAGCGGCGGCAGGTGGATCGGGAACACATTGAGCCGATAGTAAAGATCGCTGCGGAATTCACGATCGATAACCATCTGTTTGAGATCGCGGTTGGTGGCGGCGATCAGCCGTACATCGGTCTGAATCAGTTTATTACTGCCCAGGCGTTCGAATTCCTGCTCCTGAAGAACGCGCAGCAGCTTCGGCTGCAGCTCCAGCGGCATATCGCCGACCTCATCGAGGAACAGCGAGCTTTTGTCCGCCAGTTCGAAACGGCCGATACGCTGGGCGCTGGCGCCGGTAAAAGCGCCGCGCTCGTGGCCGAACAGATCGCTTTCCAGCAGGCCAGCGGGCATCGCCGCGCAGTTCATTTTCACCATCCGTCGGCCGTTGCGCCCGCTCAGGTTATGAATAGCGCGAGCGATCAGTTCCTTACCGGTGCCGGTTTCACCGAGGATCAGCACCGTACTGTCGCTCTGCGCTACCATTTCCACCTGCTTGAGCACGCTGTGCATCGCTTCGCTGCGACCAATGATTTCGCCGAACTCGCTTTCGACGTTGTTGAGCTGTTCAGTGAGCGCCAGGTTTTCATCCACCAGCCGTTCTTTCAGCCGCTGGATCTCGCGATAGGCGAGGGCGTTATCGATAGCTATCGATACGCGTTCGGCGATTTGCCGCAGCAGTTTAAGGTTGGTAGTGGTAAATACTTGCTCATCGCACTGTGCCAGCTTCAGCACCCCGAGCAGCGTATTGCCGGACATGAGCGGTAACAGGCACAGGGTCTGGATCTGGTTATCCCACATCTCGAAGAGCATTTTCTCATACGGCGCCAACGAGTCGTGCTCATGCAGATTGAGCAACAGCATCTCTTTGCTCTTAAACACCCGCTCGGTTAGCGTGCCGGCTTCATCGACTTCGCTTTGGTCGTGGACCGGATGGCTGGCGTCGAGATAGTGGGTGGAGTAAATGTTGAGCTTGCCTTTGCGGTTGCTGCGCAGCACCACGCTTATCGCGTCGATGCGGAAATAGCGGTGGATCTCTTTTGCCACCTCGCTGACCAGTTCGTCAATATCGAGGCGCGACAGGACGGCGTTGGTAATGGCCACCAGGATGCGGAAATTATCGCGCTCGTGGCACAGCAGATCGTAATCGACGTTGTTGCTGACCCGGTTTTGGATCTGCTCGGTCACGACGGCGACAATCTGCGCGAAAGTATGCAGGCGCTGGTACTCTTTTTCGCTCCATGGCCGGTTGTCGTCGCGGATGAACTCACAACCGCCGAAGATGCGGCCTTCCGCCGCCAGCGGCAGCAGGCAGTAGTAGCCGAATTCCGGGTAAATGCCGCTGGCGGCCAGCTGCGGCCAGGTTTCGGCGAAGGTCGCGTTGTCGCAATGTAGCGCGTCGGGGCGCGACAGCAGGCGGCGTACCGGGCCATGTGCCAGTACGGTTTCATCTTCGTAGCTTGCCGGCTGTCCGGCGTCGTCGCAGGCGTACCTGGCGGCGCGATGGTTGCCGTGGTTCCACAAGATAATCGCCGCCCGGTCGGCAAGCGAGGATTGCTGCACCAGACGGGTTAGCGTTTCGCTCAGCGCGGCCAGATCGGGCTGCTGTAATAAAATACGGGTGATATCAAACAGACCCTGCTGCCCGAGATCGCCCATTGGTGTATACGACATTGCTTAAGTCCAAAAAGCGCCGCAGCGCGGCGCAGAATAAAGAGATGAATCAAATAATAGTCTGTTAATAAAACAATTGTTGCCGTCGTTGAGGTCGACCTGATAAGGCGACCTCCGCCCTCCGGGCCGGTTCAGTGGTTAGCAAATTCTCGGTAGCGGCTCGGCGTGGGGAAGATCGAGCGTCCGTTTAACGCCATATAACCCTACGGAGCGCACGCCGGCGCGCTCGACAACGTCGCCAATTATCGCGGCATTCTGTCCGAGCGGGTGAGACCGTAAATGCTCAAGTACGCGCAGCGCGGCTTCTCTGGCGACGGCAATTACCAGTTTACCTTCGTTGGCGAAATTCAGCGCGTCGAGCCCCAGCAGTTCGCAGACGCCTCGTACCGTATCGTTGACCGGCAGCTTCGCTTCATGCAGTTCGATACCGCAGCCGCTGGTAGCGGCGAACTCGTGCGCCACCGCGTTGACGCCGCCGCGGGTGGCGTCGCGTAGCGCTTTGATGCCCGGAATCTCGCGCAGGGTTTGGATAAGCGGCGTCAGCACCGCGCAGTCGCTGGATAACGCGCCGTCCAGCCCCAACTGTTCGCGCAGGTTAAGAATGGTGGCGCCGTGATCGCCTAACGTGCCGCTGACCAGCAGCACATCGCCGGCGCTAATCTGCTGCACTCCCCAGTGAATATCGCCGGGGATGGCGCCAATACCGGCGGTATTGATGAATAATTTATCCGCTGCGCCGCGCGGCACCACTTTGGTATCGCCGGTCACAATGGCAATCCCGGCTTGCTGCGCGGTAGTTGCCATGCTGCGCACCACCGCTTCCAGCGTCGCCATCTCCAGCCCCTCTTCGAGGATAAACCCGCAGGAGAGATAGCGCGGCAGGGCGCCGCTGACCGCCACGTCGTTGGCGGTGCCGCAGACCGCCAGCTTGCCGATATCGCCGCCGGGGAAAAATAACGGATCAATGACGTAGCTGTCCGTTGAGAAGGCCAGCCGATCGCCCTGGGCGGCAAGCCCGGCGAGATCTAAACGCGCCTGATCTTCTTGTTCGGCCAGCCAGGGATTGGCGAAGGCCTGCATAAACAGCTCGCCAATGAGTTGCTGCATCGCCTGACCGCCGCTACCGTGAGCTAACTGAATGCTTTTCATGCTTTATTTTCCTGACTGCGATATTGATACCAGGCGGCGCAGGCGCCCTCTGAGGAGACCATCAGCGCGCCAAAGGCGCTCTGTGGATTGCAGACGCGGCCAAACAGCGGGCACTGGTGTGGCTTACAACGCCCGGTCAGCACTTCACCGCAGCGGGCGCGCGGGTCGTCGCAAACCCGCTGCGGCGCCGGGCGGAAATGGGCCTCGGCGTCAAAGCGTTGATAATCTGGCGTCAGGCAAACGCCGGAATCGTTGATCGTCCCCAGGCCGCGCCATTCGCTATCGCCGCTCAGGCAAAAGACCTCGGCGATTGCCGCCTGCGCCAGCGCGTTACCGGCATCCGGCACCACGCGACGGTACTGATTCTCTACCCGACTGCGCTGCGCTATTTTCTGCTCAACCAGCATGATCACGCCTTGCAGTAGATCAACTGGTTCAAATCCAGCAACGACTAATGGCCGATGATAGTCGCTGGCGATGAAACCGTAGGCGTCGGTGCCAATCACCATACTGACGTGGCCGGGGGCGAGAAACGCATCGATACCGTTGTCCGGCTGGTCCAGCAGGCTGCGCAGCGTCGGCAGTAAGGTGATGTGCTGACAGAAAAAGTAGAAGTTGCCGACGTTGCGCTCGCGGGCCTGACGCAGCGTCAGCGCGGTGGCGGGCATGGTGGTTTCGAAACCGAGACCGAAAAACACCACTTCGCGCTGTGGATTCTGCTGCGCCAGCCGCAGGGCGTCCATCGGCGAGTAAACGATTCGCACATCGGCGCCGCGACTCTTCGCCTGCAGCAGCGACCCGTTTTTTCCCGGCACGCGCATCGCATCGCCAAAGGTGCAGAAAATCACATCCGGACGGCTGGCTATCTCGATACACGCATCAATGCGGCCCATCGGCAGGACGCACACCGGGCAGCCGGGGCCGTGAATAAATTCAATATTACTCGGTAATAGCTGGTCGAGGCCGAATTTAAAGATGGCGTGGGTATGGCCGCCGCAGACCTCCATCATCCGCAGCGGGCGGGCTTCACTGTAGTCCAGCAGCCGGGCGCGCTGCTGCAGATGTTCGACCAGCTGCAGCACCTGCTCCGGCGCGCGGTATTCATCAACAAAACGCATTATCGCTCCTCGCCGTACAGCAGCGCGCCGACGTCCGGTTCAACCTCGAACATGTTTTGCAGCGCCTCGAGGGTATCGCGCGCTTCGGCTTCGTTAATCACGCTCATGGCGAATCCGACGTGGACCAGCACCCACTGACCGATGCGCGGCTGGCCCTGCTCGTCGACGGCGCCGACCAGCGTCAGATCGACTTCGCGCTGAATGCCGCACACTTCAACCTTCGCCATCACGCCGTCAATCGTGCGAATTTGCCCCGGAATGCCTATGCACATCGCTGTGTCTCCAGCCAGTTAAGCCACTGCTCCATGCCTGCGCCGCTGGTGGCGGAGAGCAAAATAATCTCGATATGCGGATTCACTTCCCGCGCGCAGGCGAGGCACTTCTCGACGTCAAAGTTGAGGTACGGCAGCAGGTCGACTTTGTTGAGCAGCATCAGGCTCGCGGCGGCAAACATATGCGGATACTTCAGCGGTTTATCTTCTCCCTCGGTAACCGACAGCACCGCCACTTTATGACGTTCGCCAAGGTCGAAGCTGGCCGGGCAGACCAGGTTGCCGACGTTTTCGATAAACAGAATACCGTTATCGCCAGCCGGCAGACGCGCAGAGGCGTCGGCAATCATTTGCGCATCGAGATGGCAGCCCTTGCCGGTATTGACCTGAATCGCCGGCGTGCCGGTGGCGCGGATACGCGCGGCATCGTTGACCGTCTGCTGATCGCCTTCAATGACCGCGCAGTCGACGATGCCTTTCAGGCGCGTCAGGGTTTCGGTGAGCAGGGTGGTTTTACCGGAGCCGGGGCTGGAGACCAGATTCAGTACCAGTTGATTGTTCGCCGCGAAGCGCGCGCGGTTGCGCGCCGCCAGGCGGTTGTTTTTATCCAGCACGTCGATTTCGATTTCCAGCATCCGCCGCTGGCTTTGCCCCGGCGCATGGGTACCCGCTTCGCCGTGGCCGTAGTGCAGATCGCCTTGCGCGCTCCGGGTCGGGGTGAAGTTATCGGTTTTTACGCCGGTGATGGTCATGGTCTGACGCGGGGCGGGAGCGAAGGGGGCGCTGCGAAACGCCGAATGCGGGTTATGTTCATCGCCTTCGATATAAAGGTTGCCTTCTCCGCATCCGCAAGTCGTACACATAATTTTTACTCCAATTCTAAACGCTGAATCTGTAAGCCATCATCCGCCACGATCTGCAACTGGTCGTTATCGCAGTGCGGGCAGCGGCGGACATGCTGAGAGACAAGATGCACATACTGCTGACAGCGTTCACACCAGCATTCAGCCTGTTGCTCGGCAATGTGCAGCGCGCAGCCTTCCGCCAGCGTGCCGCGGCACACCAGTTCAAAACAGAAGGTGAGGGCGCTGGCCTCCACGCAGGAAAACGCGCCGACCTTCAGCCACACGCCGGTGACCCGGCGCGCGCCGTTTTGCCGCGCCTGTTGCTCAATGATTTCCAGCGCTCGCTGGCTTAGCGTGATTTCGTGCATGTTGGCCTCCGTTAATACTATGGCGGCTATATGCAATAACGATGCCAGGAGACCATAAACGGCGGGGGAACTGTCGATGACGACGACGGATGGCTGTCATCGACATGTCGCGATGGCGCCAGTATTTTTAATAATTCCTTTAAATTCATATAAATAAATTTTGGCATGGAAAATGCTTAACCGGTGCATCTCATGTAACGGGAGGATCCGGGATGACAATTTGGGAATTAAGTGAAAAGGCGGACTACATCGCCGATCGTCACCGCCAGCATCAGGAGCAGTGGCACACATACTGCAACTCGCTGGTTCAGGGCATCACCCTGTCGAAAGCGCGTCTGCATCACGCGATGAGCTGCGCGCCGGACAAAGAGCTGTGCTTCGTGCTGTTCGGCCACTTTCAGGTATATGTCGCGCTGGCGGAAGGCTTTAACAGCCACACCATCGAATACTACGTAGAAAGCAAAAATGGCGATGACAAACGGCTGATCGCCCAGGCGACGCTGGATGCGGAAGGGGTGATTGACGGTCGCATCAGTAACCGTTCCCGCGAAGCGGTGCTGGAACACTACCTGGCGATCATCGCCACCGTCTATGACCGTCTGTATGAGGCCATGGAGCGCGACCAGCCGGTGGATTTAAGCCATCTGGCGCAGGTCCATTAATTGTGAAGTGTCGACAAGTGTCGAAACCGACACCTGCGCGGCCTGATTTCGTCAAAAGTGACTTTCACCCGAGGATGACCCGGTGAACCGTTTTGTAATTGCTGATTCCAGCGTCTGTATTGGCTGCCGCACCTGCGAAGCCGCCTGTTCCGAGACGCACCGCCAGTATGGCCTGCAAAGTATGCCGCGCCTGCAGGTCATGCGTAATGAAAAAGAGTCTGCGCCGCAGATGTGCCACCACTGCGAAGACGCGCCTTGCGCCGCGGTGTGCCCGGTCAACGCCATTACTCGCGTTGACGGCGCGGTACAGCTGAATGAAAGCCTGTGCGTTAGCTGCAAACTGTGCGGCATCGCCTGCCCGTTCGGCGCGATTGAATTCTCCGGCAGCCGTCCGTTGGATATTCCCGCCAACGCTAACACGCCGATGGCGCCCGCCGCGCCGCCGGCTCCGGCTCGCGTCAGCTCGCTGCTCGACTGGGTGCCGGGCGTTCGCGCTATCGCCGTGAAATGCGACCTCTGCCACTTTGATGAGCAGGGCCCGGCCTGCGTGCGCACCTGCCCGACCAAAGCCTTAGTGCTGGTGGATATTCGCGATATTGCTAAGTCCAGCAAGCGTAAGCGCGAACTGACCTTTAATACCGACCTCGGCGATTTGTCGCTGTTTCAGGCGCAACAAGGGGGCGTGAAATGAGCGTGGTTGCATTAGTGAATCAGGCGGTTGCCTGGTATGCCGCCAGCGCGGTGCTGGCGTTTTTATTTAGTTTGCGAAAACCGCTGAGCGGCGCGATTGCCGGGATCGGCGGCGCGGTCGCCAGCGCGATGTTAATCGTCGCCGGCTTCTCGGCGCTGATCGCGCCGGAGCGGATCAACGGCGGCATGCTGCAGTATCTGCATCTGGCGATGCGGGTGGGCGGGATTAACGCTCTGTGGCTGTTGGCTATCGGCCTGTCGGCGCTGCCGATTTCGCTGTTTAACATTTCCTGGCATCGTCATCCGCAGGTCAAATCCAACGGCCTGCTGGTTAACCTGCTGCTGGCTGCCGCCACCTGCGCGGTGGTGGTGACTAACTTCGGCAGCCTGGTGGTGATGGCGGAAATCATGGCGCTGTGCGCCGCGTTCCTTACCGGCTGCGCGCAGTCCGGCAAACTGTGGTTTGCGCTGGGGCGTCTCGGTACCCTGCTGCTGGCGTGGACCTGCTGGCTGGTGTGGTCGTTCTACGGCACTCTCGATCTGGCGGCGATTAGCCAGTTGGCCGCCGGCGCGCCGCAGAACATGGCGCTGTGGCTGCCGGGTCTGCTCGGTTTTGCCCTGCTCGCCGGGGTGATCCCGCTGCACGGCTGGGCGCCGCAGGCGCATGCGGGCGCCAGCGCCCCGGCCGCCGCGCTGTTTTCTACAGTGGTGATGAAGGTCGGTCTGTACGGCATCCTGACCGTGTCGCTGGCCGGTAGCGTGCCGCCGCTGTGGTGGGGCGTGCTGCTGCTGGTGTTGGGGATGATTACCGCCTTTATCGGCGGGCTGTACGCGCTGATGGAACATAATATCCAGCGCCTGCTGGCTTACCACACCCTGGAAAACATCGGTATTATTCTGCTTGGCCTCGGCGCGTTCGTCACCGGTATTGCTACCGGCAATAATGCGCTGATGGTGCTGGGCTTTATCGGCGGCATGTACCACCTGATCAACCATAGCCTGTTCAAAACCACGCTGTTCCTTGGCGCGGGGGCGGTGTGGTTCCGTACCGGCCATCGCGATATCGAGAAGCTGGGCGGCATCGGTAAAAAAATGCCGCTCATTTCACTCGCCATGCTGGTGGGGCTGATGGCGATGGCCGCGCTGCCGCCGCTGAACGGCTTTGCCGGCGAATGGGTTATCTATCAATCCTTCTTCAAGCTGAGCACCGGCGAGGTGTTTATCGGCCGTCTGCTGGGGCCGCTGCTGGCGGTTGGCCTGGCGATTACCGGGGCGCTGGCGGTGATGTGTATGGCCAAAGTCTACGGCGTCACCTTCCTCGGCGCGCCGCGCAGTAAAGAGGCGGAAAACGCCACCTGCGCGCCCTGGCTGATGACCTTAAGCGTGGTGCTGGCCGCCGCGTCCTGCGTCATCGGCGGCGTGGCGGCGCCATGGTTGTTGCCGCTGGTCGGCCACGTTATTCCGGTTCCTGCGCAGGCTACAAGCGTCGTGTCGCAGCCGCTGATCGCCATTCTGCTGATTGCCTGTCCGCTGCTGCCGTTCCTGCTGATGATCTTCTTCAAAGGCGACCGCCTGCCGGCACGCTCGCGCGGCGCGGCGTGGGTCTGCGGCTACGACCATGAACAAGCGATGGTGGTCACCGCCCACGGCTTCGCCATGCCGGTGAAAGAAGCCTTTGCGCCGCTGCTGAAGCTGCGTCACTGGTTGAATCCGGTACGGCTGGTGCCCGGCTGGCAGAACGCCGCCGCGCCCGCCTTGCTGCGCGGCGTGGCGCTGATCGAACTGGCGGTACTGGTGGTGATTGTGATTTCGCGAGGAGCCTGAGAGTGAACCTATTCGTTGCATTAATACAGGCGCTGGTACTGTTTGCCGTCGCGCCGCTGCTGTCCGGCCTGACCCGCGTTGCCCGCGCGCGCCTGCATAACCGCCGCGGGCCGGGGGTACTGCAGGAGTATCGGGATATCCTGAAACTGCTGGGTCGCCAGAGCGTGGGCCCGGACGCTTCCGGCTGGGTATTCCGCCTGACGCCGTTTGTGATGGTTGGCGTGATGCTGACCATCGCCGCCGCGCTGCCGGTGGTGACCGTAGATTCACCGCTGCCGGGGCTGGGCGACCTGATTACGCTTATCTATCTGTTCGCCATCGCCCGCTTCTTCTTCGCCATTTCCGGCCTGGATACCGGCAGTCCGTTCACCGCCATCGGCAGCAGTCGTGAAGCGATGCTCGGCGTGCTGGTCGAACCGATTCTGCTGCTTGGGCTGTGGGTCGCGGCGCAGGTTGCCGGCTCCACCCATATTAGCGCGATTACCGATACCGTTTACCACTGGCCCGCCGCGCGCAGCATCCCGCTGATCCTGGCGCTGTGCGCCTGCGCTTTCGCCACCTTCATCGAAATGGGCAAGCTGCCGTTCGATTTAGCCGAGGCCGAACAGGAACTGCAGGAAGGGCCGCTTTCCGAGTACAGCGGCAGCGGTTTCGCGGTGCTGAAGTGGGGCATCAGCCTGAAACAGCTGGTGGTGCTGCAGATGTTCGTCGGCGTATTTATCCCGTGGGGACAGATGACCAGTTTTAGCGCGCCAGGCCTGCTGCTGGCGCTGGTGGTCGCCATCGTCAAGCTGGTGGCGGGAGTGCTGATTATCGCGCTGTTCGAAAACAGCATGGCGCGTCTGCGCTTTTGTGCCACCTCCCGCGTTACCTGGGCCGGGTTTGGTTTCGCCTTTTTAGCTTTCGTCTCCTTGCTGGTGGCGTGATTAAGAGAATTTGAGCATGTCTGAAGAAAAAATCGGTCAACACTATCTTGCGGCGCTGCACCAGGCCTTTCCTGGCGTGGTGCTGGACGAAGCCTGGCAGACCAAAGATCAGCTAACCGTCACCGTGAAGGTTAACTACCTGCCGGAAGTGGTCGAGTTCCTGTACTACAAGCAGGGCGGCTGGCTGTCGGTACTGTTCGGCAACGACGAACGTAAGCTGAACGGCCACTATGCGGTTTACTATGTGCTGTCGATGGAGCAGGGCACGAAGTGCTGGATCACCGTGCGCGTGGAAGTCGACGCTAATAAACCGGAATATCCGTCGGTGACCCCGCGCGTGCCGGCGGCGGTATGGGGCGAGCGCGAAGTACGCGATATGTACGGTCTGGTGCCGGTGGGCCTGCCGGACGAGCGCCGCCTGGTGCTGCCGGACGACTGGCCGGATGAACTCTATCCGCTGCGTAAGGACAGCATGGACTACCGCCAGCGCCCGGCGCCGACCACCGACGCGGAGACCTACGAATTCATTAACGAGCTCGGCAGTAAGAAAAACAACGTGGTGCCGATTGGCCCGCTGCACGTCACCTCCGATGAGCCAGGCCATTTCCGTCTGTTTGTCGACGGCGAGAACATTATCGACGCCGATTACCGCCTGTTCTATGTCCATCGCGGCATGGAAAAGCTGGCGGAAACCCGCATGGGCTACAACGAAGTAACGTTCCTGTCGGACCGGGTATGCGGCATCTGCGGCTTCGCCCACAGCACTGCTTATACCACGTCGGTAGAAAACGCGATGGGTATCGTGGTGCCGGAGCGCGCGCAGATGATCCGCGCCATTCTGCTGGAAGTGGAACGCCTGCACTCGCACCTGCTGAACCTTGGCCTGGCTTGCCACTTCACCGGTTTTGACTCCGGTTTTATGCAGTTCTTCCGCGTACGCGAAACCTCAATGAAGATGGCGGAGATCCTCACCGGCGCGCGTAAAACCTACGGTATGAACCTGATCGGCGGGATTCGCCGCGATCTGCTGAAAGAGGACATGATCCAGACCCGCCAGCTGGCGCAGCAGATGCGCCGCGATGTGCAGGAGCTGGTGGATATGCTGCTCAGCACGCCGAATATGGAACAGCGTACCGTCGGTATTGGCCGTCTGGATCCAGAAATCGCCCGCGACTTCAGTAACGTCGGCCCGATGGTCCGCGCCAGCGGCCACGCCCGCGATACTCGCGCCGATCACCCGTTCGTCGGTTACGGTCTGCTGCCGATGGAAGTCCACAGCGAGCAGGGTTGCGACGTGATTTCCCGCCTCAAGGTACGTATCAACGAGGTTTATACCGCGCTGAATATGATTGATTTCGGTCTCGACAATCTGCCCGGCGGCCCGCTGATGGTGGATGGCTTCACCTATATTCCGCACCGCTTCGCGCTGGGCTTCTCGGAAGCGCCGCGCGGCGACGATATTCACTGGAGCATGACCGGCGACAATCAAAAACTGTACCGCTGGCGCTGCCGTGCGGCGACCTACGCCAACTGGCCGACCCTGCGCTATATGCTGCGCGGCAACACCGTCTCCGACGCGCCGCTGATTATTGGCAGCCTCGACCCTTGCTACTCCTGTACCGACCGCATGACGGTGGTCGATGTGCGTAAGAAAAAGAGCAAAGTGGTGCCGTACAAAGAGCTGGAGCGCTACAGCATCGAGCGTAAAAACTCGCCGCTGAAATAATTGAGCCATTGCGTGGGGCCCCTCACCCCGACCCTCTCCCCGCAGGGGAGAGGGGGAAGGGCAGATCGAGCGCGAATTCACTGACCGTGCACAACTGTCCCCTCTCCCTTTTAGGGAGAGGGCTAGGGTGAGGGTAAAAGGCCACACACAACCTGGGAGCAACAATGTTTACCTTTATCAAAAAAGTCATCAAGACCGGCACCGCGACCCACTCCTATCCGCTGGAGCCGATGCCGGTGGATAAAAACTTCCGCGGCAAACCGGAACACAATCCGCAGCAGTGCATCGGCTGCGCGGCCTGCGTGAATGCGTGTCCGTCTAACGCCCTGACGGTAGAGACCGATCTGGCGACTAACCAGTTGGCGTGGCAGTTCAACCTCGGGCGCTGCATTTTCTGCGGCCGCTGTGAAGAAGTTTGCCCGACGGCGGCGATTAAGCTGTCGCAGGAGTATGAACTGGCGGTGTGGAAAAAAGAGGATTTCCTCCAGCAATCGCGCTTTGCCATCTGCCACTGTCGGGTCTGCGAACGGCCTTTCGCGGTACAAAAAGAGATCGACTACGCTATCGCGCTGCTTAAGCACAACGGCGATACCCGCGCCGAATTGCACCGCGAAAGCTTTGAGACCTGCCCGGAATGCAAGCGTCAGAAATGCCTGGTGCCATCCGATCGTATTGAACTGACTCGCCACATGAGGGAGGCCAGCTGATGAGCAATTTATTAGGCCCGCGCGATGAAAACGGCATTCCGCTGCCGATGACAGTGGAGGAATCCATCGCCAGCATGAAGGCCTCGCTGCTGAAAAAAATCAAACGTTCCGCCTACGTTTATCGCGTCGACTGCGGCGGCTGTAACGGCTGTGAAATCGAGATTTTCGCCACCCTTTCGCCGCTATTCGACGCCGAACGCTTCGGAATTAAAGTAGTGCCGTCGCCGCGCCATGCCGATATTCTGCTGTTCACCGGCGCGGTGACCCGCGCGATGCGTTCGCCGGCGCTGCGCGCCTGGCAATCGGCGCCGGATCCGAAAATCTGCATCTCTTACGGCGCCTGCGGCAACAGCGGCGGTATCTTCCACGATCTGTACTGCGTATGGGGCGGCACCGACAAAATCGTGCCGGTCGATGTCTATATTCCGGGCTGTCCGCCGACGCCTGCCGCCACGCTGTACGGTTTTGCGATGGCGCTTGGTCTGCTGGAGCAAAAAATCCACGCTCGCCTGCCGGGCGAGCTTGACGAACAGCCAACCGAATTGCTGCATCCCAACATGGTGCAGCCGCTGCGGGTGCGTATCGATCGCGAAGCGCGCCGTCTGGCCGGCTATCGCTATGGTCGCCAGATTGCCGACGACTATATGCGTCTACTGGGGCAGGGCGATAACCAGGTACTGCGCTGGCTGGAGGCGGAGAAAGATCCGCGTCTGACCGAGATCGTCACGCACCTGAATCAGGTGGTCGAGGGGGCGCGTATCCGATGAGCGAGACGGTGGTGTTCAGTCAGCTGAGCCGTAAATTTATTGATGAGAACGACGCGACGCCGGATCAGGCGCAGCAGGTGGTCTATTACAGCCTGGCGATTGGCCACCACCTCGGCGTCATTGACTGCCTGGAAGCGGCGTTAAGCTGCCCGTGGGAGGACTATCTGGCGTGGATTGGCACGCTGGAGGCGGGCAGCGCCGCGCGGCGCAAAATGGAAGGCGTGCCGAAGTATGGCGAGATTGTTATCGACAGTAATCACGTGGCGATGCTGGCTAATGCCTTTGATAAAGCGCAGTCCGCGCAGACCCCGCAGCAGCAGGCGTGGAGTAAAACCCTGCTCAGCATGCTGCACGATATTCACCAGGAAAGCGCCATCTATCTGATGGTGAGGAGACTACGTGACTGACGTTTTACTGTGTGTCGGCAACAGCATGATGGGCGATGACGGCGCAGGCCCGCTGCTGGCGGAAATGTGCGCGGCCAATCCGGTCGGCGGCTGGGTGGTGATTGACGGCGGCAGCGCGCCGGAAAACGATATCGTCGCCATCCGCGAACTGCGCCCGACGCGGCTGCTGATCGTCGATGCAACCGATATGGGGCTCAACCCTGGCGAAATTCGCATTGTCGACCCGGACGATATCGCCGACATGTTTATGATGACCACCCACAACATGCCGCTTAACTATCTTATCGATCAGTTAAAAGAGGATATTGGCGAGGTGATTTTTGTGGGCATTCAGCCCGATATAGTCGGTTTCTATTACCCGATGACTCAGCCTGTGAAAGACGCCGTCGCGACGGTATACGCGCGGCTTGATGGCTGGCAGGGGCTGGGTGGTTTTGCCGCGCTGGAAGCGGCCGAGGAACAGGCGTTCCCCGGCCTGCGCTAATGCTTCGCAGGGCTATAAATAGTACGGACCGTAGGCCGGGTAAGGCGTAAGCCGCCACCCGGCAATACCGACTACTCCAGATCCGCCCCGTTGCTGGCGATGACCTTCTTATACCACCAGAACGATTTCTTGCGCTTGCGCGCAAGCGTGCCGTTACCGGCATCGTCGCGATCGACATACACGAAACCGTAGCGCTTGCTCATCTCGCCGGTGGAGGCGGAGACCAAATCGATACAGCCCCAGCTGGTATAGCCGATGACCGGAATGCCATCATCGATGGCGTCGCGCATCGCCTTGATGTGTTCACGCAGATAGCTAATGCGGTAGTCGTCGTTGATTTCGCCGTTGGCGTCGATCTCATCGCGCGCGCCGAGCCCGTTTTCCACGAGGAATAGCGGTTTCTGATAGCGGTCATACATCATGTTCATGGTGATGCGCAGGCCGAGCGGATCGATGCCCCATCCCCATTCGCTGGCCGCAATGAACGGATTCTTCAGCGACTTGACGATATTGGCGGCGTTGGTATTGCTGGCGTTCATCTCCGCTGACGCGCAGCGCGAGGCGTAATAGCTAAAGGAGACAAAATCAACGGTGTTTTTGAGGATTTCGTCGTCGCCTGGCTGTTTGGCAATAGTGACGCCTTTCTCGCGGAATACCCGCGCGGCCCACACCGGATACGCGCCGCGTGCCTGCACATCGATAAAGAACAGGTTTTCACGATCTTTTTCCAGCGCCATCCAGACATCTTCCGGCTTACAGGAATACGGGTAGAAATTACCGCCCGCCAGCATGCAGCCGACCTGGTTTTGCGGGTTAACCTGATGGGCGATTTTTGTCGCCAGCGCGCTGGCCACCAGCTCGTGATGCGCGGCCTGGTATTTCACCTGTTCCTGATTTTCTCCTTCCTCAAACACCAGACCGGCGCCGGAGTAGGGACTATGCAGCATAATGTTGATTTCATTGAAGGTGAGCCAGTATTTCACCAGTCCGTCAAAGGCTTCAAAACAGGTGCGCGCATAGTGGCTGAAAAAATCGACCATCTTCCGGTTACGCCAGGAGCCATATTCCGTCACCAGATGCATCGGGACATCAAAGTGGCACAGGGTGACCAGCGGTTCGATCCCGTACTTTCTGCACTCTTCAAACATCGCACGATAGAAGGCGATACCTTCCGGGTTTGGCTGTTGTTCATCACCGCGCGGGAACAGTCGGCTCCAGGCGATAGAGGTGCGGAAGACGCTAAATCCCATCTCCGCCATCAGGGCGATATCCTCTTTATAGCGATGGTAAAAATCGATCGCCACGTGGCTTGGGTAGAATTCATCTTCGCGAAGCGAAAAGCGCTTCTCCTGGCCCAATTTCACCGCCAAGCGATGAGCGCCGTGCGGAATAGTATCAACGGTTGTCAGCCCTTTGCCGCCCTCAAGATAAGCGCCTTCAGACTGGTTAGCGGCCAGAGCGCCGCCCCATAAAAATCCGTGTGGAAAACTCGACATGCGTTACCTCGCGTTCAAAAAAGTGTTCAGGCGTGAGTGGCCGCGCCCTGGCGCTGTCTGGCGTCGGCGGCGGCATTTTCTACCGGGATATCTTCAAAACCGAGCAGCAGCGTCAGCGCAAAGGAGAGCACCACCGACAGCGCCATCACGCCAAAGACCCAAACGATAGTCATCGGATTGGCCGGATCGAAAAACTGGACGCTGGTGAACAGCCCCGGTGCCGCCATCGAATGGCTGGCCAGCCCGGCGATTCCCGCCACCGCGCCGCAAATAAAGCCGCTGATTAAGCTGGCGACCAGCGGGCGTTTCAGACGTACCGCCACGCCGTACAGCGCCGGTTCGGAAATCCCGGCCAGAATCGCCGATGCCGCCGCCGCTAGCGCGGTCTGGCGCAGCTCCGGGTTTTTGGTTTTCCACGCCACCGCCAGCGACGATCCGCCCAGCGACAGGTTGGCGCCGATTTCCGATGGCATCACCATCCCCTCTTTGCCGGTTTCGGCGATGGTTTGAATGATGGTTGGCGTAAAGACGCGGTGCATCCCGGTCATCACCAGCAGCGGCCAGAGTCCGCCCATGATCGCTACCGACAGCCAGCCGAGATAGCTATGGATCGTGTACACCAGCGCGGAGATCGCGCTGCCGATCCAGATGCCGAGCGGGCCAATCAGCAGGATCGCCAGCGGCGCGGCAATCAGCACGATCAGCATCGGTTTAAGGAAGTTTTTCGTCACCGCCGGGGTGATGCGATCGACCCAGCGCTCGATATAAGAGAGGCACCAGGTCATCACCAGCGCCGGGATCACCGTGTAGGTGTATTTCACCGCGGTAACCGGAATGAAGGCGAACTCAACGTGTTCTCCCTGCGCGGCTTTAGCCATTAATTCGATGAATCCCGGATGCACCAGCACCCCGGCGATAGCGATAGCCAGCGACATATTGGTTTTGAATTTTACCGCCGCGGAAGCGGCAACCATCAGCGGCAGGAAGAAGAACGCGCCGTCGCCGATAAGCGTCAGAATGGTCAGCGTCGGAGAGCCTTTTGGCAACGCGCCGCTCATCTCCAGGATCATCGCCAGCAGTTTGACCATCGATCCGCCGATAATCGCCGGGATCAGCGGCGACATGGTGCCGATCAGCGCATCAAGGATCCCGGCGCCGACGCGTTTTAAGGTCAGCGGCGGTTTCCCCTGCGGCTCCGCCGGGCGCAACTCGCCGGGCAGCAGATTCAGCACCTCGCGATACGCCTGCGAGACGGTATTGCCGATGATCACCTGACATTGGTTATCGCTACGCACGACGCCAAGTACCCCTTGCAGCGCTTTCAGCGCCGTGGCGTCCACGCGTTGGTTATCTTTCACCACGAAGCGCAGGCGGGTCATGCAGTGGGTCACGGCAACGACATTATCTGCGCCGCCGAGCGCCGTCAGGATCTGGTTCGCCAGGGCTGCATAATTTTTAGACATCGGATTTTATCCTGTTTTATCAATAGGGTACTGATTACACGCCAGCGCCTGACGGCGGCTATGCGCGGTATATGCATAGGAAACCGGTTCCACAAAATCATGATGAGTTTCATTGAGTCATACAAGAATTAAAAAAATCACTTTGCAAATTTGTGATTTTGATCGCTTTGTAGGCAGCGGCTGGAAAGCATCCCGGTGATGTCGGCTGCTGAAAAACGGCGAGACGTGCAGTACACTGCAGGCAACTTAAGTTACAGGAAGAACCCCATGGCAACGATGCTGGAGGTTGCGAAGCGCGCGGGAGTATCAAAGGCGACCGTGTCGCGGGTGCTGTCGGGCAACGGCTATGTCAGCCAGGAAACCAAAGACCGGGTGTTTCAGGCAATTGCCGAAAGCGGTTATCGGCCGAATCTGCTGGCGCGTAATCTGGCGACCAAAAAAAGCCAGACTATCGGACTGGTGGTAACCAACACCCTTTATCACGGCGTCTATTTCAGCGAGCTGCTGTTTCACGTGGCGCGGCTGACGGAAGATCAGGGGCGGCAGCTGATCCTTGCCGACGGTAAACACAGCGCGCAAGAGGAGCGCGAGGCGATTCAGTATCTGCTCGATATGCGCTGTGATGCGATCATCATCTATCCGCGCTTTCTTAGCGTCGATGAGATGGATGAGATAATCGACAATCATCAGCAGCCGATTGTGGTGCTGAACCGTCGCCTGCGCCGCCACGCCAGCCACTGCGTATGGTCCGATCACAAAGCCTCGGCGCGGATGGCGGTTGAAAAGTTAATTGCCAGCGGGCATCGCGACATTGCGTTTATCACCGGTTCGCTGGATTCGCCTACCGGGGTTGAGCGTCTCTCTGGTTATAAAGACGCGCTGGCAGGACTGGGGCTTCCCGTGCGGCAAGAACTGATCGTTGAAGGGCGCTGGACGCCACAAACCGGAGCCGCCGCTGTCGAAGCGCTCTGCCAACGCGGCGTCAGTTTCAGCGCGCTGGTCGCCAGTAATGACGACATGGCGATCGGCGCGATTAAGCAACTGCACCAGCAGGGGATCGCGGTGCCGCAGCAGGTATCGGTGATCGGTTTCGATGACATCGCGCTGGCGCCGTATGTGATCCCTTCGCTCTCCAGCGTTAAAATTCCGGTCACCGAAATGATGAAAGAGAGCATCAACAGGCTGATCTTTATGCTCGATGGCGGGGAATTTAAATATCAGCAAACTTTCCCCGGCGAGCTGATTGAACGCGAGTCGTTGGCGCGCGGCCCGCATGTCTGATGTCGTCAGCTGTCATCGTCAGTTGTGACGATGACAGCTGCTGTTAATTTAATTTCCTTAAATTTCAATGAAATAAAAGTTGGAACGTATTATGCATAATCCGGCGCGTTAACTTCTTTCCGCTGGAGAAATGGATGAACCGTTTCATTATCGCCGATGCGAGCAAATGCATCGGCTGCCGCACCTGTGAAGTGGCCTGCGTGGTCTCTCATCAGGAAAATCAGGATTGCGCCGCGCTGACGCCGCAGTCGTTCCTGCCGCGTATTCACGTGATCAAAGGTGTCAATGTGTCGACGGCGACGGCCTGTCGTCAATGTGAAGACGCGCCATGCGCCAACGTCTGCCCGAACGGCGCCATCAGCCGCGATAAAGGCTTTGTCCACGTGATGCAGGAGCGCTGCATCGGCTGTAAAACCTGCGTCGTGGCCTGCCCGTATGGGGCGATGGAAGTGGTGGTGCGCCCGGTCGTTCGCCACAGCGGCGCCGGGTTGAACGTCATGGCGGAAAAAGCCGAAGCCAACAAGTGCGACCTGTGCCACCAGCGCGATAGCGGTCCGGCCTGCATTGAAGCCTGCCCGACGCACGCGCTGGTTTGCGTCGACCGCAACAAGCTTGAGCAGATGAACCTCGAAAAACGTCGCCGTACGGCGCTGGCCTGGTAATACGCCGCATGAACGGGGTGCAAATCCGCATTCGCGGCAAAGTGCAGGGGGTGGGTTTCCGCCCCTTTGTCTGGCAACTGGCTCGGCAAATGGCGCGCGGCGGCGATGTCTGTAACGACGGCGACGGCGTGCTGGTCAGACTGACCGGCGACGACGGTGGTTTTACTGCCGCGTTGGCCCGTCACTGCCCGCCGCTGGCGCGTATTGACAGCACCGACTGCACCCCGTTTCACTGGCATAAGCTTCCTCAGGATTTCACCATTCGCCACAGCGGCGGCGGCAGTATGCGCACGCAGATTGTTCCCGATGCCGCAACCTGCCCGGCGTGCCTGGCGGAGATGAACGATCCGCAAGAACGCCGTTACCGTTACCCCTTTATCAACTGTACCCACTGCGGGCCGCGTTTCACCATTATTCGCGCCATGCCATACGATCGTCCCTTTACGGCGATGGCGCCGTTCCCACTTTGTCCGCGCTGCGCTGCCGAGTACCGGGAGCCTGCCGATCGCCGTTTTCACGCCCAGCCGGTGGCCTGTGCCGATTGCGGCCCACAGCTGGAGTGGCGGGCGGGAACGCTAACGCTATTCGCTGAAGCGGCGCTGCAGGCGGCCGTCGCGCGGCTGGCTGCGGGCGATATTGTGGCGATAAAAGGGATTGGCGGTTTTCATCTGGCCTGCGATGCCGGCAATAGCGTGGCGGTGGCAGCGCTGCGCGCGCGAAAACGGCGCCCGGCAAAACCGCTGGCGGTAATGCTGCCGACGGCCACGGGATTACCCGCCGCGGCGGCAACGCTGCTGCGCTCGCCCGCCGCGCCGATTGTATTGCTGGCTAAAGCGCAGGTTCCCGGCCTGTGTGACGAGATTGCGCCAGGGCTTGCGGAAGCTGGGGTGATGCTGCCGTCTAATCCGCTGCAGCATTTACTTCTGCAGGCGCTGGCGCGCCCGATAGTGATGACCTCCGGCAACCTCAGCGGCCGCCCTCCGGCATTGAGTAATCGCGAAGCGCTCACCGACTTAGCCGATATCGCCGACGGTTTTCTGCTACATAATCGCGATATCGTGCAGCGTATGGACGATTCGCTGGTGCGCTCAAGCGGTGAGATGCTGCGCCGCGCCCGAGGCTACGTGCCGGATGCGCTGCCGCTGCCGCCGGGCCTGGATAATATTCCGCCGTTGCTGGCGCTGGGGGCGGATATGAAAAATACCTTCTGTCTGGCGCGCGGCGACGAGGCGGTGCTGAGCCAGCATTTTGGCGATCTCGGCGAGGAGGGCGTCGAGCAACAGTGGCGCAGTGCGCTGCAGTTAATGCAGAGCATTTATGCATTTGCGCCGCAGCGGGTGGCGGTTGACGCCCATCCCGGCTATCGCTCGACACAGTGGGCGGCGTCAATGTCGTTACCGGTCGAGCCGGTACTGCATCACCATGCCCACGCGGCGGCTTGCCTGGCGGAACACCGCTGGCCGCTCGACGGCGGCGATGTGATTGCCCTGACCCTTGATGGCATTGGCATGGGGGAAAACGGCGCGCTGTGGGGCGGCGAATGCCTGCGGGTGAACTACCGCGAATGCGAACATCTTGGCGGCCTCCCGGCCGTGGCTCTGCCGGGCGGCGATCTGGCGGCGCGCCAGCCGTGGCGAAATTTGTTGGCCCAGTGCCTGGCATTTATTCCCGACTGGCAGTCATACCCGCAAACCGCCGCGCTGGGGCAGCGAAACTGGCCGCTGTTGGCGCAGGCCATCGAACGCGGCATTAATTCGCCGCGCGCCTCTTCCTGCGGACGGCTGTTTGATGCCGTCGCCTACGCGCTGGATTGCGCGCCGGAGAGCCTGAGCTACGAAGGCGAGGCGGCCTGTCGGCTGGAGGCGCTGGCCGCCAGCTGTCCGGGCGTCAGCCATCCGGTCACGCTGCCCTGGCGCGGCGGCGAGCTGGATTTAGCCACCTTCTGGCGACAGTGGTTGCGCTGGCAGGCGACGCCCGCGCAGAAAGCCTGGGCCTTTCATGATGCGCTGGCCTGCGGGCTGGCGGCGCTGGCGCGCGACCGCGCCGCTTCCCGCGGGATAGCGACGATCGTTTGTAGCGGCGGCGTACTGCATAATCAGCTGCTCGCCGCCCGCCTCAGCGATTACCTCTCTGATTTTACTTTGCTTTTGCCGCAGCAGCTTCCCGCTGGCGATGGCGCGATCGCCTACGGTCAGGCGGTGGTGGCCGCCGCCCGCTGGCAGTCTCAAAGGATTTAAGATGATAACGATGATTTTACGCCAACAGCCGCGTGCGGCGGCGCTGGTATTGGGACTTATCGCCGCGAACGCCCTGGCCTGGCTATGGGCGTTTCAGGCGTTTGGCGATAGCGGGGCATTGATGGCCGCCAGTCTGCTGGCCTGGGGTTACGGTCTGCGCCATGCGGTCGACGCCGACCATATTGCGGCGATTGATAGCGTCACCCGCAAGATGATGCAGCAGGGGCGGCGGCCGTTTGGCGTCGGGGCGTGGTTCTCGCTAGGGCATTCGTCGATCGTGGTGCTGGCGTCGGCGGCGATTGCCGCGACGGCCACCGCCTTCAGCCAGCAGATGAGCTGGCTACACGATACCGGCAGCGTGATTGGCACCGCGGTATCGGCGCTGTTCCTGCTGGCGATGGCGCTGGTCAATCTGGTGATTTTGCGCAGCGTGTGGCGCAGCTTCCAGGCGTGGAAGCGCGGTGAAAAGGTCAGCGACGAAATCGTTAGCGGCGGCGGTATGATGAGCTGGCTGTTTGGCAAGACCTTCCGGCTGATAAGCCGCAGCTGGCAGATGTATCTGGTGGGCTTTTTGTTCGGTCTTGGCTTTGATACCGCCACCGAAATCGGCGTGCTGGGTATTTCCGCCGCCGGCGCGTCGAGCGGCATTTCGATTTGGTCGATTATGGTCTTCCCGGCGCTGTTCGCCAGCGGTATGGCGCTGGTGGATACGCTTGATAATGTGCTGATGGTCGGCGCCTACGGCTGGGCGTTCAGCAAGCCGCAGCGCAAGCTCTATTACAATATGACCATCACCGGTACCTCGGTGGTGGTGGCGCTGTTTATCGGCGGCCTGGAGGCGCTGGGGCTGTTAATGGATAAGTTCGCCCTAAGCGGCGGGGTGTGGCGCTGGGTAGGGGCGTTAAACGATAACCTCGGCGATGCCGGGTTTGTGGTGGTGGGGCTGTTCGTCGTTTGTTGGGCGCTGTCGGTGCTTAATTATCGCTGGCGCGGCTACGATAATTTGGCGCGCTAGCCGGGATATTTTCCCGGCTTGCGCTGCGCTTAGCCGGGCTACCAGGACAATACTGTAGCCCGGCTAAGGCGTTTACGCCGCAAGCCGGGAAAACCATCACCTCACCAGTTGCTTGAGCAGCGCAAAGGCTTCCTTCATTTTGTCTTCACTCACCACAAAGGCCCGCAGCTGGTTTTCGGCATCCACGCCTTTCGCCACCAGCCCCTCTTTGGTGGCCACGATATTCCACGTCAGATCGTCGCGGCGGGTGTCGCCGGCCAGATGCAGCGGCAGATCCGGTGTTTTCACTTTCACCAGCATTGGCGGCAATGTGAGCTCGCCCGCTTGCGCCAGCAGGTTTTTACTCAGGCACATGGCGCTGAGTAAAATCGGCTGCAGGAACGGCAGTACCGTACCGTTGATTTCCGCACAGTCGCCGAGCGCATAAATCGCCGGGTCGCTGGTTTGCAGTTGGTTATTGACCACCACGCCGCGGTTAATCTGCAATCCGGCATGGCGCGCCAGCGACGTTTCCGGGCGCAGGCCGGCAGCGGCCACCACCGCATCGACGGTTATCGCGCGCTGGCGATCGAGGCTGACGCGAATGCCGTCGGCGGTTTGCTCTAACCTCTCAAGCTGCGTTTTGAGCATCAGATGTACGCCCATCTCGGTGAGCCGATGCTGTAGGCGGCTGCTGGCTTCCGGCGGCATCAGCGCCGCCAGCACGCTGGCTGAGTTATCGACTACCGTTACCGCTTTACCGGCGCGACAGAAATCCATCGCCAGTTCGCAGCCAATCAGGCCGCCGCCGACGATCAGCACGCGCTTCGCGTCGTGCAGCTGGCTCTGCGCCGCGCCATATTCGCGCTGGCTGTTCAGCGTCAGCATCAGCTCGCGTCCCGGCACCGGCGGGATAAACGGCGTCGCGCCGGTGGCCAGCACCAGTTTGTCGTAGCGCCACTGGTTATCCTGGCTCTTCACTAACCGGTTTTCGGCGTCGATATCGCTTACCCAGGTATGGGGAAACAGACGCAGATTGTACTGCTCGGCGAACTCGCCGGCGCTTTGCAGGGTCAGATCGTCGGCCTTCTGCCCGCGGCTGATGACATGGCTGAGGTCCGGTTTGTTGTACTCATCCATGCTATCGGCGGCGATTAACGTCAGCGGGATTTGCGTATCCTGCTTACGGATATTTTTCACCAGCTGGCGGGCCGCGAAGCCCGAGCCGATGATGACGATGCCATCACTCATTTTGCCTCCGTCGCCAGTACGTCAAAGACATCTTTGCCAAGAGAACACTCAGGGCAGAGGAAATTGTCCGGCACTTCACTCCACGGCGTACCCGGCTGTACATCCTGGTTAGGTTCGCCTTTCGCCGGGTCATATACCCACTGGCACACGCTGCACTGCATCATGGGACCGAGATCGGCGGCCGCGGCGGCGGCGCAGGCGCAGTCTTGTTGTTCCGGCGTTGTCGCTGCTTCAGCAACCGGCAGCGGCGAGAGGGCCCACTGGCGGGCGATGTCGCGTCCGTGTTGGCGGCACAGTTCCAGCGCGTCGATATCCGGGCGCCATTTGGCTTTCAGGCTCAGCGACATCTCAAAACCGGCATCCTGCAGGCGGGTGGACAGACGGTCTACCGCGCCGCCGCTCCAGCCGTGTGAGCCAAAGGCGCTGGCGCGTTTATTGCGAAAACGCAGCCCGGTCATCTCTTCCACCAGCCCGGCGATTTTCGGCATCATCACGTTGTTCATGGTGGAGGTGCCCACCAGCACGCCTTTCGAGCGGAAAACATTGGTGAGAATGTCGTTTTTGTCGCTGCGGGCGACGTTGAAGATTTTTACCGCTACCCGCGGGTCGACTTCAGTGATCCCCTGAGCGATGGCGTCCGCCATCATGCGGGTGTTATTGGACATGGTGTCGTAGAAGAGAGTGATGCGATCTTCCTGGTAATCCGCCGCCCACTCGAGATATTTCTCGACGATTTGCGTCGGGTTATCGCGCCAGACCACGCCGTGGGAGGTGGCAATCATATCCACCGGCAGGTTGAAGCCGAGGATTTCAGTAATTTTCGGCGTCACCAGGCGGCTGAAGGGCGTCAGGATGTTGGCGTAGTAGCGCTGGCACTGTTCGTACAGTTCAATCTGGTCCACTTCATCGTTGAACAGGTGTTCGTCGCAGTAGTGCTGGCCGAAGGCGTCGTTGCTGAACAGCACCGCGTCGCCGGTCAGGTAGGTCATCATGCTGTCAGGCCAGTGCAGCATTGGCGTTTCCACGAAGATCAGCTGTTTACCATTACCGATATCGAGAGTATCGCCGGTTTTCACCACGTGGAAGTTCCACTCCGGATGATGATGGTGGCCGTTGATCGAGTCGATGGCGTTGGCGGTGCAGTAAATCGGCGTATCCGGGATCTGCATCATCAGTTCGGTCAGCGCGCCGGCATGGTCCTCTTCGGCGTGGTTAATGACGACGTAGTCGAGGTCAGCCAGATCGATTTCGCTGCGCAGGTTCTGCACGAACTCGCGGCTGAATTTATGATCGACGGTATCGATCAGCACGTTTTTCTCTTCGCGGATGAGATAGCTGTTGTAGCTGCTGCCGCGCAGCGTTTTATATTCGGTGCCGTGGAAATCACGCACTTCCCAATCGCGTTGGCCAACCCAAAGAATGTTATTTTTAACCGCAATAGACATAGCAACCTCAATCAATACAGTGTGTTTAAACTCAGTTGATTGGCTTATATCAAGTTGCGTGCCAACTTTTTAATTCATTGATAATTATCTATTTTTAATTTTTTATGATTTTTGTTGCTGTCAAAATGACAATGACTAAAATAGTCGATATGACAATGCGTATTGTCAAAATGACAATGGAGCAGCAATGAGTTTTTCCGTCGACGAGCTGGCGAGAATCGCCATTGATTTACAAAGCGATATTGGTCACACCGACCGTTTTTCGCGTCTGATTACTACCCTGCGGCAGATTCTCGGCTGCGATGCCTCGGCGCTGCTGCGCTACGAGGCGCATCAGTTTGTGCCGCTGGCGATCGATGGCCTGGCGCAGGATGTGCTCGGTCGGCGCTTTGCCCTGGAAGGACACCCGCGGCTTGAGGCGATTGCGCGCGCCGGTGATGTGGTGCGCTTCCCGGCGGATAGCGATCTGCCTGACCCCTACGACGGGCTGATCCCCGGTCATGAGAGTCTGAAGGTTCACGCCTGCGTTGGCCTGCCGCTGTTCGCCGGGCAGACGCTGATTGGCGCGCTGACCCTTGACGGCATGGATGCCGACCGTTTCGATAGCTTTAGCGATGAAGAGCTGCGGCTAATTGCCGCGCTGGTGGCTGGCGCCTTGAATAACGCGCTGCTCATCGCCCGTCTTGAAGCGCAAAACGTGCTGCCGGCGCAGCCGGTGCATTACGCGCAGCCTGAGCGTCAGGAGATTATCGGCCTGTCGGCGCCCATGCTGCAGCTGAAAAAAGAGATCGATATCGTCGCTGCATCAGATTTAAACGTGCTGATAAGCGGCGAAACCGGCACCGGTAAAGAGCTGGTGGCGAAGGCGGTGCATCAGGGGTCGCCGCGAGCCGCCAATCCGCTGGTCTATCTCAACTGCGCGGCGCTACCGGAAAGCGTGGCGGAGAGCGAGCTGTTCGGCCATGTGAAAGGGGCATTTACCGGCGCTATCAGCAACCGCAGCGGTAAATTTGAGATGGCTGATAACGGCACCCTGTTCCTTGATGAAATTGGCGAACTGTCGCTGGCGTTGCAGGCGAAGCTGCTGCGCGTGCTGCAGTATGGCGATATTCAGCGCGTCGGCGATGACCGCAGCCTGCGGGTCGATGTGCGGGTGCTGGCGGCGACGAACCGCGATCTGCGCCAGGAGGTGGTGGAAGGGCGCTTTCGCGCCGATCTGTACCATCGGCTGAGCGTCTTCCCGCTGTCGGTTCCGGCGCTACGCGAACGGGAAAACGATGTGGTGCTGCTGGCGGGCTATTTCTGTGAGCAGTGCCGCCTGCGGATGGGGCTGGCGCGGGTCATTTTGGCTGAGGCGGCGCGAAACAGGCTGCAGCAGTGGTCCTGGCCGGGCAACGTGCGCGAACTGGAGCATGCTATTCACCGGGCGGTGGTGCTGGCGCGGGCCACCCAGGCCGGCGATGAAGTGGTACTGGAGCCGCAGCATTTCCAGTTTGCGGTGGCGGCGCCGATGTTGCCGACTGAGACGGTCGCAGCGGCGCCCGCGACGGGAAACGTCAATCTGCGCGAGGCGACCGACTCTTTTCAGCGAGAAGCGATTAGCCACGCGCTGGAGGCGAACCAGCGCAACTGGGCGGCGACCGCCCGTGCGCTGGAACTGGACGTCGCCAACCTGCATCGGCTGGCGAAACGTCTGGGGCTTAAAGGATCCCTGCCTGGTAAAAGTTCTGCAGGTTGATGGCGCCGACCAGCAGGCCGTTTTCATCCACTACCGGCGCGGCGCTGATTTTGTGTTTCATCAACCGCTCTTTGGCTTCCACCGCGCGGCTTTCCGCCTGCAGCGTCACGCCGTTGCGGGTCATCGCCTGAGTGACGCCATCGTTGAGCGTACCGCCAGCAACCAGCCAGCGGCGCAGGTCGCCGTCGGTGAAAACGCCCTGCACGCGGTTGGCTTCATCGCAGACCGCCACCAGGCCGAGCCCGGTTCGGCTTAGTTCAAGCATGGCGTCCATGACGTTGGCGTCAGCATTGACCCGCGGCACTTCTTCATCGCGGCGCATCAGATGATGCACTTTGTTCAGCAGCCGCGCGCCGAGGGCGCCCGCCGGGTGGGAACGGGCGAAATCTTCTTCATTGAAACCGCGCGCCTGCATCACCGCCATCGCCAACGCGTCGCCCAGCATCAGCGTGTTGACGGTGCTGGAGGTCGGCGCCAGATGCATCGGACAGGCTTCGCGCTCTACGGCGATATCCAGCACCGCTTTCGCCGCCAGCGCCAGCGGCGAGGTGGATTTGCCGGTCATCGCCAGCAGCGGAATGGATTTCTCTTCCAGCCGCGGTACGATGAGATCCAGCTCTTTCGCGCTGCCGGAGTAGGAGATAAACAGCATCACGTCGCGGCTATCGAGCATGCCGAGATCGCCGTGCAGGGCTTCCGCCGGATGGACGAAAAAGGCCGGGGTGCCGGTGCTGGCGAAGGTTGCCGCTAGCTTTTTGCCGATGTGGCCGGATTTACCGATACCGGAGACAATCAGTTTGCCCTCGCAGTGGATGATGGTTTCCGCCGCGCGGATGAAGTCGTCGCCCAGGCGTTCCGGCAGGCGGCTCGCCTCCTGCAGCTCAAGCATCAGGGTCTGGCGTCCGGCCTCTAACAAAAAGTTACTCATGATGTTCTCCAGTAATAATGACTTCAATACCTTTGGCTTCCAGCGCCCGCTGGAATTCAGGGTCAATATCGGCATCGGTAATCAATTTATCCACGCGTTCAAGGCCGCAGACAATGTTGGGACTTTTACGGCCAAACTTGGATGAGTCTGCCATCAGGATCACTTCGCGGGCGGCGTTACACATCGCCTTACTTACGGTATAGACCTCGTTAAAGGTGGTGACGCCCGCGACCAGATCAATGCCGTCGGTGCCCATAAACAGCTTGTCGAAGCTGAATTGTTCGAAGGCATTTTCCGCCAGTTGGCCGTGAAAGGAGGCCGATTTTTTACGGAAGGTGCCGCCCGGCATCAGGATGGTCTGCTCGTTATCGAGCTCGGAAAGCGCGTTGACGATATGCAGGCTGTTTGTCATCACCGTGATGTTATTGAAGCGGCTCAGCAACGGCACCATCTGCAGCACGGTGCTGCCGGCGTCGAGGATAATTGAATCGCCATCGTGGATGTATCGCACGGCGGCCTCGGCAATCTGCGCTTTCTTGTGGGTGTTGATCAGCGTCTTGTGGTCGATAGGCGGGTCGGCCTCGTCTTTATTTAACACTACGCCGCCGTAGGTGCGGATGACGGTCCCGGCATTCTCCAGTATCACCAGATCCTTACGGATAGTGGTGCCGGTGGTGTCGAAGTGTTGCGCCAGCTCTTCGACCGAGCATTTGCCCTGCGATTGCAGGTACTCGAGAATGGCTGCCTGGCGCTGACGTGGTTTCATAGGCGTTGTATCCTGCGTTTAAGTTTCGAAGTGATAATTTCGCAAGACATTAACTTTCACAACGAAATTATGCATGTTTCGGATTAAGCGCTAATGATAGTGCATTCTGACAGAGCGGATCATTGGGAAAGATCACATCAGGCTGCAATTCCTCGAGATGTTTACCGCTAAGCGTGGGGATTTTTTGCGGACTGGCGAAGACGGTGAGTCCCTTCATCAACAGCGTATCGCAAATACGATCGTTTTCATCGACGGCGATAGCGACAATCGCGCGCGGTTTAAAGCGCCCGGAGGAACGGCCTACGCCAACGCGGCCCTGCTGGCAAAGGCTATCAAAGGCGCGATTGAAGCGGCGGATCTGCCAGCCGCCGAACGCCAGTTGGCAAAGCCAGGCAATAGCGGCGACGGTAATGAGTGCGGTAACCATAATGTCTCCTGAAGGTGTGATGCCGGGTACAACCCGGGTACCGTTTTTTGTCGGGTGGCGGCTAACGCCTTGCCCGACCTACAGTTTTGTTGCCCGGATAAGCGCAGCGCCATCCGGGAACCTTTTAAAACATCACCTGGCCGCCGGTGACGTTAATCGACTGCCCGGTGCAGTACGACGCCTGTGGGCTGGCGTAGAACATCAACACGTTCAGCACATCCTGGTAATCGCAGCCGCGTTTCAACGGCACCTTATCGATGTAGTACTGCTCGACTTCGCTCTCATCGATGCCGAGCTTGGTGGCGTACTGCGGCAGCAGCGACTGGAACATCGGTGATTTCAACAGATTGCCGAGCATCAGCGAATGCACGGTAATGCCGTATTCCGCCAGATCCAGCGCCAGCGACTGGGTAAGCCCGACGCCGCCGAACTTCGCCGCGCTATAGCCTGAGTTATGCTTACTGCCGACTTTGCCGGATTTCGAGTTGATCTGAATGATGCGACCTTTAATGCCGTCGCGGATCATCAGCCGTGAGAACTCGCGGGCGCAGAGGAAATAGCCCACCAGGTTGACCTGCAGCGAGCGGTCAAAATCGCCCAGCGCGAAGTCGCTAATAAACGCGGCCTTAGCGATACCGGCACTGTAGACCAGGAGATCGACGCGCGTGAAAATCTCATCTACGCCGTGGGCCAGGGCCGTGACGCTGGCTTCGCTGGTGGCGTCGGCGCCGAAGCCGTATGCTGTACCTTCGCCATATTCAGTGTTGATCTCCTGGGCGACGC
Organism: Klebsiella sp. K-3; assembly: GCF_051207495.1. Classification (NCBI taxonomy): domain Bacteria; kingdom Pseudomonadati; phylum Pseudomonadota; class Gammaproteobacteria; order Enterobacterales; family Enterobacteriaceae; genus Klebsiella; species Klebsiella sp. K-3. Next base: position 126,913 of record NZ_JBPNXF010000003.1, on the reverse strand, counting down.
GGCTGGCTTTTTCACTTTGGATATCAACCACCGCCACGCGGTAGCCCTCGGCGGCCAGACCGCGGCACAGAAACTCTCCTAAGGTTTGTCCGCCACCAATGACAACAGCAACCTGATTCATCTTTCTCTCCTTCTAAGCAACAAATTTCAGTACACAGCCGGTCGCGATGGCGTCCGGCACCGGGCCCGCGACGTGAACGGTTCCGGGAAACTCCGCCTGACGATGACCGTCAAAGCGCAGGGTGATGTGGCCCAGCTCGCGCAGGTTTTGCTCGGCGACCTCGCCGACGGCGGTCACCGGATAATGCCGATCGCCGAGCTGTAGCTCTGCGCCCGGGCGCAGCGCACCGCATAGCTCACCGTGGTTGTGAATAAAGCAATACTCTTCGATATCCGCCGGTGCGCCTTCGCGGAAGGTAATGAGCATCTGTTCTTCCAGCGCCGTTGCCGCGCTGGCGCCGATACGGGTAATAGTGGTGTGGTAAATGACGGTCATCTTCAGGAACCTCTTATTGGTAAATAAATCCGGAAACGAACCACGCGATCAGCACGGTTGGCGCGCCGGTGAGGAAGCGGCTGACCAGCACCGACGGCACGCCGACGCGTACCGTCTCCTGACGGGCTTCGGCCAGCGACAGGCCTACCGGGATAAAATCGCAGGCGGCCTGGGCATTAATGGCAAACAGCGCGGGTAGGGCGAGATGCGGTGGAATGTTGCCCAGACCGATCTGGACGCCAATCAGTACGCCGATCACCTGGGCTATCACCGCGCCGGGGCCGAGAAACGGCGATAACAACGGGAAGGAGCAGATCAGCGCCAGCGTCACCAGCCCCAGCGGATGGCTGGCGAGCGGCGCCAGGCCGTGGGCAATCCAGTCGCCGATACCGGAGGCCATGATGATGCCGATCAGCGCCGAGACGAAGGCCATAAACGGCAGAATGGTTTTCAGCACCGTATCAATGGTGTCGCGTCCGGCCTGGAACAGTACCGCCACTACCGAACCCATCCCCATCCCGACCTTAGCCAGCAGGCCGTCGCTCTGTTCGGTAATCTTCTTGCTGGCATCGTAATCGCGGCCCGCGGCGGGGAGTGGTTGCACTGCCGTCTCGCCGCTATCTTCCAGCAGTTTGATGTTCTCTTCTTTTACTCCGGAGACGTAAATATCTTCGACGATGTACTGCGCCAGCGGCCCGGATTTACCGGTGGCGTGGATGTTGATGGTCGGAATACGGCGCTTCGGGTAGAGGCCGCAGCGCAGGGTGCCGCCGCAGTCAATAATGGCGATGCCAATTTCGCTTTCTGCCGGTTCACCTTCTTTAAATCCATCAACCGCCTGCCAACCGGTCAGGCTGGCGAGCTTATCGACGATCGCCGGGCGGGTGCCTGCGGTGATATAGACAATCTTTTTGCCCTCAACGATGTCGAGCTCAAGCGGGCCGCCCCAACCGCCGGTCCCTTTTTCAATACGAATACGGGTCATGATGTCGCTCCTGACAGATGCACTTTCTGGTCAAGTTGAATAGCCATTTTTCTTTCGAAAATAGAGGTGGTCAGGTCGGTGATCCAGCCGCGGAAGAAGTTGGTCACCAGGCCAACCAGCAGGTAGCTCACCGCCAGCGGGCCAAGCGGCAGGCCCAGCGTGGTGAGGCCGTTGGCGATGCCGAGATAAACAAACAGCTCGCCGGGGTTGATGTGCGGAAACAGCCCGTTCATCGAATGACAGCTATAGGAGGCCGCTGCGTAGTAGCTCGGTTTGTATTTCTCCGGCATAAAGCGGCCAAGGCTTAAGGTCATGGGGTTGCAGAAGACAAAGGTACCGATGCAAGGCAGCAGCAGGTAACGGGTAAGCGGGTTGCCGGCGCAGCGCTGCGCCAGCTTTTCGATCCGCTGCTGGCCGATAAAGTTGATCAGCGCGTTCATGATCACCAGCAGGCTTATCAGCAGCGGCAGGATCCCGGTCACCATACCGGTAAACACCTCGCCGCCTTTCTGAAACAGGCCGATGAACCACTCAGCGCCGTGGGTAACGATTTCAATCATTGTTCTCTCCTTCAGCGTATTATTTTTCTTGCTAACTGGAGGCTGATTTTAATCACTTTGAAAGGTTTAAAAGTGTTAAATTGATCGCAAAATGAAAGATAAATATTTTATTTTGAAAGTTCAGGGGCGGTGAGTGAAAAAATTAACGTGCGGATCGAACTCGGAGAACGTGCAAAAAAAGGACTATTTTGTCTGCAAATGTATTGCCGCTTCCTTGTTGGCGGGCGCATGCTTTACCATAATTACCCTTTGCCGATTTTGTTAAATGGAATTCCCATGTTGAAGCGTCGCTATCTGGCTTTACTCCCTTTATGTGCACTTCTGGCTGCCTGCAGCAGCAAACCTAAGACCCCCGCGGAAGCGGAGATGGCGAGCGGAACCGGCGGTTTTTTGCTGGAACCGCAGCATAACGTGATGCAGATGGGCGGCGATTTCGCCAATAACCCTGCGGCGGCGCAGTTCATCGATAAGATGGTGGCGAAACACGGCTTCGATAGACAGCAGCTCCAGGAGATCCTGTCGCAGGCTAAGCGCCTGGACTACGTGCTGCGGCTGATGGATCGCCAGGCGCCGAGCGGGTTGCCGCCGACCGGGCCAAACGGCGCCTGGTTACGCTATAAGAAACAGTTTATTACGCCGGATAACGTGCAGAACGGCGTGGTGTTCTGGAACCAGTATCAGGACGCGCTGAACCGCGCGTATCAGGTCTACGGCGTACCGCCGGAAATCATCGTCGGCATTATCGGCGTGGAAACCCGTTGGGGCCGGGTGATGGGCAAAACCCGCATCCTCGATGCGCTGGCGACGCTGTCGTTTAACTATCCGCGCCGCGCTGAATACTTCTCCTCTGAGCTGGAAACCTTCCTGCTGATGGCGCGCAGCGAAAGCGATGACCCGCTGGATCTGAAAGGCTCCTTTGCCGGCGCGATGGGCTACGGCCAGTTTATGCCGTCGTCGTATAAGCAATACGCGGTGGACTTCAACGGCGACGGTCATATCAACCTGTGGGATCCGGTTGATGCCATCGGTAGCGTGGCGAACTACTTTAAACAGCACGGTTGGGTGAGCGGCGATACCGTCGCGGTGCAGGCTCTGGGCCAGGCGCCGGGTCTGGATAACGGCTTTAAAACCAAATACAGCGTTTCACAGCTGTCGGCGGCGGGGTTAACCCCAACGCAGCCGCTGGGCAACCATCAGCAGGCCAGCCTGCTGCGGCTGGATATCGGCACCGGGTACCAGTACTGGTATGGCCTGCCGAACTTCTACACTATCACCCGCTATAACCACAGCACCCACTACGCGATGGCTGTCTGGCAACTGGGGCTGGCGGTTTCGCAGGCCCGCGGCGGGTATTGATCCTTTCATCCAGCCGACAAATTTCGAGTTCCCCGGATGGCGGCGCGTAGCGCCTTATCCGGGCTACGGTCTGGTATCCGGTTGGTAGCCCCGGGACGCTGCGCTTATCCTCCGGTTTTTTCCCGTCTGCGTGCCTCTTGTTGACCTTTGTTACATTTCCTCTCGCTGACGCAGATTTACATTCTTTTCTGAATCCCATATTGTTATGTTATAACATTTTGATGGGCGGAAATATGTTCACATCGGTTTTTATGGCATCCGGCGCGGCGCGCGTGGCAATCGCCAGCGGACTGCTGGCGGCGCTATGGCTGGCCACATGGTGGGCGGTGGCGCTGCCATGATTGAGCTGGATCACCTGGTTGCCGGGTATGAAGGCATGGCAATCACTCCGGCGCTAAGCGGCGTGATTGCGGCGGGAAGCCTGACGGCGATTGTCGGGCTTAATGGCTGTGGTAAATCGACGCTGCTGAAAACGCTGGCTGGATTTATTCCACCGGTTAGCGGCCGGCTGAACTGGCGCAAAGGGCGGCCAGTGGTCGGCTGGCTGGCGCAGCGCCATGCCCTGGAATCACAGTTTCCGCTGCTGGTGCGCGATGTCGTCAGCCAGGGGGCATGGCCGCGAGTCTCGCTGCTGCGCGGTCTGGGCGGCGGCGAGCGTCAGCGCATCAAGGCGGCGCTCGAGCGGGTGGGGCTCAGCGCGCTGGCCAATACGCCGATTGAAGAACTCTCGGGCGGCCAGTTCCAGCGCATGCTCTTTGCCAGGGTGATGGTGCAACAGGCGCCGCTGGTGATGTTGGACGAGCCGTTTACCGGCGTCGATGAGGCCACCAGCCGCGAGCTGATGGCGCTTATCGTCGATATGCATCGCGAGGGGCAAACGATACTGGCGGTGCTGCACGATAACCAGTGCGTGGCCGATTTCTTTCCCGAGACGCTGCTGCTTGAACCCCAGCACGCGCGCTGGGGCGAGACGTCAAGTGTGCTTCCTGCCTTCAACACCGCGAGGCAGGCATGATCTGGCATACCTTTTTTCAACCTTTTATTGAATTTGGCTTTATGCGCCGGGCGCTGGTGGTGTGCTTCGCGCTGTCGCTGAGCACCACCATGTTAGGCGTGCTATTGCTGCTGCGACGGATGAGCCTGATGGGCGATGCGCTGTCGCACGCCATTCTGCCGGGGGTGGCGGCGGGTTATCTCCTTAACGGCATGTCGCTGCTGGCGATGAGCGTTGGCGGATTTATCGCCGGGATCGCGGTGGCGCTGGTGGCAGGCTGGGTCAGCCGGCGAACGCCGCTGAAAGAGGACGCCAGTTTTGCCGGGTTTTACCTCGGCTCGCTGGCGCTTGGCGTCACGCTGGTCTCGCTGCGCGGCTCCAGCGTTGATCTGCTGCACCTGCTGTTCGGTTCGATTCTGGCGGTGGATAGCGACGCGGCGTTCTTTGTCACCGGCGTGGCGAGCCTGACGCTGCTGTGCATTGCGCTGTTTTATCGCGGGCTGGTCAGCGAGGCATTCGATAGCGCCTGGCTACAGGTCAACGCGCGGCGGCTACCGGCGCTGCTGCACGGCCTGTTTCTCGCGCTATTGGTACTGAACCTGGTGGCGGGGTTTCAGGTGCTCGGCACGCTAATGGCGGTAGGGCTGATGATGTTGCCCGCGGTAGCGGCGCGCTGCTGGGCACGAACGCTGCCGGGCATTTTGTTGCTGGCGGCGGCGATCGGCGCGTTTTGCGCCTGGATGGGATTGAGCCTTTCGTGGGCAGTGAATTTACCCGCCGGGCCCGCCATCGTGCTGACCGCCAGCGTACTGTTTTTTATTTCAGTGTTTTTTGGCACGCGCAGCCGGCTGGTCGTTGGCTGGCGCAAATTGATGGGGTAAGGAAATGATGAAACGAAGTGCAGTGGTGATGGCGTTAGCCGTGGGGCTGATGGCGCAGGGGGCGATGGCAAAAACGCTGAACGTGGTAAGCAGTTTTTCGGTGTTGGGCGATATGGTGCAGCAGGTCGGAGGCGAGCATGTTCATGTCGATACGCTGGTAGGGCCGGATGGCGATCCGCACACCTTTGAACCCTCACCGAAGGATAGCGCGCTGCTCAGCAAAGCCGACGTGGTGGTGGTCAACGGGCTTGGCCTGGAAGGGTGGCTGGATCGGCTGGTGAAAGCGTCCGGTTTTAAGGGCGAATTAGTGGTGGCTTCAAAAGGGGTTAAGACGCATACCCTTGATGAAGACGGTAAAACGGTGACCGATCCGCACGCCTGGAATAGCGCCGCTAATGGCGCGTTGTACGCGCAGAATATCCTTGATGTCCTGGTGAAAGCCGACCCGCAGGATAAAGCGGCGCTCCAGAGCAGCGGTAAGCGTTATATCGAGCAGCTGACGGCAATTGACGGCTGGGCGAAGGCGCAGTTTAGCGCCATCCCGCAGGCGAAGCGTAAAGTGCTGACCAGCCATGATGCTTTCGGCTATTTTGGCCGCGCTTACAACGTGACGTTCCTCGCTCCGCAGGGGCTCTCATCCGAGAGCGAAGCCAGCGCGGCGCAGGTGGCGGCGTTGATTAAGCAAATCAAAGCCGATGGCGTACATACCTGGTTTATGGAGAACCAGCTGGACCCGCGTCTGGTGCAGCAAATCGCTGGCGCAACGGGGGCGCAACCGGGCGGCGAACTCTATCCGGAAGCGCTGTCTAAGCCGGGCGGCGTGGCCGATAGCTACGTTAAAATGCTGCGCCATAACGTCGAGCTCATCGCCAATAGTATGAAGTAACAGGTTGTCTGGTCGTCCCGGTTGCAGCGGGACGGCCCATTTTTAGATCCCCCCTCGTAAAATCACCACCTCGTCCCCATATCTCTGCCGAAAGTGCTATCTTTGATGGCCTCTTTATCTGGCTTAAGCGGGGCAAAAATGACCGATTCAGAATTAATGCAGCTAAGCGAACAGGTTGGGCTGGCGCTGAAAGCGCAGGGCGCGACGGTGACCACCGCGGAGTCCTGCACCGGCGGCTGGATAGCCAAAGCGCTGACCGATATTGCCGGTAGCTCAGCGTGGTTTGAGCGCGGTTTCGTGACCTATAGCAACGAAGCCAAATCGCAGATGATTGGCGTGAGCGAAGTGACGTTACTGGATAACGGCGCGGTGAGCGAACCGGTGGTTGTCGAGATGGCAATTGGCGCGCTACGCGCGGCGCGCGCCACCTATGCGGTATCGGTCAGCGGTGTCGCCGGCCCGGACGGCGGCAGCGCGGAGAAGCCCGTCGGCACCGTGTGGTTCGGCGTCGCCTGTGCGAACGGGCAGGGCGTGACCCGCCGCGAATGCTTTGCCGGAGACCGCGAAGCGGTGCGTCGTCAGGCGACGGCCTATGCGTTAAATCTGCTCTGGCAACAATTTCTACAAAATACTTGATACTGTATGACCATACAGTATAATTGCCTCAACTGAACAAATATTAACGGCGAAGCGAACGCGCTTCACCTCGCATGACAGGAGTAACAATGGCGATCGACGAAAACAAACAGAAAGCGTTGGCGGCAGCACTGGGCCAGATCGAAAAGCAATTCGGTAAAGGCTCCATCATGCGCCTGGGTGAAGACCGTTCCATGGACGTGGAAACTATCTCCACCGGTTCGCTTTCTCTGGATATCGCGCTCGGCGCAGGCGGTCTGCCAATGGGCCGTATCGTTGAGATCTACGGGCCGGAATCATCGGGTAAAACTACCCTGACGCTGCAGGTTATCGCCGCAGCGCAGCGTGAAGGCAAAACCTGTGCGTTCATCGATGCCGAACACGCGCTGGATCCGGTATATGCCCGTAAGCTGGGCGTTGATATCGACAACCTGCTGTGCTCCCAGCCGGATACCGGCGAGCAGGCGCTGGAAATCTGTGACGCGCTGGCGCGTTCCGGCGCGGTAGACGTTATCGTCGTCGACTCCGTGGCGGCGCTGACGCCGAAGGCGGAAATCGAAGGCGAAATCGGCGACTCTCACATGGGCCTCGCGGCGCGTATGATGAGCCAGGCGATGCGTAAACTGGCTGGTAACCTGAAGCAGTCCAACACGCTGCTGATCTTCATCAACCAGATCCGTATGAAAATCGGCGTGATGTTCGGTAACCCGGAAACCACCACCGGTGGTAACGCGCTGAAGTTCTACGCTTCCGTGCGTCTGGACATTCGCCGCATCGGCGCGGTGAAAGAGGGCGACAACGTCGTCGGCAGCGAAACCCGCGTGAAAGTGGTGAAAAACAAAATCGCCGCGCCGTTCAAACAGGCTGAATTCCAGATCCTCTACGGTGAAGGCATCAACTTCTTCGGCGAGCTGGTTGACCTCGGCGTGAAAGAGAAGCTGATTGAAAAAGCAGGTGCCTGGTATAGCTACAACGGCGACAAAATCGGTCAGGGTAAAGCGAACGCAATCTCCTGGCTGAAAGATAACCCGGCGGCGGCGAAAGAAATTGAGAAGAAGGTTCGCGAACTGCTGCTCAACAACCAGGATTCCACGCCGGACTTCGCGGTTGACGGCAACGACGCAGAAGAAACCGAACAAGATTTCTGATATCGTCTAAAAGAGTGACAAAGGGCTGCTGATGCGGCCCTTTTGCTTTTCTTAGATTATCGAGGTGCCTGTGACTGAGACTTCACCACGCCGCTCCGGCTATGCGCGTCTGTTGGATCGCGCAATTCGTATTCTGGCGATGCGCGATCATAGCGAACAGGAGCTGCGGCGTAAGCTGGCGGCGCCGGTAATGAGTAAAAACGGGCCTGAAAAGCTGGACATCACACCGGAGGAGCTCGAACAGGTTGTCGGCTGGTGCCTGGAAAACCGCTATCTTGATGACCAGCGTTTTGTACGCCAGTTTATCGCCAGCCGGAGCCGCAAGGGCTATGGGCCGGCACGTATCCGCCAGGAGTTGAATCAAAAGGGCATTGGCCGCAGCGACATCGAAAGCGCGATGCGCGAGTGTGAAATCGACTGGGCGGCGCTGGCCAAAGAGCAGGCGCAGCGTAAATACGGCGAACCGTTACCTTCCGCCTTTACTGAAAAAGTTAAAATCCAGCGATTTTTGCTGTACCGCGGCTATCTGATGGAAGATATCCAGGAAATCTGGCGAAATTTTGCAGATTGACCCATCGGGGATTTTACTTCCCTCTAAAGAAAACTTATCTTATTCCCACTTTATTCCGTCGGGCCGCTGCTTGTGATTGCATAATCAGCGTCCAGGGCGATTATTCCTTATACACAAAATCATTCAAGCTGCATCACGGCGGCAAGAGAGAACAGCTTCTGGGGCGTACGTGAGTTCACTACCGGGAGAGGACGTTCCGCCAGGTCAGAGGCGACTTGAAGGATGAAGTGTAGCTTGATTTCAGGATAATTATGAGCAAGAGCACCGCTGAGATCCGTCAGGCGTTTCTCGACTTTTTCCATAGTAAGGGACATCAGGTAGTTGCCAGCAGCTCCCTGGTGCCGCACAACGATCCGACCCTGCTGTTTACCAACGCCGGGATGAACCAGTTCAAGGATGTCTTCCTTGGTCTCGACAAACGTAATTATTCGCGCGCGACCACCGCGCAGCGTTGCGTGCGTGCGGGCGGTAAACACAACGATCTGGAAAACGTCGGTTACACCGCGCGTCACCACACCTTCTTCGAAATGTTGGGCAACTTCAGCTTCGGCGATTACTTCAAGCAGGATGCCATCAAATACGCATGGGAACTGCTGACCGGTGAGAACTGGTTCGCCCTGCCAAAAGAAAAACTGTGGGTTACCGTTTACGAGACCGATGACGAAGCTTTCGACATCTGGGCCAATGAAGTGGGCGTTCCGCGTGAGCGTATTATCCGTATCGGCGACAACAAAGGCGCGCCGTTTGCTTCTGATAACTTCTGGCAGATGGGCGATACCGGTCCGTGCGGCCCGTGCACCGAAATCTTCTTTGATCATGGCGATCACATCTGGGGTGGCCCTCCGGGAAGCCCGGAAGAAGATGGCGACCGTTACATTGAGATCTGGAACATCGTCTTCATGCAGTTCAACCGTCAGGCTGACGGTACCATGGAGCCGCTGCCGAAGCCTTCCGTTGATACCGGTATGGGGCTGGAGCGTATTGCCGCTGTTCTGCAGCACGTTAACTCCAACTATGACATCGACCTGTTCCGCAACCTGATTGCGAGCGTGGCGAAAGTCACCGGCGCGACCGATCTCACTAACAAGTCGCTGCGCGTTATCGCCGACCACATTCGTTCTTGCGCATTCCTGATTGCTGATGGCGTGATCCCGTCGAATGAAAACCGCGGCTACGTGCTGCGTCGTATCATTCGCCGCGCGATTCGCCACGGTAACATGCTGGGCGCGAAGGATACCTTCTTCTGGAAACTGGTTGCTCCGCTTATCGACGTGATGGGCGCCGCCGGTGAAGAACTGAAACAGCAGCAGGCTCTGGTAGAGCAGGTGCTGAAAACCGAAGAAGAGCAGTTTGCGCGCACACTGGAGCGCGGGCTGGCGCTGCTGGACGAGGAACTGTCGAAGCTTAAAGGCGACACGCTGGACGGCGAAACCGCCTTCCGTCTGTATGACACCTATGGCTTCCCGGTTGACCTGACGGCGGATGTCTGCCGCGAGCGCAACATCAAGGTTGACGAAGCAGGCTTTGAAGCCGCGATGGAAGAGCAGCGCCGCCGCGCGCGTGAGTCCAGCGGTTTCGGCGCTGACTATAACGCGATGATTCGCGTTGACGGCGCATCGGAATTTAAAGGCTACGATCATCTGGAGCTGAACGGCAAAGTTACTGCGCTGTTCATCGACGGCAAAGCGGTTGATAGCGTCAGCGCGGGTCAGGATGCTGTAGTCGTCCTTGACCAGACGCCGTTCTACGCGGAATCCGGCGGTCAGGTAGGCGATAAAGGCGAACTGAAAGGCGCTGGCTTCTCCTTCACGGTCAGCGATACGCAGAAGTACGGCCAGGCTATTGGTCATATCGGTAAAGTCGCCAGCGGCTCCCTGAAAGTGGGTGACGCGGTGCAGGCCGATGTCGATCAGGCTCGCCGTCAGCGTATTCGTCTCAACCACTCCGCGACGCACCTGATGCACGCGGCGCTGCGCCAGGTTCTCGGTACCCACGTGGCGCAGAAAGGCTCTCTGGTTAACGATAAAGCGCTACGTTTTGACTTCTCGCATTTTGAAGCGATGAAGCCGGAAGAAATTAGAGCGGTGGAAGATCTGGTGAACGCCCAGATCCGCCGTAACCTGGCTATCGAAACCAATATCATGGATATCGATGCCGCGCGTGAATCCGGCGCCATGGCGCTGTTCGGCGAGAAATACGACGATCGCGTTCGCGTACTGCGGATGGGTGATTTCTCCACCGAGCTGTGCGGCGGTACTCACGCAGCGCGTACCGGTGATATCGGCCTGTTCCGTATTACCTCTGAATCCGGTACCGCCGCAGGCGTGCGCCGTATTGAAGCGGTGACCGGCGAAGGGGCGATTGCCAGCCTGCATGCGCAGAGCGATCAGCTCAGCGATATCGCCCAACTGCTGAAGGGCGATAGCCACAGCATCGGCGATAAAGTTCGCGCGACGCTTGAGCGTACCCGTCAGTTGGAAAAAGAGCTGCAGCAGCTGAAAGAGCAGGCTGCGGCGCAGGAGAGCGCTAATCTCTCCAGTAAAGCGGAAGAAATTAACGGTGTTAAGCTGCTGGTCAGTGAACTGGCCGGCGTTGAGCCGAAAATGCTGCGTACCATGGTTGATGATCTGAAAAACCAGCTCGGTTCGACGGTCGTTGTATTAGCTACGGTAGCGGATGGTAAGGTTTCTCTGATTGCAGGTGTGTCTAAGGATGTGACAGACCGCGTGAAAGCAGGGGAGCTGGTTGGTATGGTCGCCCAGCAGGTGGGCGGTAAAGGGGGCGGTCGTCCGGATATGGCGCAAGCCGGCGGTACCGATGCGTCTGCTCTCCCTGCTGCGTTAGCCAGTGTGAAAGGCTGGGTCAGCGCAAAACTGTAATAACTATAAACGCATTTACCCTAAATAATTCGAGTTGCAGGAAGGCGGCGACGCAGCGAATCCCCAGGAGCTTACTTAAGTAAGTGACTGGAGTGAGTGAGGAAAGCCAACACACATGCAACTTGAAGTATGACGGGTATAGGTGCCGTAACCTGATGGGAGCGGCATCTTGCGTCATAAGTACTGATAACGATAAAGTCGGGTTGAAGTTGTGTAGATCGGCTAAACTTAGGTTTAACAGAATGTGATGCCGTGACTGCTTACACCGCGAGGTGTTTGTCATCGCTTACTTTTTGGCGTTATATGATGGATAATGCCGGGATGCGAGAGACCCGACTCTTTTAATCTTTCAAGGAGCAAAGAATGCTGATTCTGACTCGTCGAGTTGGTGAGACCCTCATGATTGGAGATGAGGTCACTGTGACAGTTTTAGGGGTTAAGGGTAACCAGGTACGTATTGGTGTCAACGCCCCTAAAGAAGTCTCTGTACATCGTGAAGAAATCTACCAGCGTATCCAGGCTGAAAAATCCCAGCAGTCCAGTTACTAAGCTTTCCGCGCCTCGCTTTATTGTGAGGCGCATCCCTCCGGCGGTCGTTTTTCTCTTTTCTTCTCCTTTTTCTTCTCTCGCGACATCCTCTCTTTTGTTTTTATTCGCTGTGCGTCATTTTTCGTTGTCGCTTTTGAGTGGCCGTAAAGGGCTATTTCCTGTTGATAAAATACTCTTTTTGCCGTTTTTGCAGGCTAATTGCGCGTGAAGTGTGCAAACGGAAAAAGCTCTCGAAAAATTGTTTGACTTATAAGTCTCAGAAAGTAATATGTGCGCCATCGCAGCGACGAAGAGCAGAAACAAGTTCTTCGAAGCACTCGCAAGAGGCGTGTTGTGTGGTGAGGTGGCCGAGAGGCTGAAGGCGCTCCCCTGCTAAGGGAGTATGCGGTCAAAAGCTGCATCCGGGGTTCGAATCCCCGCCTCACCGCCATTTTGCATCCGTAGCTCAGCTGGATAGAGTACTCGGCTACGAACCGAGCGGTCGGAGGTTCGAATCCTCCCGGATGCACCATCTTCTCTCTGTAAACAGAAAGAAGAACGCTGTGAAAGCAGCGGCCCGCAGTGCGAGGCGTAATCGAGTCACTCTACCGATTACTCCATCATACTCAGTGTGGCATGTGTTAGTTGTGACACTGACGCGTAGTAAAGCAAGTTTCCCGATGCATCCGTAGCTCAGCTGGATAGAGTACTCGGCTACGAACCGAGCGGTCGGAGGTTCGAATCCTCCCGGATGCACCATATTCTTCTTAGTAACAGCAATATCGTTGTTACATGGTCTGCGAAATTATCGCCAGCACCAGGGAGGATAACGTTGCGTAAGCAACGGCCCGTAGGGCGAGGCGTAAACGAGTCATCCTCCCGGATGCACCATTCTTGCCTGATTCTGAATTATTCAGATGATTCTGTAGTAAACTAGTTATTCCGATGCATCCGTAGCTCAGCTGGATAGAGTACTCGGCTACGAACCGAGCGGTCGGAGGTTCGAATCCTCCCGGATGCACCATATTCTCCTTAGCAACAGCGACGATGTTGTTTAATGGTCTGCGAAATTATCGCCAGCACCAGGGAGGATAACGTTGCGTAAGCAGCGGCCCGAAGGGCGAGGCGCAGCCGAGTAATCCTCCCGGATGCACCATATTCTCGCCACGAGATTTGCAACAGAATAACCTCGCAGTTAAATAGCTTTTCCGATGCATCCGTAGCTCAGCTGGATAGAGTACTCGGCTACGAACCGAGCGGTCGGAGGTTCGAATCCTCCCGGATGCACCATATTCTCCTTAGTAACAGCAATCTCAATGTTGCATGGTATGCGAAATTATCGCGAGTACCAGGGAGGATAACGTTGCGTTAGCAACGGCCCGTAGGGCGAGGCGCAGCCGAGTCATCCTCCCGGATGCACCATCTTCTCTTCAATAAAACTCTCCAATTTTCATCCCATCGGTACGACGCATTTTATCTCCTCGATAATCAACACATTTCTTATTGGCAAGTCGCTCTTTCCACTATAATTTATCCCTGTAGATCTACCTGAACCGGGTGTGATGAATGCAAGGAGAGAAATCAATGAAATGGTTCAAAGCAATACCTGCCTTTTGCGCAACGCTTCTGGTCGCCGTATCTCTGGCAGGCTGTGCCGGATCGTCCACCAAAGAAAGCACCGGCGGTTATATTGACGATACCGTGGTAACTACCAAGGTAAAAAGCGCGCTGTTTAACGAAAAAGATATCAAATCCTCAGAAATTAGCGTGCAGACCTTTAAAGGCCGCGTACAGCTGAGCGGTTTCGTATCGTCGGCTGAGAGCGCTAAACGGGCGGTAGAGGTCACCCGTCGCGTGCAGGGCGTGCGCGTGGTTGAGAACGACCTGAGAATCAAATAATACGGTTTTCGCTATTCTGATTGATTAAGGCGCCTGCAGGCGCCTTTGCTGTCTCTGGCTCCCCCGCGACAAAACCCGCCTTTTGCGATACAGTAACGTTTCCTTATCCGGTTTGTGAGAACACGATGTACCAACGTTACGCAGGACTGATTTTCGATATGGATGGCACCATCCTCGATACCGAGCCGACGCATCGTAAGGCATGGCGTGAAGTACTGGGCCGTTACGGTATGCGTTTTGATGAGCAGGCCGTGGTCGCGCTCAACGGTTCTCCAACCTGGCGTATTGCCCAGGCGATTATCGAGCTGAATCAGGCTGATTTAGATCCGCATCGTCTGGCGCAGGAAAAAACCGTCGCCGTCAAAGCGATGCTATTGGATAGCGTACGCCCGTTACCGCTGATAGACGTGGTAAAAGAGTGGCATGGGCGTCGACCTATGTCGGTCGGCACCGGTAGCGAAAGCGCTGTCGCCGAAGCGCTACTGGCGCATCTTGGCCTGCGTCACTATTTCTCCGCGGTGGTGGCTGCCGATCACGTGACGCAGCATAAACCCGCGCCCGATACCTTCCTGCTGTGCGCGGAGCGCATGGGCGTCGCGCCGGAAACCTGCGTAGTCTTTGAAGATGCCGACTTCGGTCTCGAAGCGGCGAAGCGCGCGGGTATGGATGCTGTGGATGTGCGTCTGTTGTGAGCGACGCGCTGTCGCTCCTGTCGCTCTTTGCCAGCAGCTTTTTAAGCGCCACTTTACTGCCCGGCAACTCGGAAGTGGTGCTGGTTGCTATGCTTCTTACGGGGGCAAGTCAACCGTGGCTGCTGGTATTAATAGCAACAATCGGCAATAGCCTTGGAGGGGTAACTAACGTTATTCTGGGGCGCCTGTTCCCGCTGCGCAAGCAATCGCGCTGGCAGGAGAGGGCAACCGGCTGGCTTAAACGCTATGGCGCGGTGACATTATTATTGAGCTGGGCGCCTGTTATAGGCGATTTGCTGTGTTTACTGGCGGGATGGATGCGCATTTCCTGGGGACCAGTGCTCTTTTTTTTATGCCTTGGTAAGGCGTTGCGTTATATCGTCATTGCGGCGGCAACCCTTCAGGGCATGACGTGGTGGCACTAATTGGACTGATTGTTCAACCATTACAATTATGCTAATTCAAACGATTTCGACAGGCGGGAGGTCAAATTGATCCCGGATGTATCACAGGCGCTGGCCTGGCTGGAAAAAAATCCGCAGGCGCTGCAAGGCATTAAACGTGGGCTTGAGCGCGAAACGCTGCGCGTTAACGCCGACGGCACATTGGCCACTACCGGCCATCCTTTAGCTTTAGGTTCGGCGCTGACCCATAAATGGATTACCACTGATTTTGCCGAAGCCCTGCTGGAGTTTATTACCCCAGTGGATGGCGATGTCGATCATATGCTGACTTTCCTGCGCGATGTGCATCGCTACACCGCCCGCCAGCTTGGCGACGAGCGGATGTGGCCGCTGAGCATGCCGTGCTATATCGCGCCGGGCCAGGAAATTGAACTGGCGCAGTACGGTACCTCTAACGTTGGTCGGCTGAAGACGTTGTATCGCGAAGGGCTGAAAAATCGCTACGGCGCGCTGATGCAAACCATTTCTGGCGTGCACTATAACTTTTCGCTGCCGATGGCGTTCTGGCAGGCCAAGTGCGGCGTGGAAGACGCCGAAAGCGGCAAAGAGGCGATCTCGGCTGGTTATTTCCGCTCGATTCGTAACTACTACCGTTTCGGTTGGGTGATCCCGTACCTGTTCGGCGCGTCGCCGGCGATTTGCTCCTCGTTCCTGCAAGGCAAACCGACGACTCTGCCGTTTGAGAAGGCCGGAAACGGCATGTATTACCTGCCATACGCCACTTCTCTGCGTCTTAGCGACCTCGGTTATACCAATAAGTCGCAAAGCAATCTCGGAATTACGTTTAACGATCTGCACGAGTATGTGGCAGGATTGAAGCGGGCGATTAAAACGCCATCGGAAGAGTACGCTAAAATCGGGCTTGAGAAAGACGGTAAACATCTGCAGATCAACAGCAATATTCTGCAGATTGAAAACGAGCTGTACGCGCCGATTCGCCCGAAACGGGTGACCCGTAGCGGTGAAACGCCGTCCGATGCGCTGCTGCGCGGCGGCATCGAGTACATCGAAGTGCGTTCGCTGGATATCAACCCGTTCTCGCCGATCGGCGTGGATGAGCAGCAGGTGCGCTTCCTCGATCTGTTTATGGTCTGGTGCGTGCTGGCCGATGCGCCGGAGATGAGCAGCAGCGAACTGCTGTGTACCCGCACTAACTGGAACCGGGTGATTCTTGAGGGCCGTAAACCGGGCCTGACGTTGGGGATTGGCTGTGAAAGCGCGCAGTTCCCGCTGGCGCAGGTGGGTAAAGATCTGTTCCGTGATTTACGTCGCGTGGCGCAAACGCTGGACAGCATCCACGGCGGCGAGGCCTATCAACAAGTGTGCGATGAGCTGCTGGCGTGCTTTGACGATCCGGAATTAACGTTCTCAGCGCGCATTCTGCGTTCTATGATTGAAGAAGGGATTGGCGGTACCGGGCGTAAGCTGGCTGATGAGTATCGTACGATGCTGCGCGATGAACCGCTGGAAATTTTAAGCGAAGAAGATTTTATCGCCGAACGTGATGCGTCGGTCGCGCGACAGAAGAAAGTGGAAGCGGAAGATAGCGAGCCGTTCGAGGCACTTTTAGCACGACACGCGTAGTAAAAAGCGCTACAAAAGAAAAAGGCCACATCACTGTGGCCAAACTTTCATCTCTGATTCAGGGATGATGATGATAATAAATGCGCGTCTTTCATATACTCAGACTCGCTGTTGAACGAAGAGTTCATTTTATTTTAAAAAAAATCACTATCGGAGGTGAAGAATGCCGTTGTTAGATAGTTTCACAGTCGACCATACCCGAATGGAAGCGCCTGCGGTGCGCGTCGCGAAGAAAATGAACACGCCGCACGGCGATCAAATCACCGTTTTCGATCTGCGATTCTGCGTACCGAACCAGGAAGTGATGCCGGAGCGCGGCATTCATACTCTGGAGCACCTGTTTGCTGGTTTCATGCGCGATCACCTGAACGGTAATGGCGTGGAAATTATCGACATCTCTCCGATGGGCTGCCGTACCGGTTTCTACATGAGCCTGATTGGCACGCCGGAAGAGCAACGCGTGGCAGATGCCTGGAAAGCGGCGATGACTGACGTGCTGAAAGTCAAAGATCAGAATCAGATCCCTGAGCTGAATGTCTACCAGTGCGGAACCTACACCATGCACTCGCTGGAGGAAGCGCAGGATATCGCCCGCCACATCATTGAGCGTGATGTTCGCATCAACAGCAACGATGAGCTGGCGCTGCCGAAAGAAAAACTGCAAGAACTGCACATCTAGTGCGCCTGCGTCGGCCCGGCCATCGCGTCGGGCCGCTCTCCGCTTATCATGTCGACAACGCTCTCCTTTTCCTTCCTGCACCGCGCGCTGGTGCCATTTGCCCATGATTATGCCCACGGCGATAGCGAACCGATGCATAGCCACGACTGCGCTCAGTTATTGCATATTCTCAGCGGCGTGGTTCGGGTGGAAACGCCGGTCGGGTTCTGGGTCGTACCGCCGGGGCGCGGCGTCTGGCTGCCGGCACATACGCCGCACGCGTTACGTATAACCGGCAATGTGGCCGCGCGGACGCTATTTATCGATCCGCTGGCCCGTGCCGATCTGCCCTCTACCTGCCAGATCGTGCAGATCTCACCGCTGCTGCGTGAGCTTATCGTCGCGTCGCTGGCGCTGGAAGAGCGCTATTTCCCCGGCACCCGCGATGAACGTATCTATGAGCTGATGCTGGATGAAATTCGCGGGATGTCGGTATTACCTTTCGGTTTGCCGGAACCGCATAGCGATAGCCTGCGTCGGTTATGCCAGCGGGTGCGCGAAGCGCCCGGTGAGCCGTGGGGCAGTCGAGAGGCGGCGCAAGTAGGCGGAATGAGCGAGCGTACGCTGAACCGTCATTTTCAACAGCAGACCAGCCTGACCTGGAGCGAATGGGTGCGCCGGGCGAAGCTGATGGAGGCGCTGGTTCGCCTGGCGCAGGGGCAGTCGGTACTACGGGTAGCGCTGGATCTGGGTTACGGCAGCCACAGCGCTTTTAGCGCCATGTTCCGCCGGGTCATGGGGACCGCGCCCAGCGACTATTTTCGCCCGTTGGATTAATCCCTGGCGTGAACGGCATTACACAACGCCTGTAACGACGCGCGGGCAACGTCATTATCAATGCCGACGCCCCATCGACTTTCGCCATTGGCAAAGACGCAGCGAATATAGGCAACGGAGCGGCTGTCGCTGCGCGCCCCGAGGGTATGCTCGTGGTAGTCCTTGATAACGAAATGACGTTTTAACAGCGCGCTCAGGCCGTTGGCGGCGGCGGATAACAAACCGTTACCACGTCCGTTCAAGCGGCGGGTTTCGCCATTCATCCGCAGCGCAGCCTGTAACGTCAGTTCGCCATCCTGCTGGCCGTCGCTCTGATAGTCGAGTAACGCCAGCGTCGGCTGCGCCAGCAGGCCGTAACGGCTGCGAAACAGCTGCCATAATGCGTTATGGGTCATTTCTTTACCATGGCTATCCGTTTCTTGCTGAACGTACTGGCTGAAGTCCTGCTGCAACGCCCGCGGCAGCTTAAGACCATGGTTCTGCTCAATCAGCCATGCGCTGCCGCTTTTACCTGACTGGCTGTTAACGCGGATCACCGCTTCATAGCTGCAGCCGATATCCTGTGGATCGATAGGTAAATACGGCATTTGCCAGCGATCTCCCGGTTTACGGGCATCAAACCCTTTTTTAATGGCATCCTGATGTGAACCCGAAAAGGCGGTGTAGGCCAGACTGCCTGCCCATGGATGACGCGGATGTACCGGGAGCTGGTTGCAGTGCTCGACGATCTCCACTACCCGATTCATCTGCGTAAAGCGCAACTGCGGATCCACGCCCTGGCTATAGAGATTCATCGCCAGCGTGACCAGACAGACGTTGCCGGTACGCTCGCCATTGCCGAACAGACAGCCTTCAACGCGATCGGCGCCGGCCATCACCGCCAGTTCGGCGCTGGCGACGCCGGTACCGCGATCGTTATGCGGATGCACGCTGATACACACATCCTGGCGGCGCGAGAAGTGGCGGCAAAAATATTCAATCCGATCGGCGTAGACGTTCGGCGTGTTGACTTCGACCGTTGCCGGAAGATTAATAATCATTGGCCGTTCGCCGCAGGGCTGCCAGATTTCCGCCACCGCTTCGCAGATTTCAAGGGCGAATTCCGGCTCGGTAAAACAGAAGGTTTCCGGTGAATATTCATATTGCCAACGGGTGTCCGGCTGCTGCTCGCAATGCTGACGAATAAGCCGGGTGGCGCGGGTGGCGAGCTCGATCACTTCGGCCTTTTCCATGCCGAAAACCAGCTCGCGAAACAGCGGCGCGGTGGCATTGTAGAGATGGATAGTCGCCTGCCGGGCGCCGCGCAGCGCTTCAAAGGTTCGTGCTATGAGTTCTTCCCGCGCCTGAGTCAGCACCTGAATGGTGACATCTTCAGGGATGCGCTGCTCCTCAATCAGCTGGCGCACAAAGTTGAAATCGGTTTGCGAGGCGGAGGGGAAGGCGACCTCTATTTCTTTAAAACCGCACTCCAGCAACAGATCCCAGAACTGCAGCTTACGCGCGGCGTCCATTGGTTCGGCCAGCGCCTGGTTGCCGTCGCGCAAATCGGTGGAAAGCCAGCGCGGCGCGGTAGTGATTTGCCGCTCGGGCCAGCGACGATCGGGCAGGGCGATAGGCGGATAAGGGCTGTATTTTTCGCAAGGATTGGTCAGCATGGTGTTCTCCTGTAGTCGGAGCTTTATCCTGCATGACATAACCCATCGGCGGCTTTAGCGAAATGGACAGAAGCTAGCGCGAAATGGACAAGGTCGCGGCAATAAAAAAGGGACCCGTAGATCCCTTTTGTTGATACTTAGTGCGCGCCTCCGCCACCGCCGCCGGCGCTGAACGGCGGCCTGGCGAACCAGACCAGGCTTAGCAGCAGGATAAAGATCCCCGCCGAGACCCAGAAGATTTCGTTGGCGGAGATAATCAACCCCTGGTTGGTTATCTGCTGGGCAATCCAGCCGGAAGCCTGCTGCTGGGTCATTCCCATGCCCTGTAGTTGATCGTACATCTGCTGGGCGTTGGGGTTGAACGGCGTCACCGACTCGGTGAGCTGCGCATGGTGCAGCGCCTCGCGGTTGGTCCACATGGTGGTGGTAATTGAGGTACCGATGGAGCCGGCAAGGGTTCGGGTAAAGTTCGACAAGCTCGACGCCGCCGCCAGCCGCTCCGGCGGCAGGCCAGAGAGGGTGATGGTGGTCAGCGGCATGAAGAAACAGGCCACCGCAAAGCCCTGGATAAACTGCGGCCAGGCCGATGCGCCAAAGTCCATTCCCGGTTCAAAGGTCCACGCGCGCCAGTAGAAGCACACCGCATACATAATAAAGCTGAAGGTCACCAGCCGCCGCATATCGAGCTTATGGGCAAAGCGGCCGATAATCGGCGACAGAATGACCGGGATCACCCCGACCGGCGCCGAAGCCAAACCGGCCCAGGTGGCGGTGTAGCCGTATACCTCCTGCAGAAGCTGCGGCAGCAATACAATGGCGCCGAAGTAGAGCATATAGGCCAGACTGATACACAAACAGCCGATGGTAAAGTTACGCGACTTAAACAGCGACAGGTCGACTATCGGGTTATCGTCGGTCAACTCCCAGACGATAAGGAAACTTATCGCCACCACCGCCACGATGGTCAGGATGATAATCTCGTTGGAAGCGAACCAGTCGAGCTCTTTACCGCGGTCGAGCATAACCTGCAGGCTGCCGATCCCGATAACCAGCAGCGCCAGCCCGACGCCGTCGATACGCCGCTGTTCGGTGCGGGTTTCGCGGCCGCGCAGGGTTTGCAGCGTCATGAGAACCACCGCCACGCCAATCGGCACGTTGATGAAGAAGATCCAGCCCCAGTGGTAGTTATCGCTGATATAGCCGCCGAGAATTGGGCCGCAAATCGGCGCGACGATGACCGTCATCGACCACAGCGCCAGCGCGATTGAGCGCTTCGCTGGCGGGTAGTTGCTGAGTAGCAGACTCTGCGATAGCGGGATCAGCGGACCGGCGACGATCCCCTGAATCACGCGGAAGAAAATCAGCATCGTCAGGCTATTCGACACCCCGCAGGCCCAGGAGGCGATGGCGAATGCCACCGTCGACCAGACGAAGAGTTTCACTTCGCCGACGCGCTTCGCCAGCCAGCCGGTAATCGGGATGGAGATAGCGTTCGCCACCCCAAACGAGGTGATGACCCAGGTTCCCTGACTCAGCGACGAGCCAAGGTTACCGGCAATGGTAGGAATAGCCACGTTGGCGATAGTGGAGTCCAGCACCTGCATGAAAGTCGCCAGCGACAGCGCAATGGTCATGATGACCAGTTGCGCGCCTTCGAGCGGTTTTTGCTGTTGCATTACGCTCACCCCGAATTATCCGGCGTTGGCCTGGATGATACCGTCGATCAGTTTATTTACCGGCTCAAGGCCGATTTCACGGGCATTACTTTCATAGACCGGCGAGCTACGTACCTGGCTTGCCAGCATCTCGCCTTCGCGATTGCTGGTGTCTACTTCAACCAGCGTCGACAGGCCGATGCGCAGCGGATGTTGCGCCAGCTGTTTAGCATCTATCTCGATACGAACCGGCAGACGCTGGACGACTTTGATCCAGTTACCGGTGGCGTTTTGTGCCGGCAGCAGGGAGAAGGCGCTGCCGGTACCCATATCCAGGCCGACCACTTTACCGGTGTACTTCACGTCATCGCCGTAGATATCGCTGACGATGGTCGCCGGCTGGCCGATACGCATATGGGCAAGCTGGGTCTCTTTAAAGTTGGCGTCAACCCACAGGTTGGTGGCCGGAACCACCGCCATCAGCGGGGTAGTGGTGCCAATCTGCGCGCCAGGCTGCACCGAGCGGCGGGAAACGTAGCCGCTAATCGGGCTGACGATTTGCGTACGCTGCAGCGCCAGCCAGGCGTTGCGGACTTCGGTCGCCGCCTGCAGCACCGCAGGCTGCTGTTCCAGTTTGGTGCCCAGTACGATCGCCTGGTTGGCGTTGTACTGCTGAATAGCGACGTCGAGTTCGGCCTGGGCGCTGGCGACGGTGTCACGAGCGTGCTGCAGCTCTTCGCGACCAATCAGGTTCGCGGCGCCCAGCGGGATGCGGCGATTAAGGTCTGCCTGCGCCTGGGCGAGGGCGGTTTTTTTGACGTCAATATTCGCCTGCAGCTGCTTGCTGTTGATCATCTGCTGGCGAGTCTGACGCACGCTTGCCGCCAGCTGGGTTTTGGCTTTTTCAAACGCCTGTTGGGCGTCGGTCTGGTCGAGAGTAACCAGCGGATCGCCTTGTTGCACAAAGTCGGTGTTGTCGGCCCAGACCTTGGTGACGCTACCAGAAACCTGCGCCATGATCTGTACCTGGTTCCCTGCCACATAAGCGTCATCGGTCTCTTCATAATGACGCAGGACTAAAAACCAATAAATGCCGTAGGCTACGGCCACAATAACAAAGAGCAAGGTCAGGAGCAGAAGGGCGCCTTTGCGTTTCCCTTTCTTGCTGCCTGATTGCTGCGGAGTTTGGCTCGCCGCATTTTCGCTCATCTGATTCTCCACAATTTTACATTCTTATTATTTCACATCGGCTGAGCCGACCTGTTTACCAGAAAGGCCAGCAGAAGATCTGCTGGCCTGACCGTGTTCCTTGCAACTCAAAATGTTGTGCGGCTCCGTGCTTAGCGCAGGGATCCCGCCAGCGCGCCGTCTTCTTCCATTTGGTCGAGGCGGCCAAGCAGTTTGCGGGTGATGTGCTCCAGCTGGTCTTTTTCCGCAGTGCTCAAAGAAGACCACAGCTGGTGCAGGCAGTTGTGCTGCGGAGGTAATACCTCGCGCAAGAATTGATGACCTTTGTCGGTTAGCTGCAGATGCAGGCAGCGACGATCGTTGTCGCTTTCACGGCGCTCGATCCAGCCGCGTTTTTCCAGTTCGTCGGCAATGCGGGTGGCATTAGTGCGTGACGAACCCAGCGCGCAGCTCAGCTCGGAAGGTTGAATGCTGTGATTTTCCTGAGACTCAAGCGTTATCAGCGCCATAAATAATGTCTCGTTAATCCCTTGCGCTTTCAGCATTTTGTTACGGTTTTCCAGCAGCTTACCCTGCATGTGCATACAGAGACGGGTGAGGAGAATCTCCTGGAAAGGGAAATCTTCATGGCGGCTGGCGCGGAATTTGAGCATCTGCTCAATGGGAGTAAACGAACTATCCATTTGGGTATAACCTCATTAATTACAGCCGATATAATAACTATTGTGACAAATAAAGCAAATGAATTATCGGTCACTATTAATACTTAAAATCTCCGGCGAGTCGCCGATTTTCCATGCCAAACCATAGGCTAAAGCGCTGAGTTGCGTAGGGATAATAATGCTGTTCGTCGCCTGTAAGCTCAACCTGAACGCGGCGCAACCTACCCGTGTTGGTAGCCAATGGCGCTGACGTCGGGGAGCAGGCGTTTCCATATCGGTGACTTATTGATAACGCTGGTGAAAATTACGCCTGGAAAGATTTGTTCACCTTAGCAGACGGCGTGACGGCTTCACAATCGCTAAAATGGGAAATCAGAAAATCCCTTTTTAGGCATATCTGTTTCGTATTGGTTCTGGGGAAGGGCGGTCCCCACGACGGTAAACGCCGTGGGGAGAGGGGAGAAATTACTTTTGCGCCGCCAGCGCTTCTTTCACCCAGCCGTCGAACAGCTGCTGGTGGGCTTTAATCCAACCATCAACGTGGCCGTTGATGTCGGCTTCTGAGGCATGGCCGGCATGCATCATCGCGTTTTCGGCGTTGATATCGGCAATCGGCAGCTTCATCAGGCTAAATAGCTTCGCCGCCGCCGGGTTCTTCTCAGCCCAGGCTTTGTTGGCGACGATGTGCATGGTATTCACCGGGAAGCCATAGTTGACGCCGTTCGGCAGCTTGGTGTCGATATCTTTCTGTTCTCCCGGCAGAGAGGAGAACGGCACCTGCAGCCAGACCACATCTTTACCCGGTTTCAGCACGTCGCTGACCCAGTACGGCGTCCAGGTATAATAAAGAACCGGTTTGCCTTCTTTATAACGGGCGATGGTATCGGCCATCATCGCCGCGTAGTTGCCCTGGTTATGGACCACTTTATTGTTCAACCCATAGGCATCAATCTGATGGTTGATGACCGCTTCGCAGCCCCAGCCGGGGGTACAGCCGGTGAGATCGGCTTTGCCATCGCCGTTGGTATCAAACAGTTTGGCGATCTTCGGATCTTTCAACTGGTCGATGGACTTAATGTGGTACTGCTCGGCGGTTTTCTTGTCGATCAGATAGCCCTGCGCCGCGCCGGTGACGAAGGTTCCTTCACGGTAGAATTTTTTATCGCCCCCCGCCGCCGCGTACATATCATCGTGCAGCGGTTGCCAGTTGGTGGCAATAAAAGTGGCATCGCCGGAGGCGATGGAGGTATAGGCGACGTTATAGTCGACTTCGCTCGGCTTTTCGACGGTATAGCCCAGTTTTTCCAGCGCGCGGCTGACCAGCAGCGTCTGGAAAGTTTCTTCTGAAATGGTACTCTGCGCCGGTTTCACGGTGATGCCTTTACCCGGCAGCTCGGCAGCAAACGCGCTGGTTGTGACGAGGGCGGTAAACGCTGTGGCAAGGAGTGTAGTATGTCGCATCGTTATTCCTTCTCTTATTTACAGAAAGGGCGGGTAATCAGCCCCAGAGGTCCAGTGGTGTACCAGCGGCGGTTACCGCGGCTGCGGGAATCGCGGCCGACGGCCTGCGTCAGGCGGTCAAGGATTATCGCGAGGATAACGATCCCGACCCCGCCGACGCTCGCCAGCCCCATATCCAGGCGGCCAATACCGCGCAGCACCATTTGACCGAGGCCGCCGACGGCGATCATCGAGGCAATAACGACCATCGACAGGGCCAGCATCAGCGTCTGGTTGACGCCGGCCATGATGGTCGGCATCGCCAGCGGCAGCTGGACTTTAAACAGCAGCTGGCGCGGGCTGGCGCCGAAGGAGCGTGAGGCCTCAATGAGGTCTGCCGGCACCTGGTTAATCCCAAGGATCGTCAGGCGGACAATTGGCGGCAGGGCGAAGATAATGGTCACCACCACCCCCGGAACGTTGCCGATACCGAACAGCATGACGATCGGCACCAGGTAGACGAACGCCGGCGTGGTCTGCATCGCGTCAAGTAACGGGCGGATGATTTTCGCCGCTCGCGGGCTACGCGCCAGCCAGATCCCCAGCGGCAGGCCGATTATCATGCAGAACAGCAGCGCGGTAAGCACCAGCGCCAGGGTGACCATCGCCTGCGACCATGCACCGATAGCGCCGATGGCTACCAGCGAGACCAGAGTGGCTATGCCCATGCCGACGCTGGAGATCTGCCAGGCGATCAGCGCGAAGAGAATAATCGCCACCGGCGCCGGCATTCCCAGCAACAACTGCTGGAAGGCGCTGAGAATATAATCCACCGGCACGCGGATCCCCTGGAACAGGGGACGGAAGTGCAGCACGATCCAGTCGATGGCGTGGGTGACCCAGCTATCGAGCGGGATCAGCGTTTTATGGAACGGATCCATAATATTGAAATGTTCTGGCTGCGGCGCAGGCGCGCTGTTAAGCCAGTCGGCGCCGCCGCCATCAGCGGGCGCGGGTGTTGGATTGCCCCAGGCGTCGGCGGACTGCGCCTCGTTATCCGCTGGCGCAGCGGTATCCCATGGGTTTGATTGATCAGCCATTGTTTGCCCCCTCGCGATCTAAAGCCTGTAGCAGCATGCGTTTTGAAATAATGCCGAGATACTGGTGCCCTTCATCCACCACCGGGACGGCGCAGGGCGCCTGGCCGACGTGGGAGAGCAGGTCGCTGAGCGGCGTTTGTGCCTCCACCGCCTGCGGGGAGTCAATTAACGCCGCATCGAGCCCCTGATTTTCGCTCAGCGCGCTTTTCAGAGAGTCGATGGAGACAATACCGACAAACTTATTACCGCGTTCAATGACGTAGCCATATTCACGGTCCTCATCCTGCAATAATTTCAGCGCTGAACGCGGGCCGAAACCGGGGGTTTTACGAATCAGGCCAACCGGGCTACGGCGGGCAATATCCTTAGCGCTAAATACCTGGCTAATATCGACGCCGCGGAAGAAAGTACGAACGTAATCATTCGCCGGGTTATTCAGAATTTCGTCAGGGGTGCCAATTTGCACCACTTCGCCATTTTGCATAATGGCAATACGATCGCCAATACGCATAGCTTCATCAAGGTCGTGGGAAATAAAAACGATGGTACGTTGATGCTTCGCCTGTAATTTGGTGAGCTCATCCTGCATTTCGGTACGAATTAACGGATCAAGCGCTGAGAAGGCCTCATCCATGAGCAGAATATCGGGGTTGATCGCTAATGCGCGGGCTAAGCCGACGCGCTGGCGCATCCCGCCGGAAAGTTCGTCGGGATAGGCGTGGGCGTAATTTTCCAGCCCCACCTGACGTAGCGCATCCAGTGCTTTCTGCTGGCGCTCTTCGGAGGAGACGCCGGCTAGTTCCATACCGAACGCGGTGTTATCCAACACGTTCATATGCGGCATCAGGGCGAATGACTGGAACACCATCGCAATCTTTTTCCTGCGCACCTCGCGAAGCTCGGCATCTGAGATTTTGGCGATATCGACGCCGTCAATCAGCACCTGTCCGCGGGTGGGTTCAATCAGGCGATTGAGAAGGCGAACCATGGTGGATTTCCCTGAACCGGAAAGTCCCATGATGACGAATATCTCGCCTTCTTCAATGGCCAGACTGGCGTCTTTAACGCCAAGCGATAGCCCCGTTTTTTCCAATATTTGCTCTTTGCTAAGTCCTTTTTCAATATATTTGAACGCGCGTTGCGGGTGCTCGCCAAATATCTTATAGAGATTCTTGATTTCTAATTTAATTGCCATGCAATAAATGATTTCCTGTCTTTAATTATATCGATATCGTACCTGGTGAAGATTATTACCTGTTTACACCCTAACATACTGAGATTCTGTGACAACCCTCGATGTGAATAGCTAGCCAAAATCTGAATGGGGAACTCTGGCTGAATTGCCCATGATATAAGGGCTGAGCCATCATATACGGCTGGTGATATTTTTTGATTATGCATGAATAATGAATGGGGAAATTGGCTTAAATGAAGGAAATATGACGAGGGAATGGCCAGTGGATTATTTGTGTGATAATAAAGAATAATGTGAAATAGATCACTGGAGAATATGTTGATATATTCCCCAGCGATTGCGAGGTTAAAAGTCCCAATCGTCGTCGGCGGTCGCTTCTGTTTTACCCATGACGTAAGAAGAACCGGAGCCGGAGAAAAAGTCGTGGTTTTCATCGGCGTTTGGCGACAGCGCCGCAAGAATTGCCGGGTTTACGGCGGCCATTTCCGCCGGGAATAACGCCTCATAGCCAAGGTTCATCAATGCCTTATTGGCGTTGTAACAGAGGAAAGCGTTGACGTCGTCAAGCCACGGGCTGTCGGCATACAATTCGCGGGTATAGGTCAGTTCGTTATCGTACAGATCCATCAGCAGATCAAAGGCGAAATTTTTTAGCTCTTCGCGCTTAGCGGCGCTGACGATTTCCAGCCCTTTTTGATATTTATAGCCAATATAATAACCGTGTACCGCTTCGTCGCGAATAATCAGACGGATTAAATCGGCGGTATTGGTCAGCTTGCCGCGGCTGGAAAAGTGCATCGGCAGCCAGAACCCTGAATAGAAAAGAAAAGATTCGAGGAACACGCTGGCGATTTTTTTCTTCAGCGGCTCATCGGCCTGGTAGTAATTGAGCATCAACTGCGCTTTGCGCTGTAGGGGAGCGTTTTCCTCGCTCCAGGCGTAAGCGGCATCGACATCCTTGCTCTGGCACAGGGTCGAGAATATCGAACTATAGGAGCGAGCATGCACCGCTTCCATAAAGCTGATGTTCGACAGCACAGCCTCTTCATGTGGAGTGAGGGCGTCGGTCATCAACGCCGGGGCGCCGACGGTATTCTGGATGGTGTCGAGCAGCGTCAGCCCGGTAAAGACGCGGATGGTCAACTGCTGCTCCTGAGCCGTCAGAATCTGCCAGTGCGGAATGTCGTTGGATAGCGGCACCTTCTCCGGCAACCAGAAGTTGCTGGTCAGCCGGTTCCACACCTCGAGGTCTTTATCATCCTCGATTTTGTTCCAGTTAATGGCGCTGATGCGCGATAAATGGGTCATCCTGTTCTCCTTACAGCGCGCAGGACACGCAGCCTTCGATTTCGGTACCTTCCAGCGCCAGCTGGCGCAGGCGAATGTAATACAGCGTCTTGATACCTTTCTTCCACGCGTAAATTTGCGCTTTATTGATATCGCGGGTGGTGGCGGTATCAGGGAAGAACAGCGTCAGCGACAGCCCCTGATCGACATGTCGCGTGGCTTCGGCATAGGTATCGATAATTTTCTGCGGGCCAATTTCCCAGGCATCCTGATACAGCGCCAGATTGTCGTTGGTCATAAACGGCGCCGGATAGTACACGCGGCCGGTTTTTCCCTCTTTGCGGATCTCGATTTTCGCCACAATCGGATGAATGCTGGAGGTGGCATGATTGATGTAGGAGATCGAACCGGTCGGCGGTATCGCCTGCAAATTGCGGTTATAAATGCCGTAGCGCATCACGTCGTCACGTAGCTGTCGCCACATCTCACGATCGGGCAGGGTTATCCCCGCACGGGTGAACAGTTCGTGTACTCTGGCGGTTTTCGGCTGCCAGTCACCCTGCAAATACTGCTGGAAATAGTCGCCGCTAGCGTAACGCGACTGCTCAAACCCGGCAAAACGCACGCCGCGCTCGCGCGCCATCGCCATAGAGGTGCGCAAGGCGTGCCAGGTGACGGTGTAGAAGTAGAGATTAGTGAAGTCCAGCCCTTCGGGGCTGCCGTAGGCGATCCCCTCACGGGCCAGATAGCCGTGCAGGTTCATCTGTCCAAGGCCGATGGCGTGCGATGCGGCGTTACCCGCCGCCACCGAGGGTACCGAGCGGATATCGCTCATATCGGAGACCGCCGTCAGGCCGCGGACCGCTACTTCGACGGTGCGGGCGAA
Organism: Klebsiella sp. K-3; assembly: GCF_051207495.1. Classification (NCBI taxonomy): domain Bacteria; kingdom Pseudomonadati; phylum Pseudomonadota; class Gammaproteobacteria; order Enterobacterales; family Enterobacteriaceae; genus Klebsiella; species Klebsiella sp. K-3. The sequence goes on along the minus strand of NZ_JBPNXF010000003.1, from coordinate 97,791 downwards.
GTCCGGCGAATCCATAGCGTGGGCGATATTCAGCGAGCCGAGGTTGCAGGAGATGTCCTCGCCAACGGTGGCGTAATCGAGATTTTCGTCAAAGGTGGAGGCGCTGTTGATCTGCAGGATCTCCGAGCACAGGTTGCTCATATTAATGCGCCCGGCAATCGGGTTGGCGCGGTTCACCGTATCCTCGAACATGATGTACGGATAGCCGGATTCAAACTGAATTTCCGCCAGCCGCTGGAACAGATCGCGGGCGCGGATCCAGCGTTTGCGAACGCGGTCGTCAGCGACCAGTTGCGCATACATCTCGCTGACCGCGATATCGCCAAAGGCTTTGCCGTACAGTCGCTCAACGTCATAGGGAGAGAACAGCGCCATCTGCGCGTCTTCTTTCGCCAGCTGGAAGGTGATATCCGGAATGACTACCCCCAGCGACAGGGTTTTAATGCGGATCTTTTCATCCGCGTTTTCCCGCTTGGTATCGAGGAAGCGCAAAATATCGGGGTGATGGGCGTGAAGGTAAACCGCGCCGGCTCCCTGACGTGCTCCCAGCTGGTTGGCGTAAGAGAAGGCGTCTTCCAGCATTTTCATCACCGGCACCACCCCGGAGGATTGGTTTTCGATACGTTTAATCGGCGCGCCCGCTTCGCGTAGGTTGGAGAGCAGGAACGCCACGCCGCCGCCGCGTTTCGACAGCTGCAGGGCGGAGTTCACCGCCCGGCCGATAGACTCCATATTATCTTCGATACGCAGCAGAAAGCAGGAGACCAGTTCGCCGCGCTGCTGTTTACCGGCGTTGAGGAAGGTCGGCGTCGCTGGCTGAAAGCGCCCGGAGAGGATCTCGTCGGCCAGCTGTCGCGCCAGGGTTTCATTGCCCTGCGCCAGGGTCAGCGCCACCATGCAGGCGCGGTCGGCGAAATGCTCCAGGTAGCGTTTGCCGTCGAAAGTGCGTAAGGCATAGCTGGTGTAGAACTTCCACGCGCCGAGGAAAGTACGGAAGCGAAAACCGTGTTGATGCGCGTGGGCGAAGAGGGCCAGCACGAAACGACGTTCATAGCGGGCCAGCACTGCCGGATCATAATAACCTTCGTCGCTCAGCCATTGCAGTTTCTCCTCCAGCCCGGCGAACGGTACGCTGTTGGGGCGCACGTGGCTATGGATAAATGCTTCGACCGCCTGTTGGTCCTTTTCCAGGGGAATGCGGCCATTGCTGTCGTATAAGTTCAGCATCGCATTGAGGGCGTGGAAATCAGACGCCCCGGCGGTTACGCGTTCTGCGGTTGTCGTTGCCAAAATTCGCTTACTCCTTTACGCACGTTGTCGACATCTTGCTGGGTACCCATCAGCTCAAAACGATACAGATACGGCACGCCGCATTTCTGCGCGATGACCTCTCCCGCCCGGCCATAGGCCTCGCCGAAGTTACGGTTACCGGCGGCGATGACGCCGCGAATCAGCCGGCGATTATGCGGATCGTTTAAAAAGCGGATCGCCTGGCGCGGCACGGCGCCTGCCGTTCCGCCGCCGCCGTAGCTGGGGACGATGAGAATATAGGGTTCGTCTACCTGAATTCGCTCGCGCTCGTTGAGCGGAATGCGCACGGCAGGCAGCGCCAGACGCTGCACAAAGCGATGCGTATTTTCAGAGCTGCTGGAGAAGTAGACGATGAGGCTCATAGGCTGGCCGTAGCCGCGGCGGGACGCAGGCGATTAATCATATCGGGGCGGAAGCCAGACCAGCGGGTTTCCCCGGCCATCACCACCGGTAATTGCTGGAATCCCTGCTCGCGCAGCATGTCGATGGCTTCCGGGTGTTGGTCGATGTTGACCATATCGAAGGCGAAACCGCGGCTCTCCATCGCGCGTTTGGTGGCATGGCATTGCACGCAGTCACTTCGAGTGTAAATAATAATGCGCATGATTCGTATTTCCATTTAAGATAGCAAGACGGCGTAAAACATCGCGCCGAACGTTATGGGCTTACCGTTCAGGAAATACTAGATGTAGTTATTTAAAACTTCAACCACGCAATATATAGAGTTTTTCGATAAGTTATCCCCCACCAACTAGCCTGGCGGGGGAGGGAAGTCGATACGCGAAAATTACATCCGCATCGCGATCGCCAGACGGTTGAAGGCGTTCATCAGGCTGATGGCGAAGGTTAAATCGCTAATCTGGCGGGGCGTAAAATGCTCTTCTAAAGGCAGGTACACCTCATCTTCGGCGTGGCTGGTTGCGATATCGGTTACCGATTCCGCCCATGCCAGGGCCGCGCGTTCCGCGGCGCTGAAGTGGGCGCTTACGCGCCAGCCTGCCAGCGCATCCAGTTTGCTCTGGTCAACGCCGGCTTTGCGTAGCGCTTTGCTGTGCATCTCAAGGCAAAAAGCGCAGCCGTTAATTTGCGACACCCGCAAATAGACCAGCTCCACCATCGTGCTGCCCAATTCGCTTTTTTCCAGCGCTATGCTGGCCTGAACCAACCCCTTATAGATTTCCGGGCTCAGTTCGCTATACGGCTGACGTAATGTGGTCATCTTGCAGTTCTCCTCTCTAAGACCCGGGCAAAATAGCACTATAATGGACTGCATTAGATAGCCATATTGTGATGAAAAAAGCAGACCATAATGGAAGCCAAAAAAGTGCCGCACTACCAGCGTATCGCCCGCCAGCTGAAATCAGCGATTGAGAATGGCGAGCTGGCGCCGGGAAGCCGTCTGCCCGCGAGCAGAGTTTATGCGCAGGAGCTTGGCGTATCGCGGGCGACGATTGAAAATGCCTGGGGCGAGCTGGTGGCACAGGGCTGGCTGGAGCGCCGCGGCCAGGCGGGCACCTTTGTCAGCGAGCGGCTGAGCCCGCGGCAGGTCACGGCTCAGCGACCGGCGACGGGCCGGGGATCCGTAGCGCCGCAGCCTTTTCAAATGGGGTTGCCGGCACTGGATCTTTTCCCGCGCGGGCTGTGGGCGCGGGTGATGGGGCGGCGGCTACGGACGCAATCGCGCTTCGACCTCGCACCCGGCGATCCCTGCGGCGAACCGGTTCTCCGTCAGGCGATTGTCGACTATTTGCGCCTGTCGCGCAGCATCGAGTGCCAGCCGGAGCAGGTTGTGATTAGCGGCAACTATGCGGCCTCGATGGCGTTGATTTTGCGTACCCTTGCGCAGCCGGGGCAGCATATGTGGATGGAGGATCCGGGATATCCGTTCATTCGCCCGGTGGTTAGCGCGGCGGGGGTCAATATCGATCCGGTACCGGTTGACCAACAGGGAATGAATATCGACTGGGCGCAGGCACACTATCCTCAGGCGCGCTTTGCGCTGTTAACTCCAGCGCATCAAAGCCCGCTCGGCGTGGCCCTATCGCTGGAGAGACGTCGACAGGTATTACAGTGGGCGGCGCAGCGCGATAGCTGGATTATTGAAGATGATTACGACAGTGAATTTCGCTATCAGGGGAAGCCGCTACCGCCGCTGAAAAGCCTTGATGCGCCGCAGCGGGTACTGTACGCCGGGTCATTTAGTAAATCGATGTTTCCCGCGCTGCGCACTGCCTGGCTGGTGGTTCCGCTGCCGTTGGCGGCGCGGTTTCGCCGTCAGGCCGAATTGAGCCATTGTAATGTACCGACCTTATGGCAGCAGACGTTAGCGGACTTCATCAATGACGGGCATTTCTGGCGTCATCTAAAAAAAATGCGCGCCAGCTACGCGTTGCGCAGGCAGTGGCTGGAGTCGGCGCTGCAGGCGCAGGGTTTTCAGGTGGTACCGCAGTCCGGCGGGATTCAACTGGTGATGGAGGTAAAGGGGGACGATCGCGAGCAGGCCCGCCGCTGCCAACATGCCGGGCTGGCGGTGCAGGCGTTGAGCGACTGGCGCATGCTTAGCCGTGGTGAGGGCGGGTTATTGATGAGTTTTACGAATATCACGTCGGCGGTGATGGCACGTGAAGTCGTAGGCGAACTTAAACAAGCGCTGGCCAGCGTGGAATAATAAAAAACCCTGCGCACCATTGGGACGCAGGGTTAGACGCGTATTTGTTATCTTCACATGTAGTCTATCGATACTATTATCGACGCAAATTAAGCAAAACGCCAATAAACACCCCAACGGCGGCGGCGGCGCCAACGCTCTGCCAGGGTTTATCACGCACGTAGCTGTCGGCGCAGCCGGCGGCATCGCGGGCGCGTTCAACGGTATCATAGGCTGCCTGGCGCAGGCGGGTATTGCCGTTCAGGCGGGCGCGCGTCTCTTTCAGCAGCGACTGCGCTTTTTTACGCGCGTTCTCAGCTTCATCTTTCGCATCGCTACCCCATGATTTCAGCACTTCTTCCAGCGTATCCGCTAATTGGCTGACTTCGTTATGAATATCCTCGGCGCTTTCATCAATGTCGTTGCGGTTCACACGGTTAGCCATTGGTTTCTCCCTTTGTTCCATTCGAGTGATTAAGTGTAGGACATGATTTTGCATTATGCTTTTGCGGGAGTTTATGGAATTTTCTGAAAGCGCTGCTATTCGTGAATAAGGTAAGGTAAATGTGCGGTAAAAGATAACGAGGAATCAGTATGTATTTAAGACCCGATGAGGTGGCGCGTGTTCTTGAAAAAGCCGGCTTCACCATGGATGTTGTGACGCAAAAAGCGTATGGATATCGCCGTGGCGATAATTATGTTTATGTGAACCGCGAAGCGCGCATGGGGCGTACCGCTTTAGTTATTCATCCGGCGCTTAAAGAGCGCAGTAATTCACTGGCTGAACCTGCCAGCGAGATTAAAACTTGTGATCATTATGAACAGTTCCCGCTCTATTTGGCGGGTGATGCGCAGCAGCATTACGGCATTCCACATGGTTTTAGTTCGCGGATGGCGCTTGAGCGTTTTCTGAATGGGCTGTTTGGCGAAGCGCAGCCGCAGATGTCTCACGGCTGAATAGTCTAATGCGGGCTGCTTTGAAGCAGGCGACTGGCAGCGACCAGTCGCCGAAAGAGGGGGATCAGGCTTTAGCTTGCTGATAAGGGCTGACGCGGAACAGGCGGCGGCAGAAGTCGAGGAAGTAGCCGTACACCGCGCCCATCATCATTGATACCAGAATGTTTGAACTGACCGCGGCGGCAATTTGATGCCAGTCCGCGCCTACCGACAACAGAATCAATACATACACCGGTGACTGGAAAGTCACATACGCGACGACATCAGCAATGTTTTTCATCCATCCCGAGGTGCTGATCCGGCGCGCCTGGCGCATGGCGAAGTCGCGATAGAAACCATAAGGCACTGCAATAATAATGTTGACCGGGATCGCGACCAGTCGTGAAGATAACGACTGCTCAAAGGTCATTCCGGAGAGGAAAATTTCGATCATCATGTTGACAACGGTGCAGTAGACCACCATTGCAAAGGTGTCTGCTACCGCATGACGCAAGCGGGATTGAGCAGAGAACATCGGTGTGCTCCTCGAAAATGAAGTCAATAACGCCGAAAAGTGCGCATGGTGTAGCGGTTTTGGGCTGCCTGTTTTGATGTGTGTAGAGTATATCTCTGTGTTGTAAGTGACAACTAGCTATAAATTTTTATTTATCGCCTTTTTGTCGATAAAACACTCTGTGAACTGGCGTTTTTCTCAGCTTGCGCTACTTTTGTTCCTTTAATTGATTATATCGTTTAATATCAATTAGATATGATTTTGTTTTGTCAGGGGGCGAGTACGCATGGCAGGAGAAGTAGGGTTGGTAAAGCGGATGCCTGATTGCGTTATGTGATAGTGGTCACTATTGGCGTTATTTACCGTATAAATGCCGATTTTCCAGCATTTACTGCTGCATGCAAAGTGTGTGTTTTATTCTGATTATATGAATTTTAATTCATTACCACAAAGCCATTGGCGTTCCCCTGCATGGGCGTTGATTTTATAACTCACTGACGTGGCTATAAATATATTATTATGTCGCGCTATGCATTATTCATCTGCGCTAGTCAGAGTTTGTGTTCTATTTCGATATTAACCGCCAATAAATTTTAGTGAGTCTATGGGCGCAAACCTGTTCATATTTATTTGAATAATCAAAGGCTGGAAATATATATACATATATATTAAACTGCCCAGGTAATTCTTGTTTTATTTTTTCGATTTGGGATTTTTGATCTTTATGTCTTTTATGTTACAAAAACTGAATAATATTCGCTCACTGCGTGCTATGGCGCGTGAATTCTCCACTGACGTGCTTGAAGAGATGCTGGAAAAACTCAGGATCGTCACTGAAGAAAAACGTGAAGAGCAGCAGAAGATGCAACAGCAGCAGGCGGAATATCAGGAAAAAATTAATACCTGGTTGGAATTAATGGTTGCTGATGGTATTTCACCTGATGAATTAGCGCTGCATGAAATGGCCCCGGCGAAAAGCAGTAAAAAACGTCAGCCGCGCCCGGCTAAATATCGTTATACCGATCATACCGGCGCAGAAAAAACCTGGACTGGTCAGGGACGTATGCCGAAGCCGATCGCTATGGCTGTCGCGCAAGGGAAATCGCTTGAGAGCTTCCTGATTTAAACAACGTTTGTTTCAACGGTGGGGAAACCCACCGTTTTACTTAGCAGACGCCGAAATCGCCTTCTTCTGTATAAGGCGTGACATCAACCGCTTTCAGAGTAAATTTCTCACCCTGTTCGTTACTTGCCTGAACAACGATCAGACTATCGCCATTCACTTCCACTACCTTCAATTTTGGCCCGCCGACGCGCGGTTGTACCAGATCGCCTGTTGCAAACATGGTGTTTCTCCTGAGCATGGGTAACAACTAAGAACCTAAACGATAGCTCAACGATGCTGACGGATTCAATGGTCGTGCTGCTTTTTGTTAAAACAATTTATGGGTAGATGTATTATCTTTGTTAATGGTTTTTGTGGCGCTGCGGTGAGGGAAACTTATACTGTTGGCGCGGAATGATTCAAAACAGAACATGGTCAGATAAGCGAATATGAAGTATATCATTTTACTGATTATTATAATTGCTGTGCTCTACGTCCATTATCGCGGAAAAGTTCGCTATCGTTTCTGGCGTCAGCTTTCAGACCATTCAACTTTTACTGCCCCACTTAACGGGTTTATGTACCTCTTTTCACGTGTGCCGAACACCCCGTTTCTGCGTCCTGAAACGTTTCCGGAGCTTGCGATATTACAAAAGAACTGGCTGGTTATTCGTGAAGAGGGGATTAACCTGCAGCGACTGGAGCAAATAAAAGCGGCGGAAAAATATAATGATGCCGGATTTAACTCATTCTTTAAAACCGGTTGGAAACGGTTTTACCTGAAATGGTATGAAGATGCACATCCCTCCGCCAGCCAGCTGTGTCCAAAAACGACCGAACTGCTGCGCGGTATTCCTTCGGTTAAAGCTGCGATGTTCGCCACGTTACCCGATGGTAGCCGTTTGCCTCGCCACCGCGATCCTTATGCCGGGTCGCTGCGTTTCCATCTTGGGCTGGCGACGCCGAATGACGATCGCTGTTTTATTGAAGTGGACGGCGAACGCTATAGCTGGCGCGATGGCGAAGGTGTGCTATTTGACGAAACCTATATTCACTATGCGGAAAATACCAGCGGTGAGAACCGGCTGATTCTGTTTTGCGATATCGAACGGCCTATGCGTTACCGTTGGGCGCAGAAGGTAAACCACTGGCTGGGGCGAAATTTAATGAGCGCCGCCGCCGCGCCGAACGATATTGGTGACCGTACCGGCGGGATTAACCGCAGCTTCCGTTACATTTATCAAATCCGCATTGTCGGCAAGCGATTGAAAAAATGGAATAAAACGGTTTACTACATTGTCAAATGGCTATTGTTTGGCGGCATTGCGCTACTCATCTGGCAGGCATTTTAACGTCGGTTCCACGGCATGACCGCCAGCAGGCGCGCCATGCCGCAGAAACCGGTGAGGCCAGCGAAAGTGAGCCCCGCGCCAACGAAACCACTCAGCAAGAAAAAGCCGCTGTTGACGGCGTATCCCAGCACTACTCCCAGCAAAATCAGCGCGCCGGCGGCGATTTGCACCTGGCGCATTAGCGGCAGCGGCTGGGATTTATCTTCGACTATCGGCAAACCCGCCGCTCGCCATGCCTGAATACCGCCAGCCAGCAGCTTAACCTGCGCGGGCGCGGCGGCGGTGGCCAGAAGGCTGGCGTTATTTTGCGTGCGCGAGCCGGCCTGGCAGTGAAAAATGATTGTTTCTCCCGGCTGCGCATTGAGCGCCTCGCCGTGAGTCAGTTGCTCTAATGGCAGTAGCGTCGCCGCCGGAATATGCTCACGAGCGTATTCGTCGGCAGCGCGGATATCAATCAGCCGCGCGCCCTGGGCGATAAGCGCCTGGGCTTCGTTGGCTGTAACGGTGGCGATAGTCATAAGGACTCCTTACGGGCAGTAAATGGTTTTCAGCGTGGCGATGACCTGCTGAACGGCGGGATGGGTAATGAAATAGCGCAGGCGCTGCGCATCGCGTTCGCAGTCGATTAGCCCTTCATCACGCATTCGCGCGAGGTGCTGAGAGGTGGCTGAAGGGCTCAGGCCGGTGATTTGCGCCAGCTCGCCTGCGGTTGTACGCGGGGCTTCGCAGAGCATGCATAGAATCAGTAATCGGTGGGGATTGCTCATCGCTTTCAGCAGGACAGCGGCTTCCCCGGCGCTGGCCTGCAGTTGTTGTGCTGTGGTCATTTTATTTTAGTCTTTTCTAAATTTAGATTATTCTAAAGTAAAAGATGACCCTTTACCAGCCCGCATAAAGAATCGACCTCACGCCAACTGAGCAGCCCTGGCGATATGCTGGCGGGCGTGGGCGATGCCCGCGTCGCGGCCGTGCGGGCGAATATCCATCCCTTCAGCATAGATAAATTCGACGTCGCTAATCCCCATCAATCCCAGCACCGCGCGCAGGTAAGGGGTGACCGCATCGCTGGGTTGCCCGTCATGGACGCCGCCGCGCGAACTAATAACCACCGCACGCACGCCTTCAACTAGCCCCTGCGGCCAGGTCTCGGTATAGCGGAAGGTTTCCCGCGCTCGCGCCACCAGATCGAACCAGTTTTTGAGATCGGTTGGCACGTTGAGGTTATACATCGGTGCGCCGATCACTAGCAGATCGCTAGCCTTTAACTCGGCGATGAGTGAATCAGAGAGGGCAACTCCTTGCTGGATCGCCGGGCGCGTATCTTGCGCGCCGCGCAGCGCGGCAAACAGCGCGCCATCGAGTTTCGGCAAGGCGAGGGTGGTCAGATCGTGTTCGACAACCGAGTCCTGATGGCCGGCTTCGCGGCGAATCTGCATATATTCATCTATTAGCTGGTTAGTTAGCGACGCCGGGCCGTTGATGCTGGATTTTAAAATCAATACGTTACTCATGACGGACTCCTCATAAAGTTGATGGTCCGCAGGGTAACACTGTCTTTTTTTCTCCAGTAGTGACATTATTTTTTATAATTGTATCCACTCAGGAACCAATCAATGCGCAGTGACTTGAACGCGATCCCGGTATTTGTCGCCGTCGTCGAATGCGGTAACTTTGCGCAAGCCGCAGAGAAGCTAAACGTGACGCGATCCGCCGTCGGCAAGACGATTTCCCGGCTGGAGCAGCGGCTCGGCGTCGCGTTGTTCCAGCGCACTACTCGCCGGCAGGCGTTGACCGAAGAAGGCGAGGTTTTTTATCTACAATCCCGCCGGGCGCTGGATAACCTGCGTGATGCGGAAAATGAAATACAGCGTGGAAAAACCCAGGTACAAGGGCGACTGCGAATCAGCCTGCCTGTGCTGTTTGGCCAGCGCTGCGTGGCGCCGATCTTGTTTCCTCTTAGCCAACGTTATCCTGAGCTTAAGCTCGAGCTGTCGTTTAGCGACCGCCAGGTCAATCTGTTTGAAGAAGGATTCGATATGGCGATACGGATCGGCACCTTGAGCGACTCCAGCTTTCTTAAGGCCCGGCGTTTAGGCCAGCATGGCATGATTCTCTGCGCATCGCCGTTATATCTACGACATCGGCCAGCGCCGCAGGCGCCGGAAGAACTACACGGGCATCTTACCATTGGCTATCTCTACGCCGGGCAGATGCAGAAATGGCATCTGCGCGATGCGCAGGGAGCGGCGCTCGCGTTCCGCCCGCAGCCCGGGCTGGCAATGGATGATTTCGCCGCCATCGCCGCGGCGGCGAAAAGCGGACTGGGAATCGCCTGGCTGCCGGATTGGCTGGCGGCAGACGAGATAGCGCGGGGAGAACTTCAGCAAATATTGCCGTCGTCCGTCAGCGGCAGTTTTGCGATTAGCGCCGTCTGGCCGGAAGCGGCATGGGTACCGCAGAAAATTCGCGTAGTGGTAGATGAACTGCTGGCGCGGCTGCCGCAGCAGTTAGCTGGTGGAGAAAACCAGGAGGATTCTTCAGCGCCAGGTTAATCCTGGCTTAAGGTATCCCGGCGATAATGACAGCATGATGACTGTGACGAGAACTCGCCATGAACCTGTTAGAAACGTTTAACCAGAGCGCCTTCCTCGCGCTGAATGCCGGGCCTGGTACGCCGGACAGCCTATTGCTGCTGGCGCGATTCTCCGCCAGCTGGATTATCCTTTTAGTCCCGGCGATATTGCTCGGATTATGGTTCCTCGGCGGTCGTCAGGGACATCGACAGGCGCTGTTTTGCGCCATGACGATTTTGATAGCGTTAGGGCTTGGGTTTGCCTGCGGAACGCTGTGGTTCCATCCGCGGCCGTTTATGATCCCGCTGGGCCATACCTGGATAAGCCACCCGGCGGATAACTCTTTCCCAAGCGATCACGGCACCGTGATGTTCAGCGCCGCTTTCGCGCTGCTATCATTACGCCTGCGCGGCATGGGGCTGCTGGTGCTGGCGGCGGCGCTGCCGGTGGCGTGGGCGCGTATTTTTCTCGGCGTCCATTTCCCGCTGGATATGCTGGGCGCTGCGTTGATTTCAGCACTGGGCGTCTGCGTGGCGAAAGTGGTCTGGCAACGGCTGGGGCAGACGCTAGTGGCCTTGTGCGAAGCGCTGAGTCGCCGTCTCTTCTCCTGGCTGCCGGCGCGCTTTACGCCGTAGTCACTTCCTTTGTACGCGCGCGGCCCGCCGATACAGCGTGCTGCGCGCGACGCCTAACGCCTGCGCCGCTTTACTCACGTTGCCGTTAAAGCTGGCCAGCGTATCGGCAATCAGCTTTGCATCATGTTGTTGAAGCCCGCCTGGAGCGCTGGTTTGCGGCGCGCTTTGATACTCCTCCGGCAGCGCCGCGACGCCCAGGCATTCGCCATCGTCCGCCAGCGCCAACAGAACTTTGAGCAGGCTTTGCAACTGACGCACGTTACCCGGCCAACGGCATAATGTCAGTTGATTAATCAGGGCATCGGAGAGAGTGATATGGCGTTCTGCCGCGCCAAGCGAGCGCCACAGCGCTGGAATAAACAGCTTGAGTTCAGGCCATTGGCGTAGCGGCGGGATGGTAAAAGCATACTCGCGCAGGCGATAGAGCAGGTCTTCGCGAAATGCGCCTTCGGCGACGCGCTGTGCGAGATGACGGTGGGTGGCGCAAATCAAGGCGAAGTTTACCGGCGCGCTGCGATTCCCGCCCAGCGGCATGACCTCTTTTTCCTGCAGCACCCGCAGCAGACGGGTTTGCAGAGCCAGCGGCATATCGCCGATTTCATCGAGAAACAGCACCCCGCCATCGGCTTCGCGAATTTTGCCGATATAGCCGTTTTTATTCGCGCCGGTAAAAGCGCCCGCCTGATAACCGAAAAGCTCCGATTCAATCAGCGATTCGGGGATGGCCGCGCAGTTGATGGCGACGAATTTACCGCTGCGCCAGCGGCTATGTGCATGTAGTTCGCGGCTGAGGAACTCTTTACCGCAGCCGGTTTCTCCTTCGATACACAGCGCGATACCGGCATTGAGCAGGCGGACCATTTTCTCGCCTTCGCCGGACGGGCAAAACGGCAGGTTAAGCGCTGGTTGCGCGGGGACAGCGACGCTGGTGCAGGTTGGCGCACGCAGGCGGTAGTAGTAGCCACGTTGCTGGAAGGTCATCGGCAGCGGCACGCTAACCGCCGTTTGCGTCAGGCGGGGGAACAACTGCTGGAAGGTCATTTGCCCTATCTGACCGGACTGCAGGCCCAGTTCGCGAATGGCCAGCCGATTGGCCGCGGTCAGCAGGTTATCGGAGAAGACCAGCAGCAGCTCTTCGGCGCTATCGAGCTTCTGCACCCGCGAGTGCAGGCTCATTAACCACTGCTGCGGATGCAGGCTCTGTTTCACCCACAGATATTCAATCTGTTTGGCCGCCTCTTTAATCCACGCCAGAGAGTGGGGATGCGGGATATGCGCCGGGCCGGAAATATCCAGCGCCCCGGCAATCTGGCCATCGGGGCTCTGTAGGGGGACCGCCGCGCAGTACAAATCCTGATTACGGGTTAAATAGTGTTGGCGGCCTTCGACTTCGCAGCTGTCATCAATCGCCAGCGCGGTACCGATAGCGTTGGTGCCGCGACCGCTTTCGCTCCAGATATTGCCAGGCTCCAGCGCGAAGCTCTGCGCTTTTTTCATTGCCGCGCTATTGCCGAAGGTTTGGAGCACCAGCCCGCTGGCATCGGAAAGAATCACTACCGATTGCAGCCCGGCAGCACGTTGCGCCAGCGGCGTCGCCACCGGTTGCGCCAGCCGTTGCAGGCTGCGGTTGCTTTCCAGCACGTCGGCCAGTTCGCCGCCGCGCAGGCGCGGAAATTCGTCGCTCGTTGGCTGCAGGCCGTAGCGCTGGCTGCGTTGCCAGGAGTCGCTCAGCAGGGCGCTTGACTGCGTCCCGGCGGTGATAGTGAACGGATTTCCTTGCACGGCGCACCTCGTGGTCGGCTGGGTTGTGTTGCAATATTGTAGCGATTTGGTTTTCTTGGTGTTGCGATTCGCAACACAGAAGCGGGATCTTGTGCGACAAAGAGGACGCGAATCGGCAGAGGGATATATGTAATTATTTGGAAGTTATGAATTTTATGTGAAGTACGCAAAATTGGCATAACCCCTGCTACATGAGAAAGCGTGCAGCGGACAATAGCAAAAACCACCACGCCGCTGCGCCTTAACCCTACAGAAGGAGATTGCTATGCGTTATGTTCATCCTGGCAAACCGGGCGCTTTGGTTTCATTCAAATCGGCCTACGGCAACTTCATAGACGGTAAATTCGTCGAGCCGTTAAGCGGCGAATATTTCATGAATACTTCTCCCGTCGATGGGAGCAACATTGCGCAGTTTCCCCGTTCCGACGCTAAAGATATCGGTTTGGCCCTTGATGCGGCACACCGGGCGGCGGACGCCTGGGGGCGAACCTCGGTACAACAGCGTTCCCATCTTCTGCTGCAGGTCGCTGACCGCATTCAGGAGAACCTCGAGTATCTGGCGGTAGCGGAGAGCTGGGATAATGGCAAACCTATCCGTGAAACCCTGAACGCCGATCTGCCGCTGGCGGTCGATCATTTCCGCTATTTCGCCGGCTGTCTGCGCGCGCAGGAAGGCAGTACTGCTGAAATTGACGACACCACCGTGGCTTATCATTTCCACGAACCGTTGGGCGTGGTCGGGCAAATTATTCCGTGGAACTTCCCGCTGCTGATGGCGGCATGGAAACTGGCGCCCGCGCTGGCGGCAGGCAACTGCGTGGTCTTAAAACCGGCGGAGCAGACGCCGCTGAGTATTACTTTGCTGATGGAAATCATCGGCGATCTCTTCCCGGCAGGGGTGTTGAACGTGGTGCAGGGCTTTGGCAAAGAGGCCGGCGAAGCGCTGGCGACGAGCAAGCGGATCGCTAAAATCGCTTTTACCGGTTCGACGCCAGTAGGCCGTCACATTATGGCCTGCGCGGCAGAGAATATTATTCCCTGCACCGTTGAGCTGGGCGGCAAATCGCCGAATATCTATTTCGCCGACGTGATGGATGGCGAGGAGGAGTTTATTGAGAAGGCGGTGGAAGGGCTGGTACTGGGCTTCTTCAATCAGGGTGAAGTTTGTACTTGTCCATCGCGCGCGTTGATCCACGAATCGATCTATGAGCCGTTTATGGAGCGGGTTATGGCGAAAGTGATGCAGATCCGTCGCGGCGATCCGTTTGATACCGAAACGATGATCGGCGCTCAGGCGTCACGTCAGCAGTTCGATAAGATCCTGTCGTATATCAAGATCGCTCGTGATGAAGGCGGGCAGATCCTCACCGGCGGCGATCGGGCGAGCATTACCGCCGAGCTGGATAGCGGCTTCTATATTCAGCCGACGCTGATTAAAGGGCACAACGAGATGCGCAGCTTCCAGGAGGAGATCTTTGGCCCGGTCATCGGCGTGACCACCTTTAAGGACGAGGCGGAGGCGCTGGCGATCGCGAACCAGACGCAGTTTGGTTTAGGGGCCGGGGTGTGGACGCGGGATACTAACCTGGCGTACCGCATGGGGCGTGGCATCAAGGCCGGTCGAGTGTGGACCAACTGCTATCACGTTTATCCGGCGCATGCCGCGTTTGGCGGCTATAAGCAGTCCGGCGTCGGGCGAGAAACCCACAAAATGGCGCTGGAAGCCTATCAACAGACCAAAAACCTGCTGGTGAGCTACGGCACCGCGCCGTTGGGGCTGTTCTGATTAATTTATAACGGCTAACCCGGGGGCGGCGTAACCGCCTTCCCCGGGCTACCTATGGCTCTGGGCCACCCATTGCACTGGATCTGTAGTCCCGCGCAAGCGCAGCGCAGCCGGGCAATATCCGCGGATAAGGCGCCGCTTTTGCGCCGGATGGCGGCTTCGCCTTATCCGGCCTACGGTCTGTGCGCTCCCTGCGCCATGAGAGCCATAACGCAGAAGAAATATCGGGAGCGCAATGTGCTCTGAATTAACACAAAGCACATGTTTTCCGTACACAAAACCGTTGCAAACCGATAACAGTAGCACCGGGCGGCGACCGGTCTCATCTTATTGTTTGCGCTTTCCAGCAGCGGACTTGCGCGCCATTCGCTTGTGCCTCCAGCGGCTGCGGCCGTTCGCAGCCCTGGCTGGCGTAAGGACAGCGTTCCCGAAAGTAGCAGCCCGTCGGCAGCCGGCGGTTACCCGGTAGTTCGGTATTGCGCACACCTTCGCCTAATGGCGAACCGATGCGCGGTACCGACTCCATCAATAGCCGGGTATAAGGATGCGCGGGATTATCCAGTACCTGCCGGGCCTCCCCCATCTCAACGATTTGCCCGAGATACATCACCGCCACCCGATCGCTCATATGGCGTATCACCGAGACGTTATGCGAAATCAGCACGTAGGTGAGATTCTGCCGCTGCTGCAGTTCGACCAGCAGATTAAGGATCTGCGCCTGCACCGAGATATCCAGCGCCGAAGTCGGCTCATCGAGCACGATTATCTCCGGCTGTGACGAGAGCGCGCGGGCGATGGCGATACGCTGGCGCTGGCCGCCGGAAAAAGCGTGCGGCAGCCGATCGAGATATTCGCTACGGATCCCCACCTGTAGCGCCAGCTGCTCGGCGAGATCGAGACGCGCCTTTTCAGGCATGCGCGATTGGATCCACACCGGTTCGGTGATGGTGCGCCAGACCGGTAGCCGCGGATCCAGCGATGAGAGCGGATCCTGAAACACCATTTGCATGCGTCCGCTCTGGTTTTCGCCGCGCGCCGGCGCGCGGGTGAAGTGGCCGGAAGAGGGCTTTAACATGCCCATCAGTAGCTTCGCCAGGGTGCTTTTTCCACAGCCGGATTCGCCAACGATCCCTAAGGTTTCGCCGCGCCTGGCTGTCATATCCAGACCATTTAGCGCATAGACGTGTTCGATGACTTTCCCGCGCCAGTTTTTCTGCGCGGCAAAGGTCAGGTGCACATCATTGAGGGTTAATAGCGTCTCAGACATGGGCGTTCTCCCGTTGCGGGTACCAGCAGGCAGCCTGTCTATCGGCGGCGCTACCATGAGCCTGCAGCGTGGGGGTGATACCGCAGGCTTCACCCGCGGCGAAGCAGCGTTCGCGGAAGGCGCAGCCGGCAGGAAGACGCGCCAGATTCGGCACGGTGCCGGGAATAGAACGTAGCGGCGCGCGCGGTTCGCCATTATCGGGGGCGCTGTTTAACAGGCCGATAGAGTAGGGATGCTGCGGCTGCTGCAGCACTTCCCCGGTGTTGCCGCTTTCAATGACCGCGCCGGCGTACATGACGTACAGCCGATCGCACACCTGAGAGACCACCGCCATATCGTGGCTGATAAACAGCACGGCGGCACCGGTCGCCTGGGCCTTTTGCTTTAACAGGCGCAGCACCTGACGCTGCACGGTGACGTCCAGCGCGGTGGTTGGTTCGTCGGCAATCAGCAGGTCGGGCTCGCAAGAAAAGGCGATAGCGATCATTACCCGCTGGCGCATGCCGCCGGAGAGTTCGAAGGGATAGCGCTTGAGCACGCTTTGCGGGTCGGCAATTTGCATATCCGCCAGCAGTTCGACGGCGCGTGCGCGCGCCTCACGCATCGACATGGGACGGTGCTGGCGAATGACGTCTACCATCTGCTTACCGATGCGTCGGGTAGGGTTTAGCGCGGTCATCGGCTCCTGAAAAATCATCGCGACCTTACTGCCGCGAATATCGCGCAGCGTTTTTTCCGTCAGGTTGAGCATATCGTGACCCATCAGGGTGATAGCGCCACTATGAATGTGGTAGCTGCCGGCAGGCAGCAGGCGCATCGCCAGCATCGCGGTCACCGATTTACCAGAACCCGACTCGCCCACCACGCCGACGATTTCGCCGCGATCGATGTGCAGCGAGATATTATTCAGCACGTTGACCTGGCCCTGATAGACCGGGAAACTCAGGCGAACGTTATCGATAGTTAAGACCCGATTTTCCATTAGTTGCGCCCTCCGGCCTTGGGATCCAGCAGATCCTGAATGCCATCGCCAAACAGGTTAAAGCCGACGGCGGTGATCAGGATCGCCGCGCCGGGGAAGGCGCAGTACCACCACTGATCGAGCACGTAGTTGCGGCCGTTAGCGACCATCGCGCCCCACTCCGCGGTGGGCTGCTGGGCGCCGAGGCCAATAAAACCGAGCGTGGCGGCCATCAGGATCGCGCTGCCGATATCCAGCGAGGCCTGCACCACCAGCGGCGGCAGGGCGTTACGCAGAATATGCCAGCTGATCAGATGCCAGCGCGAGGCGCCAAACGTCACCGAGGCCTCGACGAAAGTATGCTGACGCACGACCAGCGTCTGGCCGCGGGCCAGCCGCACGTAAAATGGAATACGCACGATGGCGATCGCCAGCATCGCGTTGAAAAGGCTCGGACCTAACGCCGCCGCCAGCGCCATGGTCAGCACCAGAGACGGAATCGACAGCATAATGTCCATCAGACGCATAATCAGCGCGTCGCTGCGCCCGCCAAGCACCCCGGAGAGACAGCCCAGCAGCGAGCCGCTGATCCCGGCGATCAATACCACCGCCAGCCCGGCGGCCACCGACTGCTGGCTGCCGATCAGTACGCGGCTGAACAGATCGCGGCCGACCTCGTCGGTACCAAACCAGTGAGCGAACGACGGCGCCTGCAGACGCGCGGCAAGGTTGATAGCGTTAGGATCGTGCGGCGTCAGCCACGGCGAGAAGATCATTAAAAACAGCATGATCAGCATGATCGCCGCGCCAATTAGCGTTAGAGGACTTTGGCGGATCAACCACCAACGACGCTTCCAGTGGCCGCTTTTTTCAGCCTTTGGCCGTGGAAGCGGTTGTTCCTGAGTCATCATCACTTAGCTTTCTCCCCGACCCATGCGCGGGTCGATCCATAAATAGAGCAGGTCGACTACCAGATTGACCAGTACGTAAGCAAAGGAGACCACGATGGCGAAGCCCATCACGGCGGGGAAATCGAGCGCCTGAATCGAAGACACCACGTAGGCGCCCATCCCCGGCCAGGCGAACACTGTTTCCGTGAGCACCGCGCCGTACAGCAGATCGCCCAGCGCCAGCCCGAGCACGGTGATGGAGGGGATCAGCGCGTTGGGTAGCGCATAGCGCACCACAATGGTGAATTTCGGCAGGCCGCTGGCCAACGCGGTCCGAATGTAATCCTCATTGAGCTGTTCGAGCATCGCCGAGCGGATCTGCCGGGCGACGATGCCAAGATGAACGAAGGCAAGGGTGGCCGCCGGCAAAATGAGGTGCTGCAGGGCATTGAAGAAGACCTCGATATTGCCTTCCAGTAGTGAATCCAGCAGATAAAAGCCGCTGACGCGGGTGGGCGGATCGAACCAGTCATCGAGCCTGCCGCTGCCGGGCAGCCAATCGAGCTTGCCGTAAAACAGCACGATCACTCCGAGACCGAGCCAGAACGCCGGGGTTGAAATGCCGGTCAGCGCCATCAGGCGCACCAGGTGATCGGTCCAGCGATTGCGGTAAACCGCCGACAGCATGCCGAGCGGGATGCCGACCAGCAGGGCAATCAGCAGCGCGCAAAAGGCCAGCTCCAGCGTCGCCGGGAAGAAGGTTTTCAAATCTTCCAGGACCGGGCGGCCGGTGCGAATCGAGGTGCCGAGATCGCCGTGGAGCAGGGCGTCAACGTAGCGGGCAAACTGCTGCCATAGCGGTAAATCCAGCCCCAGCTGCTGGCGAATATGGCGGACGATTTCATCGCTGGCGCGATCGCCCGCCAGCAGCCGCGCCGGGTCGCCGGGAATCAGGTGCGAAATAATAAACGTAATCACGCAGACGCCGGCGACGACTAAAATCAGCCCCCAACAGCGCTGTCGTATTAAACCCCAGAAACTCATGATGGCGCTCCTCGGCCGGGCCTGCGACGGCCCGACCAGACAAGATGGAGAGACGGCCCGCTACTTGTGCATGTCGGCGATATTGTAAATCTGCTCAAGCATCGGGTTGAAAACGAAGCCTTTCACCTCTTTGTTCATGGCGACCTGATAGTTTTTCTGGAACAGGTAGACGTAGGCGGCGTCATCAATGACGGTCTTTTGCGCCTGCTGATAATCTTTGGTTCGCGCCGCCTGATCGGTGGTGGCGACCGCCTGTTTCAATAACGCATCAACCTGCGGGTTGTCGTAGAATGCGCGGTTTCCCGGCAGCCCTTTTTTGTCCGACTCGAACCAGTAGTTCATAAACATATAGGGATCGGCGAAGTCCGGGCTCCAGTTACCGATAGCGATGTCGTAATCACCTTTACCCACGCGCTCGCGCATGGTGGCGTTGGCCAGTTTCTCCAGCTTGACCTGGATACCCAGCGCCTGCAGATTGGCCTGAGTGGAGAGCGCAATCGGCTCCCAGTTCGGATCGTTATCGGAGTAGAGGAACGTCAGCGTTTTCGGCTTATCCGCCACCTTATCCAGCGCCGCTTTGGCTTTGTCGGGATCTAATGAATACTGCATGGCGCTGGCGTCGTAGCCCCACATGCCATCGGGGAGCGGCCCGCGCATCTGCTTACCGTTACCGCCAAGAATGCCGTCGACCATGCCTTTATAGTCCGTTGCCCACGACACCGCGCGGCGCAGATCCGCCTGGTTCATCGGCGCTTTACTGTTGTTGAGATACAGGTAGGTGACGCGCAGCGCCGGGTAGTCGTAGACCGCGACCTTGTCCTCTTTCTTCAATGCCGCAAACTGATCGACCGGCAGGGCGTCGGCGATATCCAAATCGCCCTTGGTCAACTGCAGACGACGGGCGGCGCTTTCGCCGATGATTTTCACCGTGACGCGCTTAAAGGCCGGCTTGTTGCCGCTGAAGTGCGGGTTGGGCACCAGCACCAACTGTTGCCCTTTCTGCCAGCGCTGCAGGCTATACGCGCCGGAGCCCGCGGTGTGCTCGGCCAGATAGGCGCGGGCGTCATCGGCGGCGTTGGCTTTCAGCACCGCCGGGTTAATGATGGAGGCGCCGTCATTGGCGAGCGTATGCAGGAACGGCGCGAAAGATTCCGGCAGCGTGAAGCGAACGGTGGCCGGATCGACGGCATCCACCTTCAACCCGCTGGGAAACGCCTCCGATGGCCCCTGTTTAATGCGTATTAGCCGTTCGAAAGAGAGTTTGACCGCCTCTGCCGTCACCGGCGAGCCGTCGTCAAACTGCGCGCCTTTGCGCAGAGTGAAGGTCCAGGTTTTGCCGTCGTCGGAGGCCTGCCAGTTTTCGGCGAGATCGCCTTCGACATCGGTTGAACCTTTGCCATTATCGGTTTTGTATTTGACCAGCCGCTGATAGGCCGGGTAGGTCACCGTCCAGTCGTTGTTATCGATGGTGACGGCCGGGTCGAGCGTTTGCGGGTCGGCGGCTTTGCCGATCACCAGCATATCTTTCGGCACCGCGGCAAAGGCGGAGGGGACAGCGGCGCAGAGCGCGGCGGCTAACAGTAACGGGCGAAAACCTACGGATGCTGGGCGAGTCATGTTCATGGTGAAACTCCGTCAATCTGAGCGGGGGAGAAACAGGCGAAAACATCATCGAGTAGCGGATAACCGGCCGCGTCCGGTAGTTCGAAGTGCCACCATTCCGTGGTAATACCTTTAAATCCGCCGCCGAACATAATGGCGTTCAGCAACAGGCGATTGCGCTGGGCCTCCTGCGCTACCGCCGGGTGGTAGGGATGCGAGCGATCGTCCATTTCGTCAAAGGCGGTGCCCATGTCGAGTAGGTTGTTGTGGTCATCGAGTAGCGTTACGTCGATGGCGGTGCCGCGGCTGTGGTTGGAGCCGATATTGGCCGGTACGACATAATCCTGGTTCGGGCAGGCATTCCACAGCAGTTGCTGGGCGCGCTGTGGACGATAGGCGTCAAGCACCAGCAGGCGATAGCCCGCCAGCGCGGCGATGGCGATAGATTTCTCCAGCGCGGTCGCCGCGTCGGGGTGCAGCAGGCAGCGGGCTTCGCGATAAATCGGTTGGCCGGTAATGTTATCTGCGGTGGCGTATTTCAGGTCGACAGGCAGCGTGGGAAAACGCGCGGCGATATCCACCAGGGAAAGATGGCTCATCGAAAATTTCCTTAACGTTCAAACTGACCAAATTCCTGCTGCAGCGCGCGGTTCGCGGCAAGGCGGCTGGAGAGGCTCGGTCCCAGCCGTTCCACCACCGCGGAGAGCAGCAGATTAAAAAGACAACCGATCGGCGCCAGTGAATCCCAGAAGTGGCCGGTATCGGTTTTCACCTGTAATAAATCAACCGGATAGTCGCGCGCCCATGGGCACCAGATATCGGTGACCAGCGCGGTGGCAACCCCGCGCTCGCAGGCGACCCGGCAAAACTGGCGCGCGGCGACGGAGTAAGCGCGGGTATCGGTCAGCACCACATAGGGGCGCTGGTATTCAGAATTTAATGATTCCAGCCAGCTACCGGAGCTGCCGTCGGCGTAGGTCACGCGTGGGCGCAGGTATTCCAGATGGCTGAAGAACGTGTTGGCGATGCCGCGGGTCGACTGAATGCCAATGATGATAACCGCGTCGGCTTCGGCGATGCGTTGACTGACGCGGGCGAAGATCGGTTCCTGCGCCAGTTGGTAGACATAGCGAATGGCATCCAGCTCCATCTGCAACGACAGGCTGGCGCGATCCGGCTGCGCCTGCTGCTGTGACCAGGAGTCAAGCCGGTCAATCACTCCCCATTGGCGGTAGGGCGTTGAAGCGGGCTCCTTCAGGCTGTGCTTCACGTCATCGAGATTGCGATAGCCCAGCTTGCGCAGATAGCGGCCTACGGTTATCCCGCTGGTGCCGGTGGCCTGCGCAATGCTGTCGGCAGTCTCAAACGGGATATGCTCCCGATGGCTTAACAACCAACTGCCAATACGCTTTTCGCTCGGCGTGAGCTGGCTGAAAGTGGATTCAATAATGTGAAACAAGCCGTTGCTATCGTTCATCTCTGCCCTTAATGATAGTTCGCTCTCATTTAACAGAATTCTGATACTCAATTAACAAAGCACGATGCGTGCCAGCTGTGCCAGAAAGCGCTGTTTCCAGCAATATCGCGAATGTAATGGGGAAGTGTCGGATCTTGAGCGTAGATTTTGGCGATTCATTGCACAAAGAAGGTGCAATGAATCCTGGTTGTGCATCACAAAAATAAAACATATGGTTAACAAAGTGGTTATAAGCCGGAGCGGTAGAGAGATAATTTTGCTTGCCGTCAGAGACAGACAGAGTGATAACCAAAAACCTGATGATTAAAAAAGGATCATGAAATGAAAGTGAAGGCGGTGCTTGCCCTGACGCTATCCCTGGCCGCACTGGCGGGCCAGGCGCGCGATATGCAGTCAATTCAACAAAGCGGCGAGTTAAAAGTCGGCGTGCCGGGGGACTACGCGCCGTTGGCCTTTCATAACGGCGCCGGCGAACTTATCGGCTATGACGTCGATATGGCGCACGATCTGGGGAAAACGCTGGGGGTGAAGGTGACGTTTATTATCACCAGCTGGCCAACGCTATCGACTGATTTAAAAGCTGATAAGTTTGATATCGCTATGGGCGGCGTAACGGAGACGGCGGCACGGGCGAAAGATTTCTCCCTGAGCCATCCGGTTGTGGCCAATGGTAAAATCGCCCTGGCGAACTGCAGCGCCGCGCCAGCGCTCGGCAGCCTTGAAAAAATCGACCAGCCGAATGTGAAGGTGATTGTGAACCCCGGCGGCACCAACCAAAGTTTTGTTGATGAGCACATCAAGCATGCGCAGATCATCCGCGTGCAGAACAATGTCGATAATCTGCAGGCGCTGCGGCAAAAAACGGCCGATATGATGGTGACCGACCTGATAGAAGGGGATTACTACCAGAGTAAGGAGCCCGGCGTGTTCTGCGTGGCGAATGAGACGCCGTTCCCCGGCACCGCCAGCTATAAGGTCTATATGATGAATAAGGATAATCCGGCGCTGCTTGAGAAAGTGAACCAGTGGCTGGATAGCCAGGATAAAAATGTGCTCAAGCGGAAGTGGAAAATTCAGGGGTAATTCATGATTCGCGCAGCCGCCAGAATGCGACATTCTGGCGGCGCAATGGATTAGCTTTTCTGCCGCGCCTGATAGCGGAAGTAGCAGTAGTAGCCAATCGAGGCGGTCAGACAAAGCATGTAGCCGAACGATTCGCTACCCTCTTCAACGGTGTTTTTCACCACCCGCGCGTAATTTTCATCGAGTACGGCATACCATAAGCCATGCATGCCGAACAGCCGTGAGAAGACCAGAATCGCCAGCAGGCCGCTTATCATCATGCCGTAGTAGGGCGTGCGGGTGTATTGCGCCAGTTGCGACAGCGTTTGACGAGCGTGGCGCAGCGGAGCGATTAGCGCGGCTATCGTCGTTGCCAGCGCGAACCACACCCAGCTACCGTGAGTAATAAGATCAAACAGCGCATCCAGTTCGCGGATCAGCATCGCCAGGAAGAAGCCGCCAACGAGGATATTACAGTAGCGCAGGAGCTCATATTTTTTCGCCAGCAGGAAGTGAATCAGCACGATTATCGCCAGCACGACCTCCTGCACCACCTCGGTAAGCGAAATCTCCGGAATATCGTTGCCAAACACCCGGATATCCACCCATAGACACAGTACCGCAATGGCGGAAGCCGCCGCCGCGCCGAGAAAGAAAAGTAAGCTTCTGATGACAGACATTAACACCACTATTTATATTCAAAACGGTAATGATAAATATCGTGAATGTGACTTCCTGTTCACTTTGTGCGACATCGCGGCGTGTTTTAAACCTTTTGAGCTATTTAGCGCTAAATAGCGCAACTGCAGGTGAGAAAGGGGAGCTTTACTCCCCCCAGACTGCTGACAAAGAAGGAAAAAGCGTGGTTTTTCCTTCTTTGCGGTTATCAGCCGAAAACCAATAAATTGATTTTCCTTGTTATTTGTCTCTTGCAATCTGTAAGTCCAACGGTTGCATGAGGTTTGTCATCAATCTCAGGGGAGCTTTGCTCCCCCTGCTTAGCGGGATAATTCAGACAATATCATCGACCACGCCGCCATCGACCCGCAGCGCGGCGCCGGAGGTGGCAGAAGCCTGCTGCGAACAGACGTAGACCACCATATTGGCCACCTCGTCCACCGAGGCTGCACGCTGAATAACGGAAGCGGGGCGCTGCGCCATAACAAACTCTTTCGCCAGTTGTTCCAGCGGCTTACCGGTTCGCGTGACCTCATCTTTCATCATTTCGGCAAAACCGTCAGAAAGGGTCGGGCCGGGCAGCACGCTGTTTACGGTGACGCCGCTGCCGGCGACGTATTTCGCTAGCCCGCGGGCCAGCGACAGTTGCGCGGTTTTGGTTACGCCGTAGTGGATCATGTCGGCGGGAATATTGCGTGCCGATTCGGAGGAGATAAAGACCACCCGACCCCAGCCTTTACGCACCATGGCGGGCAACAGCGCGCGTGACAGGCGAACGCCGGACATCACGTTGGTTTGCCAATAGTTTTCCCAGGTGGCGTCATCGGTGGCGTAAAAGTCCTGCGGGCCGTAAATACCGGCGTTATTCACCAGGATATCGACTTCATTCACCGCCTGCAGCAGTTGACTCACCCCGGCGGCGTCACTGAGATCGGCCACCGCGGGATAGGGCCTGAATCCCGGCACCTCCTGTTGCAGCCGCGCCATCGCCGCATTAACGCTATGTTCGCTGCGGCCGTTGATTATCACTTCAGCGCCGCTTGTCGCCAGCCCTTTGGCAATGGCATAACCGATGCCGGCCGTGGATGCCGTCACCATTGCGACTTTCCCCGATAAATCAATATTCATGGTTGAGCCTTTTTTATGGAATGGAGTAGTAAGCGTAGCAGGTGGGAATTGGGGGGCTTTACCACATCAACAAATTCGATAGCGATATCGAAATTATCCGTTAGAGCACAGGATTAAATTACTCTAATAATACTAGCAGTACTAACAAGATAAGAACATTTATCCGATGTTAATGCGGGAAATAACCTCACGTTTTTCCTGATGAGTGCGCTTGCGGGATAGCTTAAACAGATAAACATTTCTTTGGTATAACCGTGCGTCTGAGCCTGTGTACCGGCATCCGGAGTCAATGATAAAAGTAAAAATAAGCATACGGAGATTTTAAATGTTTATCCGACCACTGAAATTAACTCAGCATGTCGATGTACAGGGCCCAGAAAATGCGACGACAGTGATTCTTCTTCACTCGTTAGGAACGGATATGCATCTTTGGGATCTGCAAATGCCGCTATTAACCGAGCGTTATCGAGTAGTCCGCCTGGATATTCGCGGACATGGGCTCAGTGCCGTCGACGCGTTGCCTTTTTCAATGGAAGATCTTGCCGATGATGTTATTGCTGTCGTCGATCATCTGAACATCAATAAGTTTTATGTCGTCGGTGTTTCAATTGGCGGCACGATAGCACAATGGATTGGCTTCAAATTACCGCAACGCGTACAGGGGATGGTGATTATTGATACTTCGCTGGTGAATGCCGCTCCGCCCTCGCTATGGCGCGCAAGGGCGGAGGATGTTTTCCAGCATGGTCTTGAGCACCTTGAGAGAGGAATTATCAGTAATTGGGTCACGCCGCAATTTATCGACTCGCCTGAGGCTGACGGTCTGAGGAAAATGCTGCGCAATACAACGGTCGAAGCTTTCTCCGGGTGTTCTTTAGCTATTGCCGATACTGATTTGACTAATATGGATATCCATGGCGTTAGTGCGGTTATAGTCAGGGGAGCGGAAGATAAGCTGACTCCGCAAGACTACGCGCAACGTCTGGCGAAAAAGCGTAATGCCGAATTACATGTTATCCCCGGCGCTTCACATTTACCTAATTTAGAAAAACCGGATGCGCTTACCGATGAGATCATTACATTTATTGAGAAAGCGTAAACACATTAATAGATCAATGCCGCGATAAGGGGCCAATCAGCGCGGCTAATGAGCAAATGCAGCGACAGGCGGTAATTTCTGTCGCCAGAATGGAGTAAATGATATGAATCGTCGGTTATTTATTGGCGGCTGCCTGGGATTATGTGCGGGCGCCGTCGCGTTGCCTGCCGCGTTAAAATGGCTAGGTTCTGCAGATGATACTATTGAGATGGAGTTGGATAGTGGTATCGTCACGATAAAGTTATTTTCTGATATTGCCCCTAATCATGTGGCGCGGATTAAGACACTCGTACAGTCTAAATTTTATGATGGTATGCCTTTTTCCAGGGTTATTGATGGGTTTATGGCGCAAACTGGTGAGCCGCTACAAAATACACGGTTTGATCCCCGCGTAATGCCAAAACT
The DNA here is from genome assembly GCF_051207495.1 of Klebsiella sp. K-3. NCBI lineage: Bacteria > Pseudomonadati > Pseudomonadota > Gammaproteobacteria > Enterobacterales > Enterobacteriaceae > Klebsiella > Klebsiella sp. K-3. The sequence goes on along the minus strand of NZ_JBPNXF010000003.1, from coordinate 71,537 downwards.
GGCTGCGGAGATTAATCATTTGCCGTTTGAACGCGGCACTATTGGCATGGCCAGATCGCGAAATCCGCACAGTGCTTGCCATCAATTTTTTATCACCTCAACCCGCGCTCGATATTTAGATCAAAACTATACCGTCGTTGGTCAGGTTACCAAAGGAATGGAATGGGTGGATAAACTCCGCCGTGGTGATGCCGAGTTGGGCACGGTGGTTAATCCGGATGTGATTAAACGCATGCGTCTGGTGACTACCCATACCGTGTAGTTCCACGTTGCTAAAATACCTGTTGCAGGAGTAGTTTCTAAATGCCCAGTATTACTGTATATACATCAGCAAGATATCGGTTGGATTCCGCCGCCTTTGCTGAATTTTCGATTGCCCTGGCAAATTTAGCCAAAGAGATACTGCAAGCTAAAGACAATAATATCCACATTACTTATCTCACTGCTGAAATCGGCTATGGTACGCCGGTTTATGTCGAGGCAAAACTCAGACAAGAAATATTTCGTAGCGAACCGGTGATGAATGAATTTTTACATCAGGTAGATTTGTTAATTAAAGAGAGGATCGGCGTTGTGGCGAGAATTCGCTGTTTCCTTTATCAAGCCAATAATATTTTCGCTAAAAATTAAAGGATAAAATATGAATGAAAAATTGCCAATGAAGGACCTTGGGGATGTCTTAGTGACTGCGGTTAGCGATGGCTACTTGCAGGTTGACTTCGGGCTACTGGCAAATGTAGATGAAACGGAGTGCAGGGCCATTCAGCAAAAATCCTGTCCTGAGGAACCAAATTCAGTTCATATCAATACCTTTTTAGTGCAGCAGCAGGGGAAGAATATCCTCATTGATAGCGGTGCTGGTGGCATTAAAGGTTGGGGGGGCGGTTTAGTTAAGAATTTAGCTAAACTGGGCTTGCAACCAGATGATATTGATGCCGTTCTACTCACTCATGCTCATCCCGATCATATTGGTGGCCTGGTTAATGCTCAGGGAGAAGCTATATTTCCTCGCGCGGAGCTATTCATCAGTCGTGATGAATATGATTATCTGCAAGACGATAACCAGTTTGCGACGGTCAGCGATCGCGTTAAAGGTAATTTCCTGTTGGCGCGCAGCGTTTTTAAACAGTATCAAGATCGGCTTCAGTTAATTGATGATGGTGAAGTGCTTGCCGGCATACGTGCTATTCCCTTGAAAGGCCATACACCTGGACATACCGGCTATAGCATTGTCGGGAGTCATAACAGCCTATTGATTTGGGGGGATATTGTGCATTTCCCACATATTCAGCTATTAAAGCCGGATGTCACTATCGCCTTTGATTATGATCCACTGTTGGCAGCGGAGACGCGTGCGCGCATCCTTGAGATGGCCAGCTCCGATCAAGTTCTTGTTGGCGGTATGCATTTTGGTCAGCAGGGTTTTGGTTATATTAAAAAGCTTAACACAGGATATTGCATTATTACCGATGAGTAATAGACATTAATCTGAGTCGATACTGCTTTGCCGTTATTAATTTTTATACCAGTAATCATCTTTCTATTTCAGAATAACTTGGTGATATAAAAATACCATCTGTGGAGGAGTGTAATGAGTTCTGTAATAACAAAAGAAATGAGTAGTGATAAGCTTTACGGTGAAGCACATATCACGCCAGGGATGCAATCAATAGCGGCAGGAGCATTTTCAGTGCGGCCTAAGCTTCCTTCCATCACCGGAAGCAGGTTTTGGGCTGCTTTTTTAGTTTTTTTATTTCATGCATCACTGCCCAGCGATCTCGCCCCATTCGCCAATCCGACGATTCAACATATCTATACCGTTATTGTCGGTAAAGCTGGTTGGCTGGGAGTGTCATACTTCTTTATTTTGAGCGGGTTTATCATGGTATGGTCCGCGAAAGATACGGATACCGTTGGTGATTTTTATCTGCGGCGTTTTGCTAAAATTTATCCAACACATTTCCTGACATGGTTGGTTGCATTTTTAATTGGTGCAGTCAGTGTTTATCAATATAAATTATGGTCGACCAATCTGCTGTTGGTGAATACCTGGTTTAACGATGTACATTACTTTTTCGTTGGTAACCGGCCGAGTTGGTCTTTATGCATCGAAGCGATGTTTTATCTCTCTTTTCCATTCCTTTACCGGATTATGAAGACGATCCCGACAAAGCATGATTTACTTGCCCTGTTGTTGGTCACAATGACATCGTTAGCAGTCCAGGTTGCGATCTATCTGTGGGCTGAACCGAATAAAATGATGGGAGCATTCCCTATTTCTCAACATCATTTCTGGATTTCGTATATTTTCCCTCCGGCACGAATTTTTGAGTTTCTGGCCGGTATGTTTGCTGCACGACTACTCATCAATGGCCGGGCAATTATGTTGTCGAAAACGGTATCACTTGCCTTACTGGTGGCAACGTATATTGCTTCTATGTATATTCCATACCAATTTAGTATGAGTGTCGTATTTATCATTCCTGTTTGCTTGTTAATTACCTCTTTTGCCGGCGATGACTTGAAAACCAGGAAAACTGCATTGAATTCGCCAACCTCGGTTTGGTTAGGAGAGATCTCTTATGCATTCTATATGGTTCATTTCTTAGTACTGTTTTATTTTTTGAATTTAACGGCAGGGAGAAAGTTTGATTTAGCTGAAGGAATAGGGCTTATCGCTGTTGCTCTGGTTCTGTCAATTGCTTTCGCCGCTTTTTTATACAAATACTTCGAAGTACCAATGATGAAAACGATTCTGGCAAAGTTTCGGGAAAGAAGGTTGGTCAGCCTGCGCGAACCCTCATGATGACAGATTGAATATTCAGCATTTCTGGTGGGAGGCATGCGTCAATGAGATGCACTCCCACGCTTTACTGCTTAATCAGTATGAAAGCCGTAGCTTTCTACAAGATTTTCCTTGAATGACAACATATCCCCGCTAATCACCTTTACCGATCGTCTTCAATAGGTAGGTGTATTTTATAATGTGGTGCGAGCATAATTTATGCAGTTCATATGAGTTAGTTAATAACCGATATCGCGCAGCCGAGGATCCTGGAACACAGAGGTCATCATACCGGTGAATTTGGCGATATCCAGATAGGCACAGTCTGTTCGGTACACCAACTCTATTTTGAAGTCATTGAACTGCCCGGAGAGCTGATGAATCTTAATCTTGCTCTTAACTTCACTACTAATAGAACAGCGCAACACCAACGATACCCCTTTACCCGCGGCAATGCTTGAGAACAGCACTGGATAAGATCCGCATTCAACGACACGTTTTGGCGTGATATTGCCTTCATTGAACAGCACATTGAAGTTGCGCGTAGACGTTGCACATTTTTTACTACTGAGCAAAAAGACTTCGCCATCCAGACTGGAGATATCAGTAATGGGAGGTTGATTTTTCTCGGTGATAATTACCAGCTCGCTTGAGAGCAATATGGAACGTGCATGTTGTGTATTGGAAAATCCGGCGCCAATAATTACCGCATCAAATTCGTTTTTATCAAAGGCGCTGAGCAAACTAATTGTGTTGCCGATTGATATGTCGATGTTCCAGCCCAGCTCCTGGCCTAAATCAATCAAGGAACTAATAATATAGGGGGGTAAACATTCAATTATTCCAACTCTTATCGTCAACTGACTGCTTTTAGAGTAGGAAATGTTGTTTTTGCAATCGTCCGCCAGGTTCAGAATTTTGAGTGCATACTCATAAAGTATCTGGCCTTGCGCTGTGGGAGTGCATCCTTCGGTTTTCCTGTCTAACAGGGTGACATCCAGGTTGTCCTCGAGACTTCGTATTCGGTGGGAAATGCTTGATTGCACTCGATTCAGGCGCTCTGCGGCTTGGGTTATATTCCCTGTCTCCACCACCGTCACGAACGCAAGAAGTTCACTTAGCTTCATTTGAGACCTCATGCTAAAAGTTAGTTTAATGTTGCAATTGTATTTATAATTTGTGACGTTTGTTTTGTCATCATGTTTCTAATTGCCAGTGTTGGTAGTGCTGGCCAGAGAGCGTCACAGCGAAGACGTTCGACATCAATAAGCTTATTCGTATATCAATTCGTATGTCCTGAATCTCCATTGCAATGAGCCATGCTCTGTTGAATATCATTAAGGTATCAATCTTTTCGATGAATACCTCGATTTTATTCGCTGGTTTTTTATTGCTGCGCCAATTACGATTTAATCAGTAAGGCCAATTATTCATTTTATAATCAAGTGGTTACGCATCCTCTTGTATTCAGTTATCTCGCTTTTCTGGCCTTTATTACTCGTATTGATGAAACCTTCATTTCGTTTATGGGATAAAACATGGCGCACGCTGAGTTTGATAAAATAATGATCGATCTGGTTGATTATGCCTACGAGCAAACAGCCTTTAATAATGAGACGCTCCGGATGGCGCGTTTTTGTCTGCTGGATTCAATTGGCTGCGCGATAGCCGCCTCTACAGATGCCGACTGTTCCAGACTCATGCGCAGCGCGCAATTCAGTCGCAACCCTCAGGGGGTCCCGGTCATGGGGACGCCATTGCGGTTAGGGCCAATCGAAGCGGCTTTTCAAATTGGTTCGATGATCCGCTGGCTTGAGTTTAACGATACCTGGCTTGCGCAAGAGTGGGGACATCCGTCCGATAACCTTGGGGCAATCCTGGCCGCTGCCGCGTGGCGGAGCCTCTCCGATAGCGCCCAGCCAGAGGTGAGTATGGCGGCGGTTCTGAACACCATGGTCAGGGCGTATGAAATTCATGGCGTACTGTGCCTGTCGAACTGTTTTAATGCGCTAGGTATTGATCATGTCGTGCTGGTCAAGGTGGCTTCGGCGATTGCAGCTGCACAGATCATGGGATTATCGAAGGATCAGGCGCTGAGTGCGCTTTCCAACGTGATAATTGATGGCCATGCGCTCAGAACTTACCGACATGCACCTAATGCAGGCACCCGTAAATCATGGGCCGCCGGCGATGCCACAGCTCGCGGACTGCAATTGGCGCTGTTTGCCCAGGCAGATGAGATGGGTTATCCGACGGCGTTAACGGCTAAACGCTGGGGATTTGATGATGCGGTGCTACGCGGTCAGTCGTTCAACCTGACGCGAGATCTCTCAGACTTCGTCATCAATAATATATTGTTTAAAGTTCCCAATCCTGCTGAATATCATGCTCAGACCGCGGTCGAGGCGGCAATTAACCTGCGTGAAAAAATACTTGCCGCCGGTTATTCACCTGAATCAATCGAATATGTTCGCGTAGAAACGACGCGTCCGGCGATTCAAATTATTGATAAATCAGGTGTGCTGAATAACTCAGCCGATCGCGACCACTGCCTGCAATATATGGTAGCGGTAGGGCTACAAACTGGAAATCTGACGATTAGGGATTTCCATGAGCCATTGGCCTGCGATCCGCAACTGGAAGCCTTACGCCACAAAATTACCTGCACTGAACGTCCTTCTTTTACCGAAAGCTACTACGACCCAGAAAAACGCGCGATCCCGAATGCGCTGTACATTAAATGTCGTGGAATGACGGAGGAGATTGCCGAGCTTATTGAATATCCGCTTGGTCACGTCCGCCGTCGTGAGGAGTGTTTTGACGCACTGCTAACCAAATTCCATCTGAATCTTTCAGACAGCCCGCTACGCGATCGGGCGGACAGACTGGCCGATATCCTGACCACTGGCCCGGCGCTTGAGACTATGTCTGTTAATGAGTTCCTGAAACTTTTTTCCTGGCATTAATCCATTTCTGAATCATTGACATAAATTTATAACGCTAAAGGTGAATGAAGTGAAAAAGGCAATACTGGTTGGCTGTGGTGCAGAGATTGGCGCAAATCTGTTGATTCAAAACGATCCGCAGAATGATGGTTTCGTGGTGCAGACCGTAGTAACGAATCCGCCTGCTACTGATAAACACTATCCGGAGTTACGTCCGATTGATGGCATTGTGGCGCGTCTGGCGATGGCGCAACCTGGCATCCAGTCCCGGGTCGAGATAATCAATGACGATACGCTGCAAATTGACGGTCGTGAAATTCATTTCTTCTTTGGCGATTTAGCCAAAGTGTGCCCACCCGTTAACGGGCGCTTTGATATCGGTTTTATTGCCACCAGCAAACAGGATATGGATCAGCACAGTCCTGTGGCTCGCAACATGCAGGAGCTGGCCAATGTAGTTCTGGGTGTCGCTGAGGCTGATAGCCTAAAAAGTATTTATGGCTGCCTTGGCGATCTGACGAGTGACGATATCAGTACGATTCAGCGTAAGGTAGTAAGTTCTGGTATGTACTGTCTGGGTTCCTGCCAGACCAATGGGATGCATGCTTCATTACGTGTTGTGGTTGAGGCACTAAATGCTATCCATGGCAACGCTTCGCAAATTGTGTCGGTTGAAACCGATATTGTGCATCCAGATACGCCGAATGGCGTACTTGGCACTCGCTCCTTTGAAGGCCGTATGCAGGATGCTCGCGACAATCTGCGTCCCAGCTTCTCGCAAATTGCCATGAGCCAGAAAAAAGTTATGCCGTGGGCGCCGTTGGTGAATACGGTGTCGCTTCGCGCGCCAGTTCATGCCCCTGGCTATCAGATTAACCGCTTTATCGTCGAAGATAACGGTGCTTTAACGACTGGTTTAATTGAAGCTGCCATTGAGCGCGTGAACAAGCAGCATCCTCATGTAGTGATGGCCTCGCGGTCGCCTCTTGGGGGACGCGCTTATGCTTATGAGCGCCGCTGTTCGACAATTCTCTCTGACGCTAACCATTTACTCATTCTTCGACCCGCATATCTGGCGAAGCAGAATCTGAGCGAAGTGATTATCCAGTCCTTTGTTAACAATTCGGTAGGGTATACCGCAGTTGTTCGCGCCGTTGCGCGCAATATTGCCCAAGGTCTACCGGTGGCGACCTTTCAGGAGATTGAAAAATGACACGTTCCCATACCGTTGATTTTTTAAATTCTGGTTTTGTGGTGAAAACCGCCATGTCTCCTGATTTCAATAGCAAGCTAAAGGCTGAGGTTGAGCAAATCCGCGCGTTACATGCTCTTTACCCGGAGCTGATGGTGCCGGTGTTACACGAGGGGGTTGCCGCCGGACGTCAGTTTTATGTTATGGAAAAGAAAGCCTCACTTCCGCTATCGGCTATCGTGCTTGATGAACAAAGAACGCTCGCGGCGCGACGCAAAATAGTTCTGAATGCCCTGGAGAACATCCAAACCGCGATTGGACTGGAGATAGAAAACCAACCTGCACGGGTCAGCGATATGCCAGCCAGGTTGCAGGAGGAGTGGGAAGCTACGCGATTTGCGCACGATCTGTTTGATAAACCGGTTTTACTGAATGGCGTCCGTTTTAGCATTACCGCCAGAGAGGTTATCGAAAAAGCGATCGAGATGGCGCGTGGTGAAGAATTCCGATCGGTAGAAAAGGCTCATTTCAATTTTCACTTTGGCAACGTGCTTTATGACGAAGAACGTTCATTGACTCATTTCATCGATCCTGATTTTTCCGTCAGTGGCCTCGATCCCCTTTTCGGCTTTTCGCGCTTTGCTTTTTCGTTCTGGCATGAGCTGGCAGCCGAGGTTGAAGACGCAGTGAAAATGGTTCCGATGTCTGACGCGCTCATGTTTGTTCTGGCGAAACAGGATTACGGCAATATTCTCAGCGAAATTCCGGAAATTGGCGGTATTTCCGGGCTGCTGCCAATAATGGGCGAGAATATGCGTCATCGCTTTTATGTCCTCACCGCTTACTGCTTCCTCAGGAGCATCCGTATTAATGGCAGCAAGCAGCCGTGGAAAACGCCGCGCTCTCCGGTTATCGCCCGGCCTGAGGAGGTACTTATGCTTGGGATGCTGACCTACCTCGAAGGGGCAAGCGTCGCGAGCGAAAGTCTGTGCGCGTAATTTCATTCTAATAAAGGACCTGCGGATATGTCGTTGGTAAGTAGTAGTACTCTTGATCAAGGTTTTGAGGCGCCGAGGCGCTATTTAGCCGCCGCGGCCATATTAATTGGCGTGCTGATGGCGGCGCTGGATAGCTCTATTGTCAATATCGCATTGCCCACCATTGCCAGTGCGTTACAGGTCGATTCGGCGTCCAGTATCTGGATCACCAACGGCTATCAGGTAGCCAGCGCGGCGACGATGCTGATTTGCGCGTCGCTGGGCAGCAGAATCGGTGAGAAGCGTTTTTACACGGCGGGAATGGTGTTATTTACGCTCTCTTCGCTGGGCTGTAGCCTTGCGCCGACCTTTGGCGTACTGGTTACCATGCGGATACTACAAGGGGTAAGTTATGCGGTCATGATAAGCGTGGGGCTGGGATTATATCGGGTTATTTTTCCACCTCGCGCGCTAGGAACGATATTCGGGCTGAATGCGCTGGCCTTTGCGGTTGGCACGGCAATCGGTCCGGCGTTGGGCGGACTTATCATTTCGTATCTTTCCTGGCCGTGGCTTTTCTATATCAATATCCCGCTTGGCGGCGCTGCGATTATTTTCTCCCTGATTTCATTAGGGGCGGATAACGAAAAGGAGAAGGGCTTTGATTGGGCAGGGGCTCTGAGTTCGGCAGCGGCATTGGGCTTGATGGTGGTGGCAGTCGATCAAATTGGCCGCTGGGAGAGCCTGACGCTTATCTATTGCGCGGCGGCGTCAGTGGCGTTAATTGCCTTCTTTATTATCGTCCAGACGCGAGCAAAGCACCCCTTATTGCCGCTTGATATATTTCGTTCACGGCAATATAGCTTTGCGGTGCTTTCATCCGTCTCTATGTTCGTGGCTCAGGGAATGGCGCTGGTCGGCTTACCGTTTGTGTTGCAACATAGCTATCACTATTCAGTACTTGAATCGGCGTTTATCTTTACGCCGTGGCCGGTAGCTGTCGCCTTCTGCGCCCCGGTAGCGGGAAGACTGTCAAACCGTTTTAATCCGACGCAAATTTCTACCGTCGGGGTGGTTATCTTTTGTCTTGGCTTAGGGTCGTTGGCGCTATTGCCGCACGCCGCGACGGTGAATGATTTCTTGTGGCGCGTTGCCGTTTGCGGGGTGGGGTATGGCTTATTCCTGCCGCCAAACAATAAGGAGATGTTTGCCAATGTCTCAGCAAATCGCACGGTAACGGCCTCCGGCGTGCTATCAACGGCCAGGACGACAGGGCAGTCCATCGGTGCGGCGCTGGTGGCGATGGTCATTGCGCTGTTGAACGGCTTAACCGGCCCAGGCGGCGCACAGTTTGCCGTTTATGTGTTTGGCTTCGCCTGCGCTATTGCGGCAATATCCTCTATTGCCAGCACTTTACGCTTGCATCGCTAAAGAAGGGAATGCCGGTAGTGGTGAAAATGCAACCGCTACTGGCACGTTCGATTATGTGTTTTTAGCATTTTTACCCGCTTAGTTCCGGTATAAAAATTTTAATACATTCAGCAAAACAGATTGTTTTCTTTCGTTATAATAAGGCACTTGAATGCGCTGACGCCCGGACTGGACCTGCTTTCTGATGCTGGAAATAAAAAATATCGCCTGCCTGCGGGATGAACGAACCCTTTTTATCCACTTATCGTTTGCGGTACAGCCCGGCGAGATTATTCAAATTTCAGGCCCCAACGGCGCGGGAAAAACCTCGTTATTACATCTCTTAACCGGGTTATCGACGCCAGAAGAAGGGGAAATTCTCTGGCAGGGCAAACCGCTGCGGCGCATTCGCGATAGCTGGCATGCGCAGCTCTTATGGCTCGGTCATCAGGTGGGGGTGAAAGGGGCGCTAACGGCGGACGAAAATCTGCGCTTTTACCATCCTGAGGCGACCATTGAGGCGCGCTGGCAGGCGCTGGCGCAGGTTGAGCTGGTGGGCTTTGAGGATGTTCCGGTAGCGCAACTCTCCGCCGGGCAACAGCGGCGCGTCGCGCTGGCGAGACTATGGCTCAGCCGCGCGACGTTCTGGATTTTAGATGAACCCTTCACCGCGCTCGATGCGGCAGGCGTACAAACGCTGACCACCCGGCTGGAGCAGCACGTCAGCCAGGGCGGTGCGGTCATCCTGACCACCCATCAACCTCTGCGCCCTCTGTGCGTTCCCTTACGCACGATTATGCTGAGTGACGATGAGGCGGTCGCGGCATGATCAAGCAGATATTCTGGCGCGACCTGCGCCTCGCCTTTCGCAATTACGCCGAAATTATCAACCCGCTGTGGTTTTTCCTGATTATTATCACCTTGTTCCCCCTCAGTATCGGCCCTGAACCGCAGCTGCTCCGGCAGATTGCGCCGGGCATTGTGTGGGTGGCCGCGTTACTCTCTTCGCTGCTGGCAATGGACCGGCTGTTTCGCGATGACTGGCTGGATGGCTCGCTGCAGCAACTGATGCTGATGCCGGTGCCGCTGTCGCTGGTGGTGCTGGCAAAAATCGCGGCGCATTGGGTGGTCTCCGGGCTGCCGCTGCTGATAATCTCTCCGCTGATCGCTATGTTATTCGGACTTTCGACCGCGGAGTGGCAGGTGCTGGCCCTGACGCTATTGATGGGCACGCCAACGCTGAGCTTTATTGGCGCCATCGGCGTGGGGCTGACCGTCGGCCTGCGGCGCGGCGGCGTATTGCTGAGCCTGCTGGTGCTGCCGCTGATGATTCCGTTACTGATTTTCGCCACCGCCGCCGTGGGCGCGGCGCAGATGCAGTTGCCGGTTGACGGCTATATGGCCATTCTTGGCGCCTTTCTGGCGGGAAGCGCCACCTTAAGTCCGTTTGCTACCGCGGCGGCACTCAGAATTAGCGTGCAATAATTCCCGTTCCCTCGGGGCAATGAGGCAAAAAAAATGTGGAAAGTGTTACATCAACTCGCCATTCCAGAGCGCCTGTATAGCGTATGCGGACGATTCATTCCGCTGATGGCTATCCTCAGCGCGCTTTTTCTGGTGGTGGGCTGCGTCTGGGGATTTGTCTACGCCCCGGCAGATTATCAACAGGGTGAAAGCTATCGCATCATGTATCTGCACGTTCCGGCGGCGATGTGGTCGATGGGGATTTACGGCTCAATGGCCGTGACCGCTTTTGTCGGCCTGGTCTGGCAGATGAAAATGGCGGATAAAGCGGTGATGGCGATGGCGCTGCCAGGCGCGGTTTACACCTTTATTGCGCTGGTGACCGGTTCCGCGTGGGGAAAACCGATGTGGGGAACCTGGTGGGTCTGGGATGCGCGTCTGACATCCGAACTGGTCCTGCTGTTTTTATACGTCGGGGTGATTGGCCTGTATCACGCTTTTGACGATCGCCGGCTGGCCGGGCGCGCCGCCGGGATACTGGTGCTGGTCGGGGTGGTCAACCTGCCGATTATTCATTATTCCGTGGAGTGGTGGAACACCCTGCATCAGGGCTCGACCAATATGCAGAAAACCATCGACCCGTCGATGCGAATGCCCTTGCGTTTAACCATTTTCGGTTTCTTATTCCTCTTTATTACTCTGACATTAATGCGTATGCGTAATTTAATTCTGTTGCAGGAGCGCCGCCGTCCGTGGGTCGTGGCGCTGGCTGGGGCTAGCAAGCGCGAGGAGAACTCATGACCAGCGCTTTTCACTCCTGGAGCGATTTCTGGCAGATGGGCGGCTACGCCTTTTATGTCTGGCTGGCGGTTGCAGTGACGGTTATCGCGCTGCTGATTTTGTTCATCCACACCCGCTGGCAGCGCCGGGCGTTGCTGGCGGATATACGCCGGCAGATGGCGCGCGAGCGGCGGGTATCGGCGGCGCGTAAGCAAAGCACAATGAAGGGAGATGCGTTGTGAATCCTCGGCGTAAAGTACGTCTCTGGCTCGCCTGCGGAGTGATTGGGGGGCTGGCGCTGACCGTTGGTCTGGTGATGTATGCATTAAGCTCCAATATCGATCTCTTCTATACCCCAGGCGAAGTGATATACGGCAAACGGGAAAATGGCCAGAAGCCAGAGCCGGGACAGCGTCTACGTATCGGCGGCATGGTGATGCCCGGCAGCGTGAAGCGTGACGATAAAACCCTCGATGTGACCTTCAAACTCTATGATGCCCGCGGCGTCGTCGAGGTGAGCTATACCGGGATACTGCCGGCGTTGTTCCGCGAAGGGCAGGGGGTCGTAGCACAGGGGACGCTGCAGGACGGGACGCATATCCGCGCGAAGGAAGTGCTGGCGAAACACGATGAAAATTACACCCCTCCGGAAGTGAAAGAAGCGATGGAAGAGAATCATCATCCGGCAGAGAAGCCACAGGGAGCCGCGCAATGATCCCTGAAATCGGCCTCTTCCTGCTGTGCCTGGCGCTGGGCATTTCCTGCCTGCTGGCGCTATTTCCCTCCTGGGGCGCGATGCGGCAGGATGCGCGGATGATGGCGCTGGCGAAGCCGCTGTCGGTAGCGATGTTTGCCGCCATCCTCGGGGCGTTTCTCATTCTGGTGTATGCCTTTGTGGTGAATGACTTCACCGTTCTGTATGTCGTCAGTAACTCGAATACGCTGCTGCCGGTGTGGTATCGCGTAGCGGCGACCTGGGGGGCCCACGAGGGATCGTTGCTGCTATGGGTATTGCTGATGAGCGGCTGGACCTGCGCGGTCGCGGCCCTGAGCCGTAATATTCCGCTGGAGGCCTCTTCGCGGGTGCTGGCGGTAATGGGGATGATCTCCTTCTGCTTCCTGGCGTTCATCCTGCTGACCTCAAATCCGTTCGTGCGCACGCTACCTGATTTCCCCATCGAAGGGCGCGATCTGAACCCGATGCTGCAGGATATCGGGCTGATCTTCCACCCGCCGATGCTGTATATGGGCTATGTGGGCTTCTCCGTGGCTTTCGCTTTCGCGATTGCATCGCTGATGACCGGGCGCCTTGATAGCGCGTGGGCGCGCTGGTCACGCCCGTGGACGCTGGCGGCGTGGAGCTTTCTGACGGTCGGTATCGTGCTGGGGTCCGCATGGGCCTATTATGAGCTCGGCTGGGGCGGCTGGTGGTTCTGGGATCCGGTAGAAAACGCCTCTCTGATGCCGTGGCTGGCGGGAACGGCGCTGATTCACTCGCTGTCGGTCACCGAAAAGCGCGGCAGCTTTAAATCCTGGACCGTGCTGCTGGCGATTCTGGCGTTCTCGCTGTGCCTGCTGGGCACCTTCCTGGTGCGTTCCGGGGTACTGATTTCCGTACACTCCTTCGCTTCCGATCCTACGCGCGGCATGTTTATTCTGGCGCTGCTGGTGATCACTATCGGCGGTTCGCTGCTGTTATTCGCCATCAAAGGCGGCAAGGTACGCTCCCGGGTGCGTCACGAACTGTGGTCGCGCGAGTCGCTGCTGCTGGGCAACAATGTGTTGCTGATTGCCGCCATGCTGGTGGTACTGCTGGGAACGCTGCTGCCGCTGATACACAAGCTACTGGGGCTAGGCAGCATTTCTATTGGCGAGCCGTTCTTTAATTCCCTCTTTATTGCGCTGATGGTCCCGTTCTCGCTGCTGCTTGGCATCGGGCCGCTGGTGCGCTGGCGTCGCGATGAATTCCACAAGCTGCGTAAGCGGCTGCTGATTGCCGCGGTGGTTGCCATCGTACTGGCCATCGCACTGCCGTGGCTGATGCAGGATCGTATTAAAGCCATGACCGTGGTTGGCCTGCTGATGTCGCTATGGGCATTCGTGCTTACCGTGATGGAAGTGGTGGAGCGCGCCACCGACCGCCACCCCTTCTGGCGCGGGCTGACCCGCCTCGGACGCAGTCACTGGGGAATGGTCGCCGGCCACGTAGGGCTGGTGGTCACCGTCATTGGCATCGCCTTCAGTCAGAATTACAGCATCGAACGTGACGTGCGGATGAAGCCGGGCGATAGCGTCGATATCCACCAGTATCACTTTGTGTTCCGTGACGTGCGGGATATAACCGGGCCGAACTACTTCGGCGGTGAAGGGGTGATCGAAGTTTCTCAAAATGGCCGTCACGTGAGTACGCTGCGGGCGGAAAAACGCATTTACAGCAGCAGCCGCATGGAGATGACCGAAGCCGCCATCGACGGCGGGCTGGCGCGCGACCTGTACGCTGCGCTGGGTGAAGAGCTGGCCGACGGTAGCTGGGCGGTGCGCTTGTACTATAAACCTTTTGTTCGCTGGATCTGGTTCGGCGGGATGTTAATGGCGTTTGGCGGCGTGCTGTGCATCCTGGATCCACGTTACCGCTTACGTAAATCACTGCCGGAGAACGCGTGATGAACCGCAAAGTCTTATATTTACCGCTGGCTATCTTCCTGATTCTGGCGGCGGCGCTGATGTGGCAACTGATGCGCAATAGCGACGGGGACGATCCTACCGTGCTTGAATCAGCGCTGGTGGGTAAGCCTCTGCCGGATTTCCGCCTGGCGTCGCTGGAAAAACCGGATGTCATGCTGGATCCCTCTAACATTATCAATGGTAAACCGGTGCTGATTAACGTCTGGGCCACCTGGTGCCCCACCTGTCGGGCGGAGCATCAGTATTTGCGCTCCCTGGCGGCGCAGGGTATTCGCATCGTTGGCATCAACTATAAAGACGATCGCCAGAAAGCGGTGAACTGGCTGCACGAATTGGGCAACCCGTATGCGCTGGGGGTGTTTGACGGCGACGGTATGCTGGGGCTGGATCTTGGCGTGTATGGCGCGCCGGAAACTTTCCTCATCGACGGCAAAGGCATTATCCGCTACCGCCATGCCGGCGATGTGAACGAGCGGGTCTGGCAGCAGGAGATTCTGCCGCTGTGGAATAAATACAGCCAGCAGGGGGGCGCGTGAAATATCTTCTCATCACTTTACTGACGGCGCTGCTCTCGTTTCAGGCGCTGGCGGCGATTGATACCTATCCATTTAAAGATGAAGCCCAGGAGCAGCAGTTCCGCCAGTTGACCGAACAGCTACGCTGCCCGAAATGCCAGAACAACAGTATTGCCGATTCGAACTCGATGATTGCCGCCGACATGCGTAAAAAGGTCTGGCAATTGATGGAGCAGGGACAAAGCAATCAGCAAATCACCGATTACATGGTGGCGCGCTACGGCAACTTCGTGACCTACGAACCGCCGGTGACCCCCGCGACGATTATCCTCTGGCTGCTGCCGGCTTGTTTTGTTGTGGGCGGCGCGCTGGTGATTTTTCGTTTAAGCCGTCGCTCACGGGCTGAACGCATCAGCGAGCTGAGCGCGCAGGAACAGGAACGCCTAAAGGCGCTGCTTGATGACAATAAAAGGACCCTGAAATGATTGTCGCTTTGCTCATCATGTTGGTTTTACTGCTGGGAACCGCGGCGCTGCTGTTTATCCCGTGGAGCGGCAGACAGCGCGTTGACCGCAATACCATGAACCATATGATTTATCGAGCGCGCCTGCAGGAGCTTGATGAGGACATTTCAGCGGTGAACGCGGCGCAGCAACAGCAGCTGGTTGACGATTTACGCTTGAATTTATTGGAAGATTTGCCCGAATCTGCCGAAACGAATCACAAAAATAGTAGTTATTGGGTGTATATTCTTGGGGTTATTATACTAACCTCTTTATGCGTAGGGGTTTTTATCCGAACGAGTTACATGACCCGCGTGGTTGAGTGGCAGCAAGTTGTCCAGCAAACGCCGCAGCTGATGCAGCGGGTGATGGATCCACAGGGTAAACCGTTGTCGGAAGAAGAGCTGTTTCGACTGGCGCTGGGGTTACGCACCCGCCTGCAGCAATACCCGGCCGACCAGCTGAGCTGGACGATGCTCGGCAGGCTGCAGCTGGTGCTCAATAATCCAGGCGCCGCGTTACAGGCGTTTGATAAGGCACGACAGCTGGCGCCAGGCAACGCCGATGCGCAGCTGGGATATACCGAAGCGTTACTTCACTCTACGGATCCCAACGATAGCCGTGAAGCCCAGCAACTGCTCGATACGTTGCTGAAGAATAACCATAACGATGTACGGGTGCTTAGCCTGGCGGCGTTTAACGCCTTTGAGCACCAGCAGTATGACAAAGCGATCGCGGCGTGGCAGCTGATGCTGCAACTGTTACCGGCGGATGATACTCAGCGAGAAATTATCATTCGTAGTATTGACCGCGCGAAAAAAGAACAAGCCGCTACACTGAAATAATTAAAATAACGTGAGTATTGCTCGAAGGCATATTGGATTTGCAATGGGTTATCGCTCTGAAATCACAGGATAATCACCCCCGGCTGATTATCCTGGCTCCGAAAATCTCCATAAATACAGTTGGATTAGAAGGTGAGTGCAATCGTTATAGATTTATTTATATAACGATTGCCATCTGGCAGGGACTTTTGCGTCTTTCATTTAGGAAA
Organism: Klebsiella sp. K-3; assembly: GCF_051207495.1. Lineage (NCBI taxonomy): Bacteria > Pseudomonadati > Pseudomonadota > Gammaproteobacteria > Enterobacterales > Enterobacteriaceae > Klebsiella > Klebsiella sp. K-3. Next base: position 55,227 of record NZ_JBPNXF010000003.1, on the reverse strand, counting down.
AGGGTTAAATAATAAGATGAGTAAACTTTCACTGGAACGCTCTGGTAGGCGAAAAATTATATTTATCGCCTTGCTGGTTGGGATCATTATTGGCGTGGTATTGCTGGCTGGTACCGCGACTATTATGCATAAAACCAGCGATACCGAATTTTGTGTGTCATGTCATACCATGCAGCAGCCTCTGGCGGAATATCAGGGCAGCGTGCATTTTCAGAACGATAAAGGTATTCGCGCCGAGTGCGCCGATTGCCACGTTCCTCATCAGCCGATCGATTATATGCTGACCAAAATTGGCGCCTTGAAAGATGTCTGGGGTGAAATGACCGGCAAAATCGACACCCCGGAAAAATACGAGGCGCATAAACTGGCGATGGCCCAGAGCGTCTGGGATGGGTTGAAGAAAAGCGATTCGGCGACCTGCCGTTCCTGCCACGACTATAAAGCGATGGATATTCTGGCGCAAACCCCTGAAGCCCGTAAGCAGCACCCAGTGGCGATCAAAGAGGGTGAAACCTGTATCGACTGCCATAAAGGCGTGGCGCATATTCTGCCGAACATGAGCGGCCTGGCGGCGGCAGGGGCGAGCGAGCTCGCTAACGCGGCGGCGAAAACCCCGGCGACCGCGACCACCCTTTACACCATTCAGACCCAGCCGTTCTGGCTGAGCGAGAAAGCGGGCGACCATAACGACGGTAACCTGATGGCCTCCACTGAAGTGAAAGTGGTGAAACGTGAAGGCGACATGGTGCTGGCGGATGTTCATGGCTGGCAACAGGATGGCGTCACCGAAGCCTTCTACGCCGCGCGCGGCAAACGCATCATGAGCGCGCTGCTGGGCGAAGAGGCCCGCAAAGCGTTAAAAGTGTCTGGCTCCGTTACCGATGAAGAGACCAAACAGGTCTGGCATGAAGTCGATCTGCAGGTCTGGCTGCCGGCGAAAAATCTGATTGGCGATCAGCAAAAAATCTGGAGTTACGCTTCTGAATTAATGGCTAACAACTGTACCGGCTGTCATGGCCTGACCGAGTTGAATCGCTTTAACGCCAACCAGTGGATTGGGGTGGTTAAAGGTATGTCCGGCCGTACTTCACTGACTCAGGAACAGGTTCGTCTCCTGACCCAGTACGTACAAAAACATGCGAGCGACATGCCAGCAGCGGCCAATCAGGACAAACAATAAGGAGCCATGATGAAAAAGAATAACGATTATGACATGGCGGATCAGAGCCAGGAACCCGGTATGAATCTGACGCGTCGCCGTTTTCTGGCTGGCGCCAGCGCCCTGATGGCAGCGCCGCTGCTGGCGGGGCTGTGGCCGCGTTCGGCGCTGGCGGAGGCCATCAGCCAGGCGATGCCGCAGTTTATCGCATTGCGCCAGGCGCAAAGCGGGATTCTCACCGGCGCCCATTGGGGCGCGTTTGAAGCCATCGTTCGCGACGGCAAAATGGTTGACGTTCGCCCGATAAAAGACGATCCGTATCCCAACGAACTGATTACTATGGCGCCGTATCAGGTTCACGCCCAAAACCGGATTAAATATCCGATGGTGCGTAAAAGCTGGTTAGAAGGCGGGGCGAAAAACAGTAAGCCAGAACTGCGCGGCCGCGATGAGTGGGTCCGCGTCAGCTGGGATAAAGCCCTGCATCTGGTGGCGGGTGAAATCAGCCGTCTGCAAAAAGAGCATGGCCCATCATCTATTTATGCCGGTTCTTACGGCTGGAAAAGCGTCGGGATGTTCCACAACCCAAGAACGCTGCTGCAGCGCATGATGAACCTGGCAGGCGGCTTTGTCGGCTATTCCGGTGACTACTCCACCGGCGCGGCGCAGGTGATTATGCCGCACGTGGTCGGCTCTGTTGAAGTTTACGAACAGCAGACCGCGTGGCCAAACGTAATTGATAACAGCGAGCTGGTGGTGATGATCGGTTGTAACCCCATGATCACGCTGAAAAACAGCTGGAACCTGCCGGATCACGTCGGCCAGACGGGCTTTGAAGCGCTGAAGAAAAAGGGCACCCGGATGATCTGTATCGACCCGGTGCGCAGCGACAGCGCGCGTGAGTTAGGTGCCGAGTGGATCGCCCCGCGCAGCTACACCGACTGCGCGCTGATGGCGGGGGTGGCCCATACGCTGCTGGCAGAAAATCTGCATAACCCAGATTTCCTGAAAACCTACACCGTAGGGTTCGATAAATTTGAAGCTTACCTGAACGGTAAAGAGGATGGCGTCGTCAAGGATGCCAACTGGGCTGCGGATATCAGCGGCGTTGATGCTGAGACTATCAAGCAGCTGGCGCGAGATATGGCGAAGCATCGCACCATGATCATGGGCGGCTGGGGCATCCAGCGTCAGCATCATGGCGAACAGGCCCACTGGATGATGGTGACGCTGGCGGCCATGCTGGGGCAGATTGGCCTGCCCGGCGGCGGTTTCGGCTTTAGCTATCACTACTCTTCCGGCGGTAGCCCAACCGCGCGCGGCGGTATTCTGGCGGGGATTTCCGCCGGTAGCCCAACGTCGCCGGCGGCGAAAGATATTACGCCGTTCCCGGTGGCGCGCATCGCCGATGCGCTGGCGAACCCAGGCAAGACCATCGACTATAACGGCACGAAAGTCACCTATCCGGATATTAAAATGGTGTACGTGGCGGGCGGTAACACCTTCCACCAGCATCAGGATACCAACAACCTGGTGAAAGCTTGGCAGCATCCGGAAACCGTGGTGGTGAACGAACCGTACTGGACGGCGACGGCGAAACACGCGGACATCGTACTGCCGGTGACCACCACCTACGAGCGCAACGACATGGACATGGGCGGTGACTATTCGCAGCTTTATGTCTTCCCGCTGCGCCAGTGCGTGCCGCCGCAGAACGAAGCGAAAAACGATTTTGATGTCTTTGCGGGGATTTCCGAGATCCTTGGGGTGCACGAGGCCTTTACCGAAGGCAAAGATGAGATGCTGTGGTTGAAGGGCATGTATGACGAGATGAAAGCCCAGGCGCGCAACGCTCGCGTGGCGCTGCCGCCGTTTGATATGTTCTGGGCTTCCAACAACTACATTCGCTTCCCGATCCCGCAAGAGAACACCCAGTGGGTGCGTTTCGCCGATTTCCGCGAGAACCCGCTGCTCAACCCGCTGGGAACGCCGTCAGGGAAAATCGAGATCTACTCTGACGCCATCGCCAAAATGGGCTACGAGGACTGCAAAGCGATTCCAACCTGGATGCCGCCGCACGAGTGGTATCGCGGGCCGGAAGCCGAGAAATATCCGCTGTCGCTCAATACCGGTCACCCGATTAACCGTCTGCACTCTCAGCTCGATAATACGCCGCTGCGCAAGAAATACGCGGTGGCCGATCGCGAAGCCATCTGGATCCATCCGAAAGATGCTAGCGCGCGCGGCATCAGCGAAGGCGATCTGGTTCGCGCCTTTAACGATCGCGGGCAGATTCTGGTCGGGGCGGTGATTACCGATAACGTTCGCGAAGGTGTGGTGCGCATCAGCGAAGGGGCATGGTTTGATCCGGCCGATCCGTCACAGCCGGGATCGCTGTGTAAAAACGGTAACGTCAACTGTCTGACCTTTGACGTCGGCTCCTCCAGCCTGGCGCAGGGGAACTGTGGCCAGATGTCGCAGCTGCAGATCGAGAAGTACACCGGACCGGCGCTGAAAAACACCGCGCACGATGTGCCGGTAGGCGCGTAACCCGCAGCTGACGTTTGAAAGACAAAACGGACACTTCCGTGAGGGAGTGTCCGTTTTATTGTTGTGCTCTTTCCGGTAAGAGAGATTGCCGCGGCGCAGGTTTGCTATGGTTACCTGCGTATTCATATTAACAGTAAACGATCTTCTTAATGTGGATTAGAACTTACTGAATAAGATATTTTTGATACTAATGTTTTAATAAAAAAAGAGTTTTCTCCAGGAAGCTACGCCATGTTTCACCCCACGGTTCGGGATGGAACCTGTCATTCGCAATTTTCTCCATAATGGAGGTAAGCACTTCCTCATCTTCGATTTCTAATAAAGAGGAAATTTCTAATTTAGCATTTTCAATTGATGAGATACTGTAGTCACGATAGCTGCCGATAATCTCATTAATTGAATTGCCAAAATCATCGTGCTCGTTACTAAAATAAATAGTGAGCATATCCTGTATGGCAGGGTACTTACGGCCCGGGTTTTTATCCCATATACGGGTAAGACGTGAGAACATAGTACGGTTTCCCCTGATAAACTTGTTTCAGTAACACTACACGGACAGTATAACTGGTTTCTTTGACATTTAGTCCTTGCCGGAACCCGTATCCAATTGCACTACCGGTTTTATAGGTCAATTCAAGTGGACGAGAACCTGCGCCTGAATTTGCCCAATATACTACTTTGAGTTTATTGGCTTTTAATGCGCTACTGATAGCCTTTTCCGCATGTTGTACAGAATAAAATGATGATACAGACCTCATCTGAGGGCTTCGCGCCAGACGTTCCAGTAACTCTTTTTCTGAAATCGATACGTGTTTGGATAGCGTGTGACCGCCAATTTTTACTGGGCGTACGGCTTCATGCTCTATGATTCTAAAATTTCCTGCGCGGACATAAGCAACACGAGCAGCGCCTAAAGCGAGGCCAAATGCAGCCGGGGCAGCAATATCTACGGTCAGGCCAATGCTCATTGCTGTCTTTTCGTCGGCGCCGAACTGACGCGCAGTTTCAACAGCTAACTGGTAAGCCGCTGTACGGGTATCACGGCCTGTGATGATTTGGTCAATTGATGCTGAAGGCTATCGAGTCCATGGGCGCCAACGACGACACAGGCCGCTTTGGTCAACATAGTTGGGTCAGGAGCCGCGCATAAAATCGTAGCTCCGGCTAATTCAACAGTACTCATTGCTACATCGAGCCCACCTAGCAATCTGTTTTGTAGTGTCTCCGCTTCTGTTACTGTTTTATCAGACATTACTGCCGCCAACTGAACTGGCGACATTACAATATATAATCCATTATTCATAGTGCCCCCTGATATCTATCTGGCGATAGTAAAAAACATTATCGTGATTCGCAAATGAATCTCTACAAGTAATTTTTTGTTTCTTGGCTTTTGGTTTTTTTATGGGTGGGTTTTGTCGGCGGAACCTATAATTTTGGCTTATATTAAAACTATGTTTAATATGATCGAGTGAGGTGTCAGTAAATTTTTTACATAGTGTCTTTCTATATTTAAAACTATAGCGATTGATTCACTTTAAGTTGTTAGAAAATATTTTTATGAGTTTTATATATGGTGCTGGGTTTTATTCTTAGTATAAGACTGGCAGGATCGTCTACCGGGGGGTGTTCAGTCCACTTTTGCCGGGTTTCCATAGTTTTAGGCACCTCAAAAACAATAAAGCTTTATGAGGTGCCTAAAAGGTTCGGATTTAATTAGTTCTCTTCGGACTTCGCGGGACAAATTGAGGGCACAAAAAAGCCCGCAAGGCTTGCGCCGTGCGGGCTCTCAGGACTTCATCGGATGACTCTAATAATCACCGATGGAGAATTTTGGGCTAGCGTCCTTGTAATTGGTGGGGTAGGTGGTTGAGTTTTTTGGGGATTTTGTTTTTTTTTTCGCGAAGGGGAAGTTGCATGCTTGTCGTTCGTTTAAAGTAGTGAGCGTTTCTGTCGGGTAATTCACTCTCTTGATTTTTCCCGCCTGTAGACCATCCTTATCTAATATATGTGAAAAACAATGACGTCATCTATCGTTAGAAGGAGATAGGGATAGTTGGCTTTTGGTATATCTAATGATGCCCCTTTAACAATAAGAGAGAACCATGCTTGAACTCCGTCCTAATTGCGAATGCTGTGATAAAGATCTGCCCCCTGAATCAAAAGAGGCATTCATCTGTTCATTTGAATGCACATTTTGTATTGATTGCGTGACCCAACGACTTAGTGGCCTGTGCCCGAACTGCGGAGGGGAACTGGTGCGACGTCCAATACGCCCCGAAGCATCTCTCCTGCGATATCCTGCATCCAGTCAGCGTCACTATAAACAGTAGAGATGAAAACTATATTCTCTCTTTGCTTATAACGTCTTAAGTGATCCTGCTAGCCGTCTGCATAGTGCCAGGTGCGGACATTGCTGACACATGGTACGCTAGTTTAAGGGGGTGAAGTTATCTATGTTACAACCAGATGACAAACCGTTCATTCATGATTTTTAATAGCGCAGGTCATACATGGATATTCGCACACGAAAGACAAATTTCTTAGAGTCGTTAGATTCAACTGAAACCATATGCAAAGCAGTAAGTCTCGCTATAGATTGCATGATTGATAATCTTAATAATAATGAGGATACCCCCTTAGTTGTTACCAGCTATGATGACCTCTGTAGGTGCCAGGTACTAGATTATGTACAGGAATTTTGCGAAGCTGCATTCCCCGACATTGAGAAAGACTACTTTAATCCTAGCATACTTAACATTAATGGGAGGACTAGTGAAGAAGCCTGTATTAACTTAATTAAACTCTTAAGAAGTACAAAATGCATACTATTCTGGTCAGATACTCCATCGTGGTTCGCTAGCCTCCCCGACGGATTATTCCATGTTGTTAACATTGATCAAAAAACCGTTACTCGCGGCCTTAATAAGAAAAATTCTAAGCCGACAATAATCAATAAAGAGTACAGCGTAGATACACTACTATCAGAGCTATTTTTGAATGGCGCCAATATGGAGAAAACCAACGTAGACAACATTTCTGAGGCAGACATGAAGTTCTATGATGAATGCCAAGCTAGATTAATCAGACCAATACCCGCTCCAGTAGGCGCGTCATATGATGAAGAGATCACAATTAAATCTCCAGATTGGCAGAAACTCGCGTGTGTAGCTTTACGCCGCTATCAGTCAAAGGAATGCCATGACGGAATGTCATGGGATACAACCTATCACGGTTGGATTAATGTAATCGCGTATCCATTCATCGACGAAATACCATCAATTGATAATAGCGGTAATCGACAATGTTTAGTTGGCCTAGTCACAATAAACAATTCAAATGCAAATTCGCCGTACCTATCTACCGTTTGGATACATCCATTTTATCGCAGGGGAGGGTTATTAAGAAAATTATGGCCAAAATTACAAGAGCGATATGGAAGTAACTTCGAAATTGAGCAACCTAATGAAAATATGAAAGCATTTTTGAAAAGTGTGAAACACGCAGATTACTAATTTATGAATCAGCCTGTGGAGTTAGGGTTGGTGTGAACAAGTGGAGTAACAGCCTTAACGTGATGCTATGCAGATTTATAACATGCGAAACATTTCAGAAGAACCCATTCGTTGTGACCTGCTCCCTGATAATTCACACAGAAGGCTATTAGCAATGTCCGCTACTCGCTCACAGAGGACCTTCAGCTTAGGTAACTTGCTCGCTTCGTGCCTGGTGCTGACATTGCTAAACTCAACGAGATATATGCAACCTGAATACGGAGCTCTTGATGGTCACCACACATGTTTTCATCGCGGTCAGTCTTGATGGTTATATCGCTCGACAGGATGGCGATATCGACTGGCTGTTGAAGCGCGATGACCCGACAGAAGATCATGGCTATGCCGCATTTATCGCAGACAAAGATTGGATCATTATGGGGCGAGGCAGCTATGAGAAGGTGCTGACTTTTGACGAATGGCCTTATGACCGACCCGTGCTGGTACTTTCCCGGCAGCTAACTGATACTCCAGTGCCCGAAGCGCTGAAGGGTAAGGTGCAGTTTTCATGCTTCACGCCGAGAGAGGCTCTTGCTCACCTCAAGGAGAAAAACGTGCACAGGGTATATATCGATGGCGGGCAGTTAATACAGTCGTTCCTGCGCGAAGGTTTGGTTGCCGATATCGTTGTCACCATCGTTCCTGTCCTGCTCGGTTCGGGAAAACCGCTGTTCGGAGTACTGACCAATGATATCGATTTGACGCTATTATCCAGCCGCAGCTTCCCTTCGGGTCTGGTGCAGTCGCACTATCGGCTGATGTCATAAGCTGAATCTGAGCATAGTAGCGACCTCCGCCGATAACCGCTGTGGTGATTGTGGGATCAGCCAAAAGGGCGTTATCTCTCCAGGGATATTACTGTTCCTGCAAAAATATCTGGCCTGAATATAAACAACTCGATATTCTGAAATGCTTTGTATTTTTTGTGAACAGGAAAAAGTATGCTGAGTACATTACCCGATTTACACAGAAGTTTTGCAGAGCAACTCAAACTTAAATTTCAGTCTGATTCGCGAATTCACTCCCTTCTCGCTGGCGGCTCGATTGTTCATGGCGGGTTTGATAAATACTCCGATCTCGATTTTGTCGTTGTCGTAGACACTCTCCACTATGACGAAATCATGACGCAGCGTAGGGAGCTTGCCGGAACATTAGGCCATCTGCTCCATGCTTTTACCGGGGAACATGTCGGAGAGCCTCGCCTGCTAATATGCCTGTATGGCCCAGAACTACTTCATGTCGATCTGAAATTCGTCACTCTGGAAATGCTCACTCAACGCGTTGAGGAGCCAGCAGTGTTATTTACCCGTGATAACACTGCTCTGCAGCGACAACTGGCAAAATTTAGTGCTCACTGGCCTGATATGACGCCGGAGTGGTTTGAGTCCCGAGCCTGGATCTGGCTGCATTATGCAGTGGTTAAGTTGGGAAGGGGCGAACTCTTTGAAGCGATTGGTATGCTGTCATTCTTCCGCGAGCAGGTGCTGGGGCCAATGCTGTACCGTCGTGCCAATCTTCCGCAACGTGGGGTTCGCCGCATTGAATTCCACGGCATTGACCCTGATGGCCTGCTGACTTCCACGTTGGCAACGCACGATCGTGACTCCGTCAGCATGGCCATCAGAATGGCTGTTGACGCTTATATCAATCTGCGAGCTGATGCTCTGCCTGAGAATATCGCAGATGATGCGGCTCGTTGGGCGGTTCTTGCGATGCTGAAAGCGTATTCTGACAGGGTTTAAATCTGTACTCCGGTCGCTTACACGGCCGGAGTAAAAGTACCAGCGATCTAAATACCAGATTGGCTGTCGTAGTTTAGTTAGTACAATCCATGATAAAGCCAGATTCAGGTGTCAAGAGTAAGGTCAGCTATCTAAAAAACGTAACCTGCCTGGATGGGATACTTACAGCATCACTATCATAGATAACGTAGTCCGCTTCTTTGGAGTTGGCTGATTCGATTTCTTTAACGGCTAAAGGTTTGGTTTGTCTTGCGATTGCCGGGTTTCCATAGTTTTAGGCACCTCAAAAACAATAAAGCTTTATGAGGTGCCTAAAAGGTTCGGGTTTAATTATTTGGCATCAGATTTCGAGAGACAAATTGAGGGTGCAAAAAAGCCCGCAGGGCTTGCGCCGTGCGGGCTCTTAGGACTTCATCGGATGACTCTGGTAATCACTGATGGAGAATTTTGGGCTGGCGTCCCTGTAATTAACCATTTATTAAATTGATTTATATGGTTCTTTTAACTATTAATTTTACGTATGGTTCTAAAAAGGAACCATAAATCTTAATGCTATTAGTATGAGTCCTCGCGATGAGCAGATTGTATCAAAAAGATAAAAAATCTTCTGTTCAACTCCCTGTCAGTAACTGAACTCATAGTTAAGGTCCGTTGCGCTTTTCATGTTTGGGTGAATGCGGTAACTTTTCTCAATAGTTCGATTCTATCCGCAGGAAGTTCCCGCATAAGGCAAAGGTAGGAGAATGAAATTTGAAAAATTGGACACCAGAACATACGAAGGACATCAAGTGCTGGTTTAACATTGAGACTTACTGGGGTTTTGAAGAGCTAACCTTGATAAGGTTCTATCATGAGTTGTGGGCCAGAACTATCTTTTTCAAATCATATCGCAGGGATTATGAAAACCAAGCTGCAATGGAATATTTCGAAAAAATTTTCAGCGGTAACCCTTTCTTGATTGAAGAAGAAAGGTTGGGTTACATGACTCAGAAGGACAATCTTTTTCAACCTCCACACTTCTTGCTGACTACTACAGATGAAATTGCCCGTTTGAGCATTCTCTCCATGAAAAGAGGTATGTTCTACTGGGATGGTGATTACGGATATGTAGTAAATAAGGAGTTTGAAGAAAAGCCTGTCTCTGAGAGTATGCCTGATGAATTCACACGAACGGTCATGTTCGAAATTGACCTGGCAAGTGGTACAGATGAAGAAATCGCAGAGTCTCTCAAATCTGCACTTCCCCAGTGGCGAAAGTTTAAAGGAATAGAAGAAAACCCGCTTGAATCTGTTCGTTTTGGTTATGGTACCATCAAGAAACTAATCAATTATCGGATCATACCTATGCTGGACATTCTCATATGGGCAAAGATAAAAAAGGTTCGTATTTCCGATGACAGATTATCAAGACTGCTCTACACCGATGAAGACGAAGAAACTGAAATGAGGTTGCCACAGCAAATCAAAGATACTGACAGACCTCTCGCTCTAAAAGCTTCTACTATTGATTTTATCAGGCAATTGCATTTTTTCATGAACAAGAATAGCCATCTAAAAGATGTGAAAGTATCTGACGTAATAAAACTTGTAGATTAGATTAAGATACCGCAAAAGGCATCAGTGATGGTGCCTTTTTTTATAATGTTACATTATAAATATCATATGTAAAACATAGGGTTATAGCCAAGAGTGTCCTCATGTCAAAAAAAGGAGGAGATTCATGGTGCCTGAATTTCCTCTGTTTCAGTGGATACGAACATCAATAATTTTCGACTCTGGAATCTCTCTCCTTTTTCTCAACAACCGTTTGTATAGTGACTCCATCGAAACGACGAAGCATGAGGAACTTATAATGAATAATCAAACAACCCGTCTTATCCGTCTGCCAGAAGTGCAAAAACGTACTGGATTCAGCAAAGCATGGATTTATAGACTTATCAGCGAAAAGCGTTTTCCTACTCCTATAAAAATTGGTTTACGGGCAGTGGCTTTTGTTGAAAATGAGATAGAAGAATGGATTCAATCAGCAATCGAAGGAAGCAGAATAAAAGTTTCTTAACATAAAGAAACTACTTTATGTAAAAGCAAAATTTAATCTGTATTTGCATATAAAACTAAAAAAGCAAATCTGCCATTTACAATTCAATTTACATATTGAGTACAAATTCTTTTTAATTAATTACTTATGTATTTAAAGTGGAAAGAGTGGAGTCTAATATCCCTCAAGAGGGATATTAGAGCATTTCTCTCACATATACTGATACAAAAGAGATTGATTCAGACTTATGTAAAATAAATTTGTAAATTGCATAATCATTATGCTTTATTTAGTTTCACTTATTATTAATTGTAAATAGGAGAGGCTATGAATTACAAAATAAAAAGAGTAAAAGATGGAAATGGAGTTCGTAACTGCATGATAGTGAATGCTGATACAGGTATCCCATTGGTTTATCCAAATCTATATATGAGTGTAGTATTTCGCATAAAGAACTATTCATTTTCAACAATGGAGTCAATAGCAAATTCTTTGCTATTGTTTGAAAGATACAATACAGAAAAAAAGGTATCTTTGTTTAATTCTTTACATTTAAACTGGGAAGTTCTTGTCTCTGAGAATGGTTATCTGTACGATTTAATGAATTACCTGTCATACAAAAAGAGCCAAGGGAATGTTATTGATGTAAATAAGAAAAGGCATATCACAGAAAAATCTTTATACTTTAAGATAGTAACTATAGAGAATTATATTAAATGGTTTATAGATAAAATAACTTTCAATGAGTCTAATAACTATGAATCGATCTGTAGAGCATTTGATTTTATAAAGCCAAGAATTGAAAACGCGAAGAACTACAACATTGAAAACGAAGAAAAAGCATTAAGTAAAGACCAGGAAAATACTTTGCTTAACATAGTGGGTATAGAATCAGCGACGAATCCTTATGCTCCACATGTACGGTTTCGCAATAATCTTATAATTAAGATTCTACTTGAAACTGGTATGAGAGGAGGAGAATTACTCAATCTGAAGATAGCTGATTTTAATTATAAGAAGAAAAATTTATGCATAGTAAGAAGGCCTGACAATAAAGATGAGCCAAGGCTGCGACAGCCTCTTGTCAAGACTTTAGAAAGGCAAATCCCTTTAAGCTTTGAATTAACTGAATTGGTACATGAATACATTAGCACTTTTAGGAGAAAGCAATCTAAAGCAGTTGAGCATGACTATCTACTCGTTACCCATAGTTCTAATGGTAATTTAGGGTATCCATTGACCATTTCAGGTTATCAAAAAATTTTTGAGCAAATAAGGAAAAACAGTAATGAGTTAAGAAATCTCGTAGGTCATGCATTGCGGCACACATGGAATGTTAAATTTTCAGAAATGATGATCTTAAACTGCAATCCTGATAATTATGCATTTTATGAGAAGGTAAGAAATTATCTAATGGGCTGGAAAAATGAAAGTGATACTTCAGATATTTATAATAGAAGATTTATAATTCAAGAAAGTCAAAAAATAATGGCGATCATTAATCCAATAAAACATTTGAATGAGGAGTCTATGAATGTTACCAATTATCAGAAATCTACAAGAAAATCAATATTCGGTTTTTGAAACTAAATACGGTGGTTTCAAAATAACATTTTCAAACCCGAAGTGGAAGATTAATGAAAGTATAATGTTGAATTTAGATTCTCTGAAAATTATGGGTGAGAATTTTATACATGTTAAAACGACCTTGGCTTATTTTGCTATGAATTATAGTGCAAGCTATACAAAGAAAATGTTTTATGCCATGAAGCATTTTCTAAAATTATCAGATAATGTGGAGAGTCTATTTGCATTTAACAATATAAGATTTTATTTTGGCAAGGTTAGCCCATTAGACTATACCCATACTGAATCTATGAAATATTTACTTTTGAAAATGCATACTCTTTTCCCCTCGTTGTTATCTTCTAACTCTGTTGAATTTATTACTGAAATTGAAATTAGCAAAAAATTATCAGGAAAGTATTTAAAAACACATAATTATCAAAAAGGTCCATTTAATGATACTCAAATAAAAAAGATATTAGAGTTAACAGCAAGAGCTTATCAGGTTGAGAGGATTAGTTTATCTAACTATCTTATGCTGCTCCTTTTGATATATACAGGTCGGAGACCGATGCAGATTGCTCAACTTGAGACAGGGGATCTTTTCAAACTCGATGGGGTTTTTTATATCAATATTCCAAAAGTTAAACAAAGAGGAGCTTATAGAAAGCAGTTTAGTAAAGTACAAATCCCCCAAAACCTTTTTGAAAACCTAACTTATCTCATTAATGCAGTGAAATCTATTGTAAGTGAAACACTAAATACTAAATTAAATGAAAAACAAAAAAACAAGCTCCCTATTTTTTTGAATACATATCATTTCAAAAACAACACAGTAAGTTTGGACATGATTGAAAATGGAGAGTTAAAACTGTCTTCATATCAGGTAACTACAAAAATCAGAAGAACAATAAATCGTTCAATCGGGAAACTCCAAATTGATTTTGGAGAGATTAACTCAAGAAGATTTAGATACACATTAGGGACAAAAGCAGCCCAGATGGGTTATAGCCCATCATTGATAGCTAATATTCTTGATCATAGCTCAACCAGTTCTGTAATGAGTTATGTACACAACACTGCTGAAAACAGCAGAAAAATTAATGAAGCAATGAATGAGTTTATAAAACCAATAGCAAAAAAATTTACAGAAAAAAACTCGGCAGAAAGAGAGTTGGTTGTTTTAAAAGATCTTATAGATAAGTACTTTTTTGCATCTGAATGTGAATCGATATCTTTTGATAGTGCAATAAACTTACTAATAAAAGATGGCATTGATAGTCTCTTCAATGACTTGATAAATTACGAGGTGATAAATGAATAATAATTATGAAGATAACGTTTATAAATTTATTTCTGAAAATAAAAAAAATTCTAACAATAAAGATTTCAAATGGGAAAATCCAAGTTGGGGGAGGGGGATAACTTTTTATAGTGAAATAAAAGCTAATAAGAGTAATGAAAAAAAGAGGCTTATGAATAAAAATATTATAGAATTTGCCAAAGCTTATATATGGAATAATTTTTTTTATGATTTGCCTAAGGCTCTAAGGAACATAAGATTACTGAGAGTATTAGAAGTCGCTCTTTTACGAGTGAATAAAGAGGCTAATATTTATGATATAAATCATAAAATTTTAGATGAAGCCATAATTATTGCATATGAAAATTTTGCAGAGTCAACTGTTTATAGAATTTACTCTGACTTAATATCATTTTGTTCATTTATGTCAAAAAGGAATATGTTACCTCCATGGATCGTTCGCTGGTCTTATCCATTTAAAAGAAATGAGATAAATAAAAGTAAACAAATAGGCTCAATCGACTCGTTATCAGAACAAGAGCAAATAAAACTACCAGACGAAAGGGTTATAGATTTTGTAGGGGGAATTTTTACTTCAGAACCTATCAACACAAGAGATATCTTTATATCTTCAATTTTTGCCTTGCTCTTATGTGCTCCATCAAGAATAACTGAAATTATGCTTTTAGAAGATGATTGCGAAGTTGTAGTCAAAGATATGAAGGGCATACCCAGATATGGGCTGCGATTTTATTCATTAAAAGGTTATGGGTATAACACAAAATGGATACCAGAATCAATGGTTCCGATAGCAAAGGAAGCTATCGTGCGATTACGAAAACTTACTAATAATGCAAGGGTTGTATCTAATCTCTTACAGAGTGGGGAGGACTATCTGTATAGTTGGTTAAATAAAAGTGCATTTGAAATTTTGACAATTAAGGATCTCAATAAGCTTGGTTTTGTTATAAATAAAGAAGATATTTCAAAGGAGAATAAAATATTCCTGTCAAGTGTTGAAAGTGGTGTTATTAGCATCAAAGCATTCTGGGTTTATCTGTTGCGGAAAAAATCTGAATTGAAAGCTACGAGCGAACGAGACAACCGCATTACACATAGAAATTTATTAGCAATAAATAAAGATCAACTAAATTCAATAAAAGGAACTGACATTTTCACTTCACTGAATGCCATTTCCAATGATTTCAGATCTGATTTTAGCATTCGCAATGTTAATAATATATTCAGAAGACATGCCAACTCTAACATTGATAGTGCCAATCTCCGTTTTCACAGTCATCAAATAAGGCATTTGCTTAACACTATGGCTCAACGGAGTGCATTGTCTCAGGTGCAAATAGCTCACTGGTCAGGGAGAAGAAATGTTAAGGATAATGTTGTGTATGATCATATGTCTCACGATGAATTAACTGAACTATCAAGAAAGGTTTTGAATACTCATGTTAATAAAGGCAGTTCAATCTCGAATCAGAAAAAAAGTATTGATTCTGATTTTAGAATAAATCTTGAAAGTAAATTTAAAGAACTTGAAAAGAAGATTTTAGATTTAGACTTTTCAGGGCAAGAAAAAATATCTGAAAAAATAAAAACATTTAGATTAATGTTAGAAAATATAATCAAAAAGGAGAAGCAAAATGGCAAAGAAGTTTTATGATAAAGAAATAAAATCTATTGTTAAAATTATTGAAAACTGGGAAAGGCCAAATTTTACATGGGATGCTGTATGTTTGGCTTGTAAAAAAATATTAGGTAAAGTTCCAACCAGACAAGCACTGAGTCAACATACTGAGATTGTCGTAGCATACAAAACAAGAAAGAGGGCTGGTTCTGTAAAACCTCAAAACAGAAAATTGCCAGGAAGTTTAAGTCTTGCTGCAAGTAGAATTGAAAGGCTCGAAAATGAAAATAATGCATTAAAACATGAGAATAATAATTTATTGTTAATGATAAAGAAAATGCATGAGAATGCTTACCGGCATAATATACTTGTCTCAATTCTCGAAGAAGAAATAACGCATAGAGGAAGAAAATAACCAATTGAAAGGTTTTACCTATTGACAGGTGGTATTAATATGGTATTTGTATATGCAGTCAGGAAGACAAAAACTTTGCAAGGATGCAATTTATGGACAAAAACAATTTTAATTCAGTAACGACACTTGAAGAACAGCTTGTTGTCATCGTAGATAAGTATATCTCGAAACGATACCAGCCCGGAGATAAAAGTTTCTCTAATCAACTCTACTTGGTGTTCGTTGGCTATCACTTAAAGTATTTCTACCCCAGGCAGTTATATACACGTTCTAATAGAAACATAGACAACATCATGACGATGTTTAGTTCTGTGTATAAATCCCTTACAAGTAATCTGTTGCGACAGTTATACAATAAAGAAGCTGTTCTTCGTGAACTAAACTCTCTTGTTAACTACATAGATAGCAATCAAGAAAGAGCGGAAGAGATCTACGCAACATTTAAAGCTCAATATGAAATGAGAGCCATAGAGAAAGAAATAATTCATGAGATCGTTTGTGTTAATCGTGTTAGATTGTAGACAATAAAAAGCCCCTAACGGTAGGGGCTTTAAAAACAGATAGTTTTTAATTTTTATTGTTGTATCTCTTTCCAGACACCATCAGATTTCACCAATTTAACTGGTTTTGTTTGTTTCATATTGCTAATAGAAGCATCTACTATACAGTTGTAAACATTATTGGCTTCTTCGGAACAGCTAACTTTTTTAACATAATCGATTTTTAAAAGGTCTTTTTCTGACACTCTTGAATCAAAATCTTTCATACTGGCATTTGTTTTATCTACAACACTCTTAAATGCATTGTAGATATCATCTTGACTGGGTTCGCTATTACATGCGGTTAATAGGAAAGTAGAAAGAATGATTGTAAGCATAGCATATGCTTTCATGTTTAATCCCTTTTATACTAAATTAATGTTGGTGTGTGAAAACTGCTCTGTGTGCAAATTTCTTGCGTAAATACAATCTTAAAGAAATTGCTAATGCAAAATAGATTACGACGGTTAATATAAAATTTTGACTAATAGCAAATATGAAGAAAGCAATTGCTAACAGCACAATTCCTATCAGTACAGCTAACCAAGCTGAAATGGCTCCATATGCAATAGATGAATGACACCCTGTACAGATACGAACTCCAAAAGGACTCTCTTTGAAGCAAAATGGACACTTTATTGTTTCGTTATTCATACAAACTCCGTTTATAAAACAGGTTCCTGAGACTGCAAATTGTTTAAAAATTATCAGGCTCTTTTCAGGGATTTTCGATGGCTGGCTGGCTAAAGTAAAATCACTTGTACCGATCGATGATTGCCACTTGATAGTTTGTAGCTATCATAACTGAGTTATCGATCTGTATTAACGATCAATATTTTATTGACTAAATGCAAATTGATTACTAGGGGATAGAGTGTAGTTACGGAAGCTATTTGTAAATGGCTGTCTATAAACGAATTTTTCTTACAGGTTTAAGATGATGTGTTGAATAGATTTCTGAGATGTTTGTGGGAGTCTTATGAAGAATGCTCTTACCGTAGCTTCGGAGAAGCTCTATGAGCCGTTGTAAAAAGGGAAACCAGCTACTGAGCCTGAGATGCTTTTGCTGTTTGACTGCATTCTTTTGAAGAATTTTTTGTACGATTTCGTGTCGTTTGTCTTCTCTGAGCCGTAGTTCCAGTTCGGCAATTTTTTCACTTATGCTTTCCCTTGGTATATCGGTTGCTGCAACATCTTTAGCAGGAGCAGGAGCAGGAGCAGGAGCAGGAGCAGGAGCAGGAGCAGGAGCAGGAGCAGGAGCAGGAGCAGGAGCAGGAGCAGGAGCAGGAGCAGGAGCAGGAGCAGGAGCAGGAGCAGGAGCAGCGGGATGGTCTTTTGTTGGTGTGTTGGTTCGTATCGCTTCTAAGTGGTCAGGGTTGTAGCTAAGTTGCTTTTGAAGATTTGCCCAAGAGTAACCCTTGCCTAACTGCGAAGCTTTGAAAGCTATATCGCGGTAAGAGAATGAGAAGCCGTTCATCTTACCGGTAGAAGCAATGTTAGCCGTCCAGCCGACTTCGGCTTCTTCCAGTCGTTTTATGAAAGTTAAAAGATCAGGTGTATCTGCCAAACTTTTATCAAGTATCTGTTGGAGAGCTTCCTTAGGGGAGGGAACACCAGTCCGGGCCGATAGCATTTGTTCGTTGCGAGAGATTCTTTTTCGCTTCGGTTGCCTTGGTGTAATCGCAGAAGCTGTCTTGGTAATTGTCAGGTTATGAGCGATTTCAAGTTCACTGATAATCCGGGTGCTGATGAGGTTTTCATTCCTACCTAAGTAAAGCTTTCCACCGGCCATGTCGATTCTGCTTGCGATAATGTGTATGTGCTGACCTTCGTCGTCATGTAAGACATAGCAACGGAGATGGGTATCACTGAACCCCATCATCTTCATGTAGCCGTCAGCTATGTTTACCCATTGGTCATTCGATAATGCTTCTCCGTCAGGCAATCGTAGAGAGTTGTGCCAAACGGGTTTTGCGACATCCTGGCGAAGATGCTTGGTGCTGTCGAATTCAGCGACCAGTTCAAGGGCTGAATCACCTAACATGTTCCCGCCAATGACGACTGGATCACTTTTGTGGTGTGCTCCCAGCTTCAATGCATATTGAACAACACCTGCGAAGCTCTTACCCCTCTTGATCTTCCGCATACCCTTCACGAGCGGTACTCCAAAAATCTGTTCTTAACAAGCTGTGACGAAGCTCTTTCAGTTGTCGCTTCACAGCGAAAAGCTCGGTGTGAGTAAGCTGGCTATCTTTACTCTTACTGTCGATATGGAGAGCAATACGGTTTAACTTCTGATTGATCTCACCCAAAGTTTTCCATGTATCGATGTTTACAGGAGGCACAATTGTTGGCAGCTTCTGTAACAAAGCCATACGTAACCATTCGCCTTTACTCGTAGAACCGCGTTTCGTATTGAGTTGTTGAAGTTCTGCGTTATTCAGACGAACGCTGACACAATGAGTTCTGAGAGTTTGCGGTATTAATTCTTGCAGATTTGAAGATTGCTTTATTAAAGGTGCGATGCTTTTTGAAATGCGAGGCATTGATGGGTTTATTTCCATATAAACTCCTTTTTTAATGTTGATGTCTTTAACTATTATACATGCTCCTGAAATAAGTCAATATTTGCAGGAGCAATATTTAATATAATACTTATAAATATGTATTAAGAATGATATTCCCAATCAATTTTATGTAGACCATAGTTCTTTATGAGTAGTCCAAAAGGACACAACTCATCATCATGAGCTCTTAATATAGGGTTTGTTGTGCAGAGACTATTAGTGACATTAGGATTTGAAACTCTACATAAATCTATCAGTGCGCAATTTCTGTCACTGCCTGAGACATAAATCATAAGGGCGAGAACTGTTAGAAGTTGCATAAATTCATTCTGGTTAAAGTCTTCTGGAAGTAAGGAAATACATTCCCCATTATTATTCATAACAAGGGGGATACCTATTTCTTGAATGAAACCGTTTATTTTTATGAAAAAATCATCACCATTTAACCTGAAAAGTTCGGCAAATATAAATTTATTAGATAATTCGGTTTTTGCAAAATCAATAACAAGTTGTATCCATCTTTGGATGTTGGGGAAATTGTTTCCAGAATAAGTTAATGATAATGATTCTTTGAAATCAAATAGTCTTCTCTGAGTCTTGGTAAATATAGTTTCATTAAAGCCTCCCTTTGCTTCCCATGGGCGATTAATGAGGTAGTGACTACATGAATCGAAAGTATCAAGAACAGAAATCATATTATTGATTTTTAATTCTTCAATAATATTGAAAAACATATTTAATGGGTTGTCATTATATAGACAATATTCAACGAAACATACTCTAACTTCATCAGCAACATAATCAAAGCCTAAAAAATCAAATAGCGAATCAACAGTCATATATGGAAAGTGAGGATGAGAAGTTTCCCAGTGCTTAGTTTCAATTTTATGTGCAATATATTCAAGGAAATCTCTTGCCCCAACATGGTATTCCGAGTTGTTTTCTAAGACTAAGATATATTTAAAAACCCTAGCACCAGTATCAATTGTGAAAAATTCATTCTTCAAAGATTTGATTTTAACATTTTCATCGATGAAATCGTCGCATCCCCATGTTGAAGAGAATTGTCTGTCAGTCAGTTGGGTATCGTCATCCCACTCAGAAAATGGTCGTATAATTTTTTTTACTTTATTTGCATGAAGGAGGACACTAAGAAATCGTCTTTTTGAGGTTAGTGTGTTTCGTATGGAATATGGGAGGATTAGATCCTGTAAAAAATGTATATATTCATGAACAAATGTTTGTTCGTTATTCCGAACACACTCCTCAATTTGTTCGTTGGATTCGATATGCATATAAAAGTTCGATGGGGAATATGAACCATTTGCTGCTCTGATTTTCATTATATTTGTCACCTCTTTCGTTATATGCTTAGTACTGTGCATTAAAATAACATTACTTGTAGGCTTTTGTATAGTCAGTCTTTTACAACCAAAGGGCAGGAAAAGCAAGGCGACCAAAAGAAGCTCCGCTTCCTTTGGTTAGCTCTTGCTTGAGTTGACAAAACATAAAAGGATGTTAGTTAATATATATTAATTGTAGGAGGGTTTTATGAATAAAAAAATAATGACGTATATTGTGATAATTTATATCGCCTCAATTTTAGCATCCTTAATTTATTTAAACTTATCGGACACTTTTTCGATGAGGTATTTCGAATTGTCCGGTTTAAAAGAAAAAGTCATCACTACCTATGTAGCGGTTTCATTGTTTTTTTCACCATTATTATTTATGATATCGGATGCTATTAACAGTGAAAAATAGAATTCTTCATTTTTCAGATTTATATTTTAACATATTTTCTTTATATTCAAATCGTGCAACGATAGCTTTTACTATTAGTAATATGGTATAGAGGCAAATGACAAGATAACCAATGTTATTTATCATGAATTTATCAAAAAAGTCTATAGACGTATTGGGTAATGTTTTTAAAGTTAGTAAGGCAGTTGTTAGAGCACTTACTGAAAATAAAACAGTATCATTTGCTGATTTAATCAGATCACGTTCAGTTTTATTTTTTAATTCTACCAAACGATAAAAGAAAGGGATAACAATACAAATTGGAAAAACTAATAAATATGGTGAGCTAAGGTCAAAGAAAAAAAATAATATTATGAGAACAAATAATAATTTTATGCTTTTTTTGTACGTGTCTATCAGCGGTTTTGGAATTTTTTTCATAATTTTATTCATTTTTAATTGAGCCAGCAGTGGCTGGCTCTAGTGGTTAGGCTGCCAGACCTTCATTGGGGCGATCTGAATCTTCTCTGCTATCTTTTTCAGCAGCATAAGTAGATTCACGTGACTTAGTAGACATCCCTGAGCCGTAGATCTTCTGAGCTTCACTATTTTCTGGTTTCCAAGCCCAGTTTGAAACATCTACTTTTTGTTCCGATTCCATTTTTTCAAGAAAATTTAAACCAAATACATTCATAGTTCACCTGCTATTTGAAGTTAACCAATTTGCAATGGACCCGGAAATATCCATGCCGGATAAATCTTCGATCCACAACCATTGACCAGCAGAATTCACCTCTAAGAACCACCAGTCATTATTTTCATCAACGATGAAATCTAAAGCCCCATATCGAAGGTTTAACTTAGACATTAAGGAATTTATTTTTTCCTTCACCGAAGTGGGGGCATCAATTTTCCAGTGCGGTGTATTAGGTATATCGTATCTACGCCAATCTATTTTTGCCTTGTTTGAATGCTGAGAGTCTATAGCACAAGCAAAATGTTCATCTTCAATTACTGTGTATCTAACTTCAAATTTTTTATTAACATATTTTTGAAGAGTAATTGGATTTTCTGAATAGTTTGCAAAACTTTCTAATTGTTCTAAAGTTATTTTGTTTACATATAGACCTAATAACTCACCTGATTCAGAGATATACATATCTTGAGACATGAATTTAAGAACCGAATCAGGGTAAGTAGTTAAGAAATTTTTGAGGTCTTCTTTGGAGTTTGAAGTTATAAATAGTGGATTATTTAGCCCAACTTCATTAGCTATTTTGTGTTGAAAATACTTGTTATCAGCGAGAGTTGCATCTCTTACATGATTAAACCAGCAACTTTCAGATAATGCATTATATAGACCAAAAAGGCTTTTATTCCATTCAGATCGCCATAATCTGAAACCATTACTTTGATCTTGCTGTTGTTCAGAATTGACTTGAACAGATACCCGCCTTGGCCAAACACATTTTACGGATGAATTTTTGATTGTTTTTCCGTTCTGGGAGATAGTCCATTCAGAGCCATCAAAGCTAATTTTTGTATCTTTAAGGGCTTCTATATCTAAATTCAAACGGAAATAGTTATCACCGAGTTTCATCGAAACTATGTCTGCATGAACATCGTTACTGTCAGTAAGTATCAAGATCATTGTTAGGATGTATCTGAATTTTTTTGTTTACTTAATATCCGATAGTTATGTTTCATCGTCAATATTAATTTTTATTGAATATAAGGCATTGATTTAAAAGTAGTTTAATCACCGCATTGGTTTTCATAATGTAATTTACATATGATATTATATCATTTCTTTTAGTCTTTCTTGTAAATTACCTTGCTTTTACTTGACTTAGTCAGACTTTTGTACTCGATAGCTTTGTGCTTCTTGTGGCTATGGAGTAATCTAATGTGTAATAAAACTATGCTAAGGGTCCAATCGATTACTATGTATATCAATAAATTAGCTATTAGAAATTATAAAAACTTTCGAAGCTCAAATTTCTGCTTTGTTAAAAACTCAGTGAATACAATTATCGGTGAGAATGCTTCAGGTAAAACAAATTTGTTTAATGCTATGCGATTGATTCTTGATGACTCACTTCCAATGAATTCAAGAGTTCTATCAGGTGAAGATTTTTATCGTGGCTTAAATGACCCCTTCGGGCACTGGATTATTATCACAATGTATTTTGATGATTTAAGTGAATCTGAAGAAGAACAGGTTATTGCGAACTATACAATAAATAATGGTAACGAAGAGGCATTAAAAGAAGGAAATTATACATTTATATATCGCCCAAGATTTCATATTAGGCAAAAGCTATACGAGTTAACTGTAGATAATAAAGATTTAGAATCAAGATTAGAGGCTTTTACAGAGTTGAAATCAACTTGTATAATATCCAAAGAGACTTACGAGGCTGTCGCTTTTGTTAGAACAAAAGTTGATTTTAATAATGACGAAGTTTATAAGCAAGTAGTTGGGGATTTTGAAAATTACATTTTTTCAAATCCCAATGAAGATGATGCTACAGTCATTGGTGTAAAAAAACCGCCATACTTCGCCTTAGGTAGTGAAGTTGCTTGTACTTATGTCAAGGCTCTTCGCAACGTGGTAGCTGATTTAAAGTATTATAAAACTAATCCACTGTATAAATTGCTCACTTTGAAAAGCAAACAAATTGATGATAGAAAAGATATTTCTGAGAATGTTAAGAACATTAATGAACAAATTTCAGCAATTCCTGAAATTGCTCGACTAAGTAATAAAATATCAACATCTTTACTTAATACGGTTGGCTCAACATATTCGCCAAAAATATTGGTTTCATCACAACTACCCGAAGATTTTACTGAATTAATCCAATCACTTGGATTAGTAGTCGAGGATTCTTTAGATTATGACGGTTCAGGAAGAATTGATGATTTAAGTCTTGGGGGGGCAAATTTAATATATTTGGCTTTAAAATTATATGAGTATGAAGAAATTAGAGATGCTGAAGAGCATATAACTCATTTCCTATTGATTGAAGAACCAGAGGCTCATATACATAATCATATTCAGAAAACTTTATTTGACAATTTTAATTTTCAAAATACTCAAGTCTTCGTTTCGACTCATTCAACCCAAATAAGCTCTGTTTCTAAAATCTCGTCGATGAATATTTTGGCTAGGCAACGAGGATATACAGATATCTATCAGCCTTCCAACGGACTACAGCCAAAAGAAATTTCGTCAATTGAAAGATATCTTGATGCAATCCGTAGTGATGTGTTGTTTGCTAAAAGTGTAATTCTCGTAGAGGGTGATGCTGAATTAATAATAATCCCAGAACTTATAAAGGTCACTTTAGGTATTAGCTTGGATGAATTAGGTATTAGCTTAATAAAATTGGATGGGACTGTATTTAAGCATATTTCAAATCTTTTTCATAGTAATAGATTAAAACGCTATTGCGCAATTTTAACTGATAAAGATTTGGCATATGTGCAAGAACCGGATGAACTATTTGATGCTGATTTCGTTGAATCTTTGAAAAACGCTGAGACTGACGGTTTACGCAGAGAACGAGAGTTGGCAGAGTATGTAGAAGGCAATCAATTTGTCTCCGTTTTTTATGCAGAGAATACGTTTGAAACAGAGCTTGTTCGGTATGATGAAAATTCCGATCTTTTCAACAGTGTCATTAGGACAACATATAAAAGATCAGGTGATATTGAGCGAGTTGTTGCAGGTATTAATTCCGATGATTTACGGGTAAGATTTAGAACTGCTCTTTTTTTCGCCAATAAAATAGGTAAAGGGTGGTTAGCTACTGAAATGGTAGAGTATCTCCATAATGAGAATCGTGTTCCTGACTATATATTAAAAGCGATTCATTTTGCACTTAAAGATAGAGAACTGAATGCTGTGCTTACTAAAATGCTTGCCTATAATATGTCTTTAATGGGAACTCACTGGGATGATGTATGCAACAAGATTAATTCTGAACCTGATTTTGATAAAAAGATGCAAGAGTATAGGAAACATTTCAATGATAGCTTTTCTAGATTTTGGGAGTTGTAATTATGCCATATAGAAATTTGACATCTGAACAACTAGATGCTGTAAAATTTGATGGCAATCTATTACTTACAGCTTGTCCAGGTTCAGGAAAAACAAAAACATTGGTTTCCAAACTTTGTTTTATCCTTGAAAATAAGGAGTTGTTTGATATAGGTAAGAAAAAAATTGTGGCATTGACATACACTAATGTTGCAGCAGATACTATTCTCGAAAGAATTATTTCATATGGTATAAATAGCGATTCATTGTGGATTGGAACAATACATAGTTTTTGTTTAAATTGGATTATAAAGCCTAACATTGATAGAATTCCAAGGCTCAGCAAAGGTTTTAATGTAATTGATGAGTATGAAAAAGAATTTATATTAAATGATCTGAGAGAACGTTATAACTTATCTCCTTACGATAAAATAGATACGCTTTTAGACTTAAGTTTTACTCCGGTATATTCTCGAAATACTGCTGAATATTCAGTGGTAAAAGCCTATCACTCCTATTTGTATGAGAATCGATTAATCGATTTTGATTTGATTTTGAATTTAACGTGCAATTTATTATTGAAGAATGATGTGCTATGTGAAAGACTATCTTTAATTATGCGATATATTTTAGTCGATGAATATCAAGATACCTCTCATATTCAATATGAAATACTAAGGCTGATAGTAAGTAAAAGAAATTCCTTGATTACTTTTATTGGTGATAAAGAACAAGCAATATATACTGGATTGGGAGCGGTTGTTAAGAATAGAGAAGAGTTGTTCGATTACTTCAACCTTGAAGAATTAGAAGAAATGAGGTTAACCGGTTGTTTCCGTAGTAGTCAATCGATCATAGATTTTTATAGCAAATATAAAGATGATGCCTATTATATTAATTCATTGTCAGAACTGAAGACATTTCCTTCTGTGATACTCAAGGAAAATAGTGTTGATATCACCCAGTTGTCTGTTTATGTTTCAGGAATAATAAGAACTCACTTAGAACAAGGTATTTCTCCTGGTGAAATTGCTGTTCTATGCCCAAGTTGGTTTGATGTAATAAAATTATCCAATGAAATTATATCACTAAATTCTGATCTGGATATCGATGGTATCATGGTTTCTCCCATACCTAAAAATAATGAAAACTTGTGGCTCAATCTTGTAAAGCTTGCTTTAATTGAAAAGAATCCATCTAATTATCTTGTTAGGCAGAAACTTTTGCGAGATTTACTCAAAGAATTAAATGATTTAGAGTCATATACAAAATTCTTTTCTCCAAAGCAAATCATAAAAGAAATAAATAAAATAGAATTTGCATTGGATTATAATTGTGAAATAGATATTTGGATAAAAAATCTTATAACTAACTTCTGTAGTTCATTAGGATTGGATGTTAATAATCAAAGCTATGCTTATAAAGAAATGATCTGCTTGATAGATGCTACTAAAAAACGAATGGCTAAATATAGTATGAACTATAGGGCAAATGATCTTCATTCTTTTTTTAATTTTAAAAGCGGAGTTAAAATTACGACTTGTCATTCGACAAAAGGAGATGAGTACGATGTCATTATTTGCACCGGGCTATTAAATGGAAAAATACCAAATTGGAATGACATTATAGATTGTAGCCCTGCACATCAAAATTATGTGGCTCGCAGGCTCTTATATGTCATAGGGTCTCGTGCAAAAAAACATTTATATTTGATATCTGAAAGCGGTCATAAGACACAAAAAGGTTATCCATATCAGGTCACTCCACAGCTTTAAGTACCCTTTGGTAGCAATAACTTTGGTATTATTGCTACGGGGAAATATAGTACTTATTTTCTTTTCTGCTTTGTCAATTGTTTAGGCAGCATAAGCTTTTAACCTTTGAGCTTGCACATAGCCGCTCCACCATTGCATGAGAACCACTCGTTCTGCGAGATAATCTGCGCGATTATATGCGGCAATTATTTCATCTTTCTTCGAGTGAGCAAGGGCCGCTTCTAAGACATCTGTCCTGAACTTACCCGACTCCTCTGCGGCCGTTCGTGCAATAGATCTCATTCCATGGGCTACAAGCTCTCCACCAAAGCCCATACGGATTATGGCCGCATTCGCTGTTTGTTCATGCATATGATTGAGTGGAGCTTTGATACTGGGGAAAACCCACTCTCTGTGCCCACTGATGGCTTTCATTGAATCCAATATTCGCAAAGCTTCTTTACTTAATGGGACCTTATGTGGCTTCTTCATTTTCATAAAATCGGATGGTATGTTCCACATGCCGGTTTCTATATCAATATCTGACCATCTTGTGCGAACAGCTTCACCAGGGCGAACCCATGTGAGAAGTTGCCACTCAATCAGTAGCCTTGTTTCTAAACGGATAGAAGCATTGTTTAGAGCAACCAGGAAGCGGGGGAGTTCGGAAGGGGGTAATGCTGGCATGTTCTGTTTCTTCGGCTTACTGAACCGTTGCCCAAGGTTATCAGCAGGATTGAACTCGATAAGTTCCTCAGTTGCAGCATAACGAAAAATTTCATTTAATCGGGAAATGATTCGCCGTAAAGTTTCGAGGACTCCTCTTTGCTCAATAGGATCGAGATGTTGCTTTAAGAGTTTGGGGCGGATCTCATTGATAGGAACATTACCCAAGCCGGGAAAGATATTTCTCTCCAGGCTTCGCCAGATGTCTTCTGCATGGTCTTGTGAGATACCTGAGGTCTTTACCTTCTCATCTAACCATTTCCTTGCCACGGTTTGGAGAGTGTGTTCAGTAGCATTCTTTAAGGCATTAGCTTTATTGTTGTTATGGACTTGAGGATCAATGCGATTGGCAAGCAAGGAAAGGTATTCATCTCGCAAGGCTCTTGCTCTTGCCAGAGTGAGGTGAGGGTAGGTCCCAAGGCTCATTTTGGTTCTTTTCTTACTCACTGGCACCGCATATCTGAAATACCAATTCTTCTTCCCTCCTTTTGCGAGAGGAGCGATTCGCAGGATCAAACCATCACCGTCAAACAAGTTGATTTCTTTGTCGGCTGGCTTGGTGCTTTTGATTTCAGTGTCAGTGAGCTTCTTAGCGATTTTTGCCATTTTGGGACCCTCGGTTTTTGGACCCTTCTTAGTGGGTCCCATTCAGGGTGCCATAACTCGTAGTTCTCAGCAATTCTCGCTAGACTACAATAGACGTAAAAAAGCCCGCAGAGCTTGTGCTGTGCGGGCTTAGTAGACTTTACTGAACTTCAGTACATCAATATTTGGTGGAGCTGGCGGGAGTTGAACCCGCGTCCGAAATTCCTACATCCTCGGTACTACATGCTTAGTTTGTCTTTACATTCGCACGCCAGCTGCGGACAGACACGCCACTAACGAACTAGCCTGATTAGTTTTAGCACTTCAACCCCAGGCAGGGCATCCGCGCGATCTCTTTTGGGTTTGACCTCTCTTGATCCCCGTCCTAAGAGCGGAGGCTAGGGAGAGAGGGCTCTAAGCAGGTTATTAAGCTGCTAAAGCGTAGTTTTCGTCGTTTGCGACTATTTTTTTGCGGCTTTTTACGAGGCCAACCGCCCCTCGGCATGCACCTTGGGTTTCGCGAATCCCGTCGAATCCAGAATCAGCCCCAATGTGTACTTGAAGTATAACAGATTTGTGAAGGTGGTTACCAGCCCCTGAAGCGAGGATTCTGGCGGCATATCGAATGAAAAAGCAGCGACAACAGCAATATAGCGTGGGGCCAGGGGGAGCTGGCCCGCAGAGAGGAGGGTATTACCGCCCGGCGTTCTTCATGATGCGCGCCTTATCGACCGCCCATTCACGATCTTTCACGTCGGTGCGCTTATCGTGTTGTTTCTTACCTTTCGCCACGCCGATTTTCACTTTGCACCAGGCGTTCTTCCAGTACAACGACAGGGCGACGACGGTATAACCTTCGCGGTTGATGCGGCCGTATAGCGCATCGAGCTCGCGCTGATTGAGCAGCAGCTTGCGGGTACGGGTCGGATCGCAAACGTAATGCGTGGAGGCGACCGCCATTGGCGTAAAGTTGGCGCCGAAAAGATAGGCTTCGCCATCTTTCAGAATGACATAGCTATCGCCGATGTTGGCTTTGCCGGCACGCAGAGATTTCACTTCCCAACCCTGCAGCGCGAGGCCTGCCTCGTATTCATCTTCGATAAAGTATTCGTGACGGGCGCGTTTATTCAGCGCAATGGTGGCTGATCCAGGTTTGTGGGCTTTTTTCTTAGTCATAATGTCCTGAAGTCATCGCTAGTTCTAAACATTGTTACCTCAATCCTTCCTGCGAGGCGTAATGGGCTATCTTAGCACGAGTTATGGTACAGCGTTTTTTTTAGCAGCAGATAAATGATATTATTTGTCCCGTGTTTAAATGTGGAACCTGCTATGCCTCAGATTAGCCGTACTGCGCTGGTGCCTTTCAGCGTGGAACAGATGTATCAACTCGTAAATGATGTGAAGTCCTATCCCGATTTCCTGCCTGGCTGCACCGGTAGCCGAGTGCTGGAGGCCGGGCCGACGCAAATGACGGCGGCGGTTGATGTGTCCAAGGCCGGCATCAGCAAGACTTTCACGACGCGTAATACGCTGACCGATAACCAGAGTATCCTGATGAGCCTGGTCGATGGGCCGTTCAAAAAGCTGATTGGCGGCTGGAAGTTTATTCCGCTCAGCCCGGATGCGTGCAAAATTGAGTTTCATCTCGATTTTGAGTTCACCAACAAGCTGATTGAAATGGCTTTTGGTCGCATCTTTAAAGAGCTGGCCGCCAATATGGTGCAGGCGTTCACCACGCGCGCCAAAGAGGTGTATCGTGTCGGCTAATATTGTGGTTGAAGTCGCGTATGCGCTGCCGGAAAAACAGTACCTGCAACGCGTGAAGCTGCAGGCTGGGGCAACGGTCGAGCAGGCGATTATCTCAAGCGGCATTCTGGCGCTGCGCGAAGATATCGATCTGGCGAAAAATAAAGTCGGCATCTACAGCCGTCCGGTCAAGCTGCACGACGAAGTCCATGATGGCGACCGCGTAGAGATTTATCGCCCGCTGATTGCTGACCCGAAAGAGCTGCGTCGGCAGCGGGCTGAAAAGCACGCTGAGAAATAAGCGGGAATGCACAATTAAAAAAAGCGCTCATTGAGCGCTTTTTGCATTTCTACTGGCCTGAGATTACTTGGTCAGCGCCGGTTTGTTATCAATGTTGGTTAACACACCGCTGCTGTCGAAGGTCAAGGTCAGGGTCTGCTGGGTCACTTTCTCATGGCCCGGCTGCTGGCGGAAAACGTAGAACCAGGTGTTGCTACCAAATGGATCTGACATCATCGGCGTACCCAGCGCATAAGCAACCTGCTGTTGTGTCATGCCGACACGAATTTTTGCGACATCGGTTGGTGCCAGATAGTTACCCTGGTTGATATCAGGACGGTAAACCACTCGTTCCAGAGTGGAACAGCCTGCGGTCAACATAAGGAGAACCGCTGCGGCAGCAGTCAGCGTTTTACAGCGCATAGTGATTTGATTCCTTTTTGGGCCCGAGCAATACGTGGCTCATCTGTAATATGCCGATAATAATAGACCTTTGCCCGGTTGGGAACCTTCGACTGCAGGTCTATTGGCAATTTGCTGTTCACTATGACTCTGTGAAAATCAAAAAGTTTACGCCGCAAGCAACTCTTTCGCGTTCGCCAGGGTGTTGCGGGTCACCTCGCTACCACCCAGTAGACGGGCCAGTTCCTGCAGTCTGGCGCGTTTATCCAGCGCATGCATGTGCGTCTCGGTCATCTCGCCATCGGTCTCTTTGCAGACAAAGAAATGATGATGACCACAGCCAGCAACCTGCGGCAGGTGAGTCACGCACATGACCTGCGTGGATTCTCCCAACTGGCGGAGCAGTTTGCCGACAACCGCCGCCGTCGGGCCGCTGATGCCGACATCGACCTCATCGAAAATCAGCGCCGGGGTTTCCATTTTACGGGCGGTAATAACCTGAATAGCCAGTGCGATACGCGACAGCTCGCCGCCGGAGGCCACTTTAGCGATCGGCTGCAGCGGTTGCCCCGGGTTGGTGGTGACGCGGAACTCAATATGGTCGGCGCCTTCGGCGGTCAGATGGCGTTCATCAAAGGCGACATCAATGGCAAACACGCCGTGAGGCATAGAAAGTGAGTGCATACTTTCAGTAATCAACTGGGTGAGTTCGTCGGCGCTGCGCTGGCGCAGGGCGTGCAGTTCTTGCGCCGTTTCCAGCGCCAGGCGGTGATGCTCAACGACCAACTGGCTCAGTGATTCCAGCGAGCCGGCGCTGTCGTCCAGCAGACGCTGCTCATCCAGCATGGCCTGATAGAACGCCGGCAGCTCTTCCGGCGCAATCTGATGCTTACGCGCCAGCGCGATCTGCCGGGAAATGCGTTGCTCCAGTTCGAACAGGCGGTTAGGGTCGAGATCGAGACGGTCATTGTAGTGGCGCAGCTCATCGGTCGCCTCGCTGAGCTGAATAGAGGCTTCTTCCAGCATATCGAGCACGCTGGAGAGTTTGCTATCCATACCGACCAGCTCGCTAACCAGCTGTTTAGCGGTATAAAGCTGGCTTTGCAAATTGGCCTCTTCGCCGTCGGCCAGTACCGTTAACGCATGCTGACAGGTACTGAGCAACTGGCCGCTGTTGGCCAGACGTTTGTACTCTTCGTCAATCTGTTCGAACTCGCCCGGCAGAGGATTAAATTCGTTCAGCTCTTTGAGCTGGTATTGCAGCAGGTCTGCGCGGGCGGCGCGTTCCTGGCTCTGCTGCTGATGCTGCGCCAGCTCCCGGCAGCTCTGGTGCCACTGGCGGTAGCGTTCCGCCATGCGCTGAGTAAGCGCATACTCACCGGTATAACCATCAAGCAGGGTTTTCTGATGTTCGGCTTTGGTGAGTAACTGATGGGCATGCTGGCCGTGGATCTGGATAAGCAACTGGCCCAGCTCGCGAAGCTGAGAAAGGGGCACGGCAGTACCGTTGATAAAACCGCGGGAGCGACCGTCAGCGCTGATCACGCGGCGAAGTAAACACTCACGCCCGCTCTCCAGTTGGTTTTCTTCCAGCCAGCGCTGGGCGGCAGGGGTATCTTTCAGCGCGAAGCGCGCGCACAGGTCGGCACGGCTGGCGCCGCGGCGCACCATGTCAGCTTCGGCTCGGCCGCCGAGGCACAGCCCCAGCGCGTCGATGGCAATGGATTTCCCGGCGCCGGTTTCCCCGGTGATGGCGGTCATGCCGCTGTGAAAATCAATTTCCAGTTCACGAACGATAGCGAAATTGCTGATGGTGAGTTGCGCCAACATAGCTGCCTTCCTGTATGAAAAACCATTACTGTGTTTTCGTACAGTATAGACTGGTTTTTTATCCAGTAAAGAGGCAGCTTGTAAAATCAGAACAATTTTTTCGACCAGCCCAACTTAGTGCTTAATGTATTGAAATAGCTGTAGTCTTTCGGGTGAATCAGATTGAGGTGATAATCACAGCGGCGGATGAGCACATCTTCGCCGTCCTGGATGGGTAGCGCAATCTGGCTGTCGCAGCTGATTTCCAGATCGTTGCAGCGCTGCGAGAAGCGCAGGCGAATGGTGCTATCGCCGTTAATCACCAGCGGCCGCGCTGATAGCGTATGCGGGAACATCGGTACCAGGGTGATGGCGTCCAGAGAAGGCGTGAGAATAGGGCCGCCGGCCGAGAGCGAATAGGCCGTCGAACCGGTAGGCGTGGAGATAATCAGGCCGTCGGAGCGCTGGGAGAAGGCGAACACTTCATCGATATAGACCTCGAACTCAATCATGTGCGCGACTTTACCCGGGTGCAGCACCACTTCATTGATAGCCGTGCTGATCCGCTTCTGGCAGTCATGCTGGCACACCTGGGCTTCCAGCAGAAAACGTTTTTCTGCGATATAGTGGCCTTCAAGTACGTCGGCCAACTGCTGGAGCGCGTTATCCGGGTCAAGGTCGGTAAGAAAACCAAGATTGCCGCGGTTAATGCCGATGACGTTGAT
The DNA here is from genome assembly GCF_051207495.1 of Klebsiella sp. K-3. NCBI lineage: Bacteria > Pseudomonadati > Pseudomonadota > Gammaproteobacteria > Enterobacterales > Enterobacteriaceae > Klebsiella > Klebsiella sp. K-3. Next base: position 22,340 of record NZ_JBPNXF010000003.1, on the reverse strand, counting down.
GTCATAGCGCGCCAGGGTACGCGCCGCGCCGAGCATATTGCCGTCGCCGCCGACCACCACCGCCAGATCCGCCTGCTGGCCGATTTCCGCCAGCGTGCCGGTTTTAACATTGCTAAGCTGGAGTTCATGGGCGATTTGCTGCTCGACCAGCACCTCATAGCCTTTGCCGCATAGCCAGCGCCAGAGCATTTCATGTGTGGTCAGGGCGGTTGGGTGACGAGGGTGTCCCACAATGCCGATACACTTGAAATGGTTCTTCATGATCTGGATGTCCTTGGGTTAAATGAATGATGACAATCTGTCTGCTTCCCTTGAATCCCGGAAACTGATCCCCATAATAAGCGAAGTTAGCGAGATGAATGCGAAAAAAACGCGGAGAAATTCATGAGTAGTAAAGAACAGAAAACGCCTGAGGGGCAAGCCCCGGAAGAAATTATCACGGAGCAGCACGACAACGTAGAGGCGGTAGAGCCTGAGGTTTCTGCTGAGCAGGTGGATCCGCGCGATGAAAAAATTGCGAATCTGGAAGCACAGCTGGCCGAAGCGCAAAAGCGTGAACGTGATGTGATGCTGCGCGCAAAAGCGGAAGAAGACAACCTGCGTCGTCGCACCGAACAGGATATCGAGAAAGCGCATAAATTCGCCCTGGAGAAGTTCGTTAACGAACTGCTGCCGGTTATCGATAGCCTGGATCGCGCGCTGGAAGTGGCTGATAAAGCTAACCCGGATATGGCGCCGATGGTTGAAGGGATCGAACTGACCCTGAAATCGATGCTGGACGTCGTGCGTAAGTTTGGCGTGGAAGTGGTTGCCGATACCAACGTACCGCTGGATCCTAACGTGCATCAGGCCATCGCGATGGTCGAGTCTGACGATGTGGCTGCCGGCAACGTGCTGGGCGTGATGCAGAAGGGTTATACCCTGAACGGTCGTACTATTCGCGCCGCGATGGTAACCGTCGCGAAAGCGAAGTAATTCGTTAGTTTGCCAGTAACGGCTGCCTGCGGGTGGCCGTTTTTATTGGCTTTAAATAAAAAACGGCGAACCGAAGTTCACCGTTGTTCTTTGCTGGCTGCGCTATTCCGCCACGCTTTCGCGTAATGATTTCACCGGCATCACCTTCACCTGCTTAATCATATTGTCCTGTACGTCGAGAATATCGATATCATACTGTTCGATACGTACGCGGGTTCCAGGGACCGGGATCTCCTCCAGCGCTTCCAGAATAATGCCGTTTACGGTACGCGCGTCGTCTTCCGGCAGGTGCCAGTTGAACGCTTTGTTGATTTCCCGTACGTTGGCGCCGCCGTCAATAATCACCGAGCCGTCATTAAGCGGCGTCACTTCTTCGGCAAGGGTCGGCGACATTGAGGTGGTGAAGTCTCCCACGATCTCTTCAAGAATATCTTCAACGGTGACCAGCCCCTGAATATCACCATATTCATCAACTACCAGGCCGACTTTCTTTTTATTACGCTGGAATTTCACCAATTGCGTGCTGAGCGGCGTACCTTCCGGCACAAAGTAAATCTCATCTGCCGCTCGCAACATGATCTCTTTTGTGAACTCTTTCTTTTCCGTCATCAGCCGATAGGCTTCACGGACGCGCAGCATGCTGATGGCATCGTCCAGCGAATCACGATACAGCACGATACGGCCATGCGGCGAGTGGGTTAGCTGACGGACGATAGATTTCCAGTCATCGTTGATATCGATACCGACGATCTCATTGCGCGGCACCATGATGTCATTAACGCTGACCTTTTCCAGATCCAGGACCGACAGCAGCATGTCCTGATTCCGCCGTGAGATTTGTGAACGGGATTCATTCACAATCGTTCGTAGTTCATCTTTGCTTAATGCGCCGCTAATGACGTGATCGGTTTTAATGCCCATCATGCGCATCAGTACGCGGGTAATGGTGTTCAACAGCCATACCAGCGGCATCATCAATACCTGTAGCGGCGCCAACAGGAAACTGCTGGGGTAGGCGACCTTTTCCGGATACAGGGCGGCAATGGTTTTAGGTAAGACTTCGGCAAACACCAGCACGACAAAGGTGAGCACGCCGGTGGCAATAGCCACGCCGGCGTCGCCGTACAGACGCATGCCGACGATGGTTCCCAGCGCCGAGGCCAGGATATTGACGAGGTTGTTGCCGATGAGCACCAGGCTAATGAGGCGATCCGGTTTACGCAGCAGCTTTTCCACCCGCTTAGCCGGGCGGTTGCCTTGTTTCGCCATATGGCGCAGCCGATAGCGGTTCAGCGTCATCATGCCGGTTTCGGAACCGGAGAAATAGGCGGAGATAATCACCATGATGATCAGCGTGACGATCAGCGTGGTGGTAGAAATGTGTTCCAGGAGAGACTCCTTAGTCTTTAACTAACAAACTGCTGCAGGACGCGGCTGCCAAAATAAGCCAGGGTTAGCAACCCGGCTCCGGCGACGTTAAACCAGACCACCCGGCGGCCGCGCCAGCCTTCGTGGTAGTGCCCCCACAGCAGTACGATATAGACAAACCAGGCCACGATAGACAGCACCGCTTTATCAATATTTTCGGTATTGAACAGGTTGTGCATATAGAACAACCCGGTGCACAGCGTCAGGGTCAGCAGCACTACGCCAACCTGGGTGATATGAAACATTTTACGCTCAATACTCATCAGCGGCGGCATTTCGCTGCTGAAAGCCAGCTTTTTATTTTTAAGCTGATAGTCAATCCACGCCAGCTGCAGCGCGTATAGCGCGGCGATGATAAGCGTGGCGTAGGCAAAGAGCGACAGGCCGATATGCACCAACATCCCCGGAGTGGTTTCGAGGTGGGTGATGTACTCGTTAGGCACGAAGGTGGCGAAGGCGAGGTTTATTAGCGCAAACGCGTATACGATCGGTAGCAATAGCCAGCCGCGATTACGCGAGGCGACGATGGTCATCACCGTACAGATCATCAGGCTGACCAGTGAGCCGACGTTAAGTAAGCTGAGATTTTGCCCACCTTCGCCGCCGGGGAAAATACGTGACTCCAGCGCGAAGGCGTGGCAAATCAGCGCTATCGTCGCGGAGAGAATCGCCATCCGCCGCCAGCTGCTGTTTTTTTGCAGCAAGCCAGGGATGATCAGCGCAAGGCTGATGGAGTAGGCGACAAGGGCAAGTAGAGCAAACACAGGCATAGGAGCGTCGACTGTTGACTAAATAAGAAAGAGAAGCAGTATAGCGTCACGCGACGTCTGCTCCAACCGTTGCAGCACATTCAGGTTTATGTCGTGTTATACTGCGCCAAATTCGTATTTTTGTGTCGCTGCGGCGACCGACCGTTTCCACCTCAGGCGAGAGACAATGTTTGATAATTTAACCGATCGTTTGTCGCGTACGCTGCGCAACATTAGCGGCCGCGGACGCCTTACCGAAGACAACATTAAAGACACCCTGCGCGAAGTGCGCATGGCGCTGCTGGAGGCCGACGTCGCGCTTCCGGTGGTGCGTGATTTCATCAGCCGCGTCAAAGAGAGCGCGGTAGGACATGAAGTCAATAAAAGCCTGACGCCAGGTCAGGAGTTCGTCAAGATTGTCCGCAACGAGCTGGTTGCGGCGATGGGCGAAGAAAACCAGACGCTGGATTTAGCCGCGCAGCCGCCGGCCGTCGTCCTGATGGCGGGCCTGCAAGGTGCGGGTAAAACGACCAGCGTCGGTAAGCTGGGTAAATTTCTGCGCGAGAAGCACAAGAAAAAAGTGCTGGTCGTTTCCGCGGACGTATACCGCCCGGCGGCGATTAAACAGCTGGAAACGCTGGCAGAGCAGGTCGGTGTGGATTTCTTCCCGTCCGACGTTGGCCAGAAGCCGGTTGATATCGTCAACGCGGCGCTGAAAGAGGCGAAGCTGAAATTCTACGACGTGCTGCTGGTGGATACCGCCGGCCGTCTGCACGTCGATGAAGCGATGATGGACGAAATCAAACAGGTCCACGCCGCGATTAATCCGGTTGAGACGCTGTTTGTCGTCGATGCGATGACCGGTCAGGATGCGGCGAATACCGCGAAGGCCTTTAACGAAGCGCTGCCTTTGACCGGCGTAGTGCTGACCAAAGTGGACGGCGACGCCCGCGGCGGTGCGGCGCTGTCGATTCGTCATATCACCGGCAAGCCGATTAAATTCCTCGGCGTCGGCGAGAAAACCGAAGCGCTGGAGCCGTTCCACCCGGACCGTATCGCTTCCCGTATTCTCGGCATGGGCGACGTGCTGTCGCTTATCGAAGATATCGAGAGCAAAGTTGACCGCGCGCAGGCCGAGAAGCTGGCATCCAAGCTGAAGAAAGGCGACGGTTTCGACCTGACCGACTTCCTTGAGCAACTGCGCCAGATGAAAAACATGGGCGGCATGGCCAGCCTGATGGGCAAACTGCCTGGCATGGGGCAAATTCCCGATAACGTGAAAGCGCAGATGGACGACAAAGTGCTGGTGCGTATGGAAGCGATCATCAACTCGATGACGATGAAAGAGCGCGCCAAGCCGGAAATCATCAAAGGTTCGCGTAAACGCCGTATCGCCGCCGGTTGCGGGATGCAGGTGCAGGACGTGAACCGCTTGCTGAAGCAGTTCGACGACATGCAGCGCATGATGAAGAAGATGAAGTCGAAAGGCGGCATGATGAAGATGATGCGCGGGATGAAAGGGATGATGCCGCCAGGTTTTCCTGGCCGCTAATACGCGTCATAATTCAAGCCGCAGATGCGTTGGCTGCGTTCGTTCACCCCGGTCACGTACTTGTGTACGCTCCCGGGGATTTACTCACTTGCCGCCTTCCTGCAACTCGAATTATTTAGCGTATGTAGTTTTGAATTGATTTTTGCACAGAAATCAGTAAAATTTTCGGGCTTTTAATATGACACCGGGCTCCGTTCCTCGATGGAGCCCGGTTGTTTTATTCACACAAGAGGATGTTATGGTAACTATTCGTTTAGCACGTCACGGCGCTAAAAAGCGTCCGTTCTACCAGGTTGTTGTCACCGACAGCCGTAATGCACGCAACGGTCGCTTCATCGAGCGCGTTGGCTTCTTCAACCCGATCGCTACCGAGAAAGAAGAAGGCACCCGCCTGGATCTGGATCGTATCGCTCACTGGGTTGGCCAGGGCGCTACTGTTTCCGATCGCGTTGCCGCGCTGATCAAAGCCGCTAACAAAGCAGCTTAATCTGTCACGGTGGTCATGATGAGCAAGCAACACACCGCACAAGCACCTGTTGATCCGATTGTATTGGGCAAAATGGGTTCTTCCTACGGTATCCGTGGTTGGCTCAGAGTGTTTTCCTCCACCGAAGACGCTGAAAGCATTTTTGACTATCAGCCCTGGTTAATCCAGAAGGCGGGTCAGTGGCAGGTTGTTGAGCTGGAAAGCTGGCGCCACCACAATCAGGACATCATCATCAAGCTGAAAGGCATTGACGATCGTGATGCGGCGAATCTCCTGACTAATTGCGAAATTATCGTGGATTCATCGCAGCTGCCGGCGCTGGAAGAGGGCGACTATTACTGGAAAGACCTGATGGGCTGCCAGGTAGTTACCACCGAAGGCTATAGCCTGGGTAAAGTCATTGATATGATGGAAACCGGGTCGAATGACGTTCTCGTCATTAAGGCAAACCTGAAAGATGCATTTGGCATCAAGGAGCGGTTGGTTCCGTTCCTCGATGGGCAGGTTATCAAGAAAGTCGATCTCGCTACTCGTACTATCGAAGTAGATTGGGATCCTGGTTTTTAAATTCTCCGGATAAACGGTAAAAGACGGCGCTATGTGGATTGGCATAATTAGCCTGTTTCCTGAAATGTTCCGCGCAATTACCGATTACGGGGTAACTGGCCGGGCAGTAAAAAATGGCCTGCTGAGCATCGAAAGCTGGAGTCCTCGCGACTTCGCTCATGACCGGCACCGTACCGTGGACGATCGTCCTTACGGCGGCGGACCGGGGATGCTAATGATGGTTCAACCCTTACGGGATGCCATTCATGCAGCAAAAGCCGCGGCAGGTGAAGGCGCAAAGGTGATTTATCTGTCACCTCAGGGACGCAAGCTTGATCAAGCGGGCGTCAGCGAACTGGCAACGAATCAGAAACTGATTCTGGTGTGTGGTCGCTACGAAGGGATAGACGAGCGCGTAATCCAAACCGAAATTGACGAAGAATGGTCAATCGGCGATTACGTTCTCAGCGGTGGTGAGTTACCGGCAATGACGCTGATTGACTCCGTTTCCCGGTTCATTCCGGGAGTACTGGGACATGAAGCATCAGCAACGGAAGATTCCTTTGCTGATGGGTTGCTGGATTGCCCGCACTATACCCGTCCTGAAGTGTTAGAAGAGATGGAAGTACCGCCAGTATTGCTGTCGGGAAACCATGCTGAGATACGTCGCTGGCGTCTGAAGCAGTCGCTGGGCCGCACCTGGCTTAGAAGACCTGAACTTCTGGAAAACCTGGCTCTGACTGAAGAGCAAGCAAAGTTGCTGGCGCAGTTCAAAAGCGAACACGCGCAACAGCAGCATAAACATGATGGGCAGGCGTGAGCCCCCAATATCAGTTTACCCAGGATAAGAGATTAAATTATGAGCAACATTATTAAGCAACTTGAACAAGAACAGATGAAGCAGGACGTACCTTCCTTCCGTCCGGGTGATACCGTGGAAGTGAAAGTATGGGTTGTTGAAGGTTCCAAAAAACGTCTGCAGGCATTCGAGGGCGTGGTTATCGCTATTCGTAACCGCGGTCTGCACTCTGCATTCACTGTTCGTAAAATTTCCAACGGCGAAGGCGTTGAGCGTGTCTTCCAGACTCACTCTCCGGTAGTTGACAGCATTGCTGTTAAACGTCGTGGTGCTGTACGTAAAGCTAAACTGTACTACCTGCGTGAGCGTACCGGTAAGTCTGCTCGTATCAAAGAGCGTCTTAACTAAAATTCGCTTTCGCGACATCCTGATAGAAAGGGCTGGCCAGATGGCTGGCCCTTTTTTTATCTGAATTTTAACTATTTTGATGTAAATCAATTACAATATCGCCCGGATTTCGGAGGGGCGGTGAACGGCACTATTTTCTCACAATCAGCATTTCAACGGCGGGCCGGCTGGCTGGCGCTGTTTGCGATCCTGCTGATCGTGGTGGCGCCGCTGATCTCCATATCGCTACAGAAAGATCCCATGAGCGCAATGCCGGGCATGTATCATGCTATGCCGATGGGCGAGTCTCATGATGGGATGTCCGGGCATGAGATGGCCATGATGCACGGCGCTGACAGCGCGTCACAGCCGGCGCATAGCATGCCGGTTGATCACGCCGAAGCCTGCGGCTATTGCGTGCTATTAGCGCACGTACCGGGGCTGCTGTTCGCGCTGGCGCTGTTCTTCGCCATGATCCTGCGGCGCATTCGCCTGCCGGCTTCTCGCCCGGTATTAAAACACTGGCGCTACTTCCCCTGGCTCTACCCTGAAACCCGCGCGCCGCCGCGGCTGTCTGCTTTTTCCCTTTAATAAAAATGAATCTGCGTACTGCGCAACGACCTCTTTTGCTTTAAAAAAGGAAGAGTATGACAACCTGCACCTCGCGCGCGGCATGGTTAAACCTGCTGCGGCGCCTCCATTTCTATATTGGTCTGTTTATCGGACCATTTATCTTTGTCGCGGCCTTGACCGGCACGCTGTATGTCGCCACGCCGCAGCTGGAAAACTGGCTGTACCATGAGGCCTTACAGGGCTCGCTCAACGGCGAAAAACAGCCTCTTAGCGCGCAAATTGCCGTCGCCAAAGAGGCCACGCAAAACAATCTCCGACTGCAGGCCGTGCGCCCGGGTATTACCGCCGGCGAAACGACGCGGGTGATGTTTGCCGACCCGCGGCTGGGGGAATCAGAAAACCGGGCTATTTTTGTTGACCCGGTGACGCTACGGGTCAAAGGCGATCTGACGGTTTACGGTACCAGCGGTATTTTACCGCTGCGCCAGTGGATTGATTACGCGCATAAATCATTGCTGCTGGGCGACGGCGGCAGACTGTACAGCGAACTGGCGGCCTCCTGGATGTGGGTCGCGGCGTTGGGCGGTATTGCGCTATGGGCGATGACCCGTCCGAAACGGCGGATAAATAATCGGCTGCAAAATACCCGCCGTCTGCACGTGATGCTGGGCTGGATGTTACTGGTTGGGATGTTACTGTTTTCCGCCACCGGCTTAACCTGGTCGCAGTGGGCGGGCGGTAACGTCGATAAGATGCGCGACGCGTTTGGCTGGCTAACGCCGCAGGTCAATACGCAACTTCATGGCGGGGAGGCGATGCCGCCCGATCCGCACGCCGGGCACCACATGGCGCATATGGCAATGGATGAGCCACAGGTGAAAGTGACTGCGGATCGGTTCGATAGCGTATTACAGGTGGCGCAGGCCGCAGGGTTGACGGCCAGCAAGCTGGAGATCCGGCCGCCAAAAAGCGCGGGGATGGCGTGGACGGTGAATGAAATTGACCGTAGCTGGCCGACGCGGGTCGATGCGGTGGCCATCGATGGCGAGACGTTACAAGTCGTGGATCGTACCCGCTTTAGCGATTTCCCGTTAATGGCTAAGCTGACCCGTTGGGGCGTCGATTTTCATATGGGTTTACTGTTCGGGGTGGCGAACCAGTTGCTGTTGGTGGCATTCGGGTTGGCCCTGTGCGTCATGATCGTCGTCGGCTATCGCCTGTGGTGGATCCGCCGTCCGGCGCAGAGTGCGTTTAATCCTGCACAAACGTTGGTGCAAGCGTGGCTGGGGTTAAGTGTCGCCGCCCGGGCGCTTGCGCTGTTAATAGCGCTCCTGCTCGGGCTGGCGGTGCCGCTGATGGGCGTCAGCCTCGCGGCGTGCCTCGTGGTTGATTACCTGCGCTGGCGCGCGGCTTCAGCGATGAGGCTGGCAAAGTCGGTAGACTAACGTACTTAAGGCGTGCTGATCACCACGGTAACGCGGCGGTTTTCAGCACGGCCTGCCGCGGTATCGTTGCTGGCGATGGGGTACTTTTTACCTAACCCGCGGGTGGTTAAATTACTGCGCGGGATCTTCGCGCCTTCAGCCCAGGCATCCGCCACGCTGTTGGCGCGCTTTAATGACAGCGCTTCGTTGTAGCTGTCTTCGCCGTAGTTATCGGTATGACCTTCAAGACGGCTATGGGTAATACCGGTTTCAGCTAACCGTGCGGCCATACTGTGGATTTGCTGCTGGCTGTCGGGACGCAGGCGATAGTCGTTTTTGTCAAACAGAATGCTGTCAGACAAACCTAAAGACCAATCACCGGCGGCTTCGGTAAAGCCGTAAGACTTCATTGCCGCGACCTGTTCTTTCGAGAACTTACCTGGCGCCTGGCACCCAGTGAGGAGAAATGCAGCCAGAAGAGTGGGCGCAATAAATTGCCTGAGCATAGTAATTCCTTCTTATTTTTGTGTGTGATGAAAACGCTGGTTTTTCATCCGATACATATTCTGATCGGCCAGTTCCTGCAGCTCCTCCACCGAGGTGTGTTCCCAGGTCAAAGCATAGCCAATACTTAGAGAGAGCGTTGCCGTGTGGCCATTGTGGAGGTTGAATGGCTGAAGAAACTGTTCGGACAGCGTTGCGCAAAGCGCCTGGACTTCGGTTTCTGTATGCACATCGTGCAATAAAATGGCGAATTCATCGCCGCCCAGGCGCCATGCCTGGTGTTGGTCGCCAACGAATGCCATCAGGCGGCTGGCGACCTCAATAAGGACTTTATCGCCGGCGGCGTGTCCCCAGTTATCGTTAATGAGTTTGAAATTATCGCCGTCAAGAAACAGCAGCGCCGAACTATGACGTGCCGCGTCATCGTCCATCAGCTTCCCGATGACGTTGCGAAACGCCGCGCGATTCGCCAATCCCGTTAGTGGATCATGCAACGAGCTGCGCAGCAGTTGCGCATTTTTCGCCTGTAGTTGACGCTGCCAATCCTCCATTTCTCCGAGCAGGCTATTGAAGTCCTGGGCGAAGAGATGGAATTCCTCAATACGCTCTTCCGGTACACGGCGCGAGAAATGGCGGTTTTCGCGGATATCATGTACCACTTCGGTAATACTTTGCAGCGCGGCGACAATACCGCGGTGCAGAGAATGGGTGAGCATCAGGGCGATAACGGACGCCAGCAGAATACTACCGGTCAACACGATCAGCGAAGTACCAAGAAAATGACTGATTAACCGATCGAGCGCCTTCAGACGAAGCTCACCGATTATTTTCCCCTGATGCCAGATTGGCTGGACGGTCGGTTCAGGAAACAGCCATTTACTAATATAACCACTGAATTTTTCGTTTTTAACTAAGGCGTCATTACGCCAATCGGCGAAATGGCGCTGACGGCTGTCCAGCAGCATAGCTTCGGAAAATTGTCCCTGTCTTCCAAGCGTCGCCAGCGTATCTTCTGCGGCGGTAGCATCGCCAAAAACCAGCGCCGCTTCGAGACTGCGGCCCATGGTTGCCGCGGTGAGCTCAAGATTTTTTTGCGCGTACTGTTTTAACGTGATGACAGAGGCGGCACTGAGCAAAAGCCAGACCAGCGTCATCGAAATCACTACGCTTATCATACTGATTCGGCGTAACGCGTTTTTGAAAGTGGGGCGCGGGGCCTGAGAAAAATCCTTATTCATGTGATTTCTTCCGGGCAAGCATCAGTACGTCCGGATTGACCCGTACACCGCTATGCGTCAGGACATCCAGATTAACGGAAAACCTCACCCTATCGTCATTTATGAGCAAGCAAAAAGCGCTGCCAAAAGAGCAATCGGTATTTTGTTCCGCTATGAGTAATAGAGGACGGGAGCCATATTTTTTTGTTAATGCAGACTGCTGATCCGGGGTTTCGCTGCCGAAATACAAACCGTCGCAGCTGGCCTTTAGGGCTTCCTGTGAATTTCGAACTATCACCGGTTGATAAGGTAAATTTTCCGGCGCTTCCTGAGCCAAACTGCGGATATATCGGGAGGTGGAAAAAACGCATAACTTCGGCGGGCCGGATAAATTTGGCCAGCGCGTATAAGTCACAATCCCCGAAACTATGGCGCGAACGTTCTCAGATGTCTCAGCGGCAAAAGCGGGAACTCCCGCGATGAGCAAAAAGAAAAGCAAAAATAGACGGTAAAACTCTTTCATTAACGGGTCCGTCAAATCGTTATTGCACGGGAAACGCAGTTCGCAGTTGCCTGAGCGGAGAATAGCATTATTGGCAAAAAGCGTCATTAGCTGCCCCGGCCGCTTTGAGATAATCCTTACCAGGAATTTTAGTAAAGGAATGCATAAAGCGCGGCGGCAAAAAGAGTCTTTCGTTACGTGTACATTTATGTGAACACTTTTCTGCTAATCCAATGTCAATTATTTTGCTGGTGTAAATTAATGTTTACGTAATATGGATTGATATCTTTACTTTATATGGTATGGTTACGTCATGCCCGCTGAGGCAACAACTATCGCAAACGAGCTATACAGGATCGCCATCATGCAAAAAGACGCGCTGAATAACGTACATATTACCGATGAACAAGTTCTGATTACCCCGGATCAGCTGAAAGCCGAATTCCCGTTAACCGTGGAGCAGGAAGCGCAGATCGCGCATTCCCGCCAGACTATTTCCAACATTATTGCCGGCCGCGATCCGCGTCTGTTGGTGGTCTGCGGTCCTTGCTCAATCCACGATCCGGAAGCTGCTATCGAATATGCTCGTCGATTTAAAGCCCTTGCCGCAGAGGTCAGCGATAGCCTCTACCTGGTGATGCGCGTCTATTTTGAAAAGCCACGTACCACCGTTGGCTGGAAAGGGCTGATTAACGATCCACACATGGATGGCTCGTTTGATGTTGAAGGCGGTCTCAAGATCGCGCGTCGCCTGCTGGTTGATTTGGTCAATATGGGCCTGCCGCTGGCGACAGAAGCGCTCGATCCTAATAGCCCGCAGTACCTTGGCGATCTGTTCAGCTGGTCCGCCATCGGCGCGCGTACCACCGAATCGCAGACTCACCGTGAAATGGCATCCGGTCTGTCAATGCCGGTTGGTTTTAAAAACGGTACCGATGGCAGCCTGGCGACGGCGATCAACGCCATGCGCGCCGCCGCGATGCCGCACCGCTTCGTCGGTATCAACCAGGCCGGCCAGGTTTGTCTGCTGCAGACCCAGGGGAATCCGGATGGTCACGTCATTCTGCGCGGCGGCAAAGCGCCTAACTACGGCCCGGAAGACGTTGAGAAGTGCGAAAAAGAGATGGCGCAGGCGGGACTGAAACCGTCGCTGATGATAGATTGCAGTCATGGTAATTCCAATAAAGACTACCGTCGTCAGCCGGCGGTTGCGGAATCCGTCGTCGCGCAGATCAAAGATGGCAACCGTTCCATCATTGGCCTGATGATTGAGAGCAATATCCACGAAGGCAATCAGTCTTCTGAGCAGCCCCGTTGCGATATGAAGTACGGCGTATCCGTCACCGATGCCTGCATCAGCTGGGAAACTACCGATGCACTGCTGCGCGAGCTTGATTGCGATCTGCGCGGACATCTGGCGGCACGTCTGGGTTAAGAGGATTGTATGGTTGCTGAACTGACCGCATTGCGCGATCAAATTGATGAAGTTGATAAGGCGCTGCTTGATTTGCTGGCAAAACGCCTGGAGCTGGTGGCGGAAGTTGGCGAGGTTAAGAGTAAATATGGCCTGCCCATTTACGTACCGGAACGCGAAGCCGCGATGCTGGCTTCCCGCCGGGAAGAGGCGGCGGCGCTCGGCGTGCCGCCGGATCTTATCGAGGATGTCCTGCGCCGGGTGATGCGCGAATCGTATTCAAGTGAAAACGACAAAGGCTTCAAAACGCTGCATCCGAATCTGCGCCCGGTGGTTATTGTTGGCGGCGGCGGGCAGATGGGGCGTCTGTTTGAGAAGATGCTGACGCTGTCAGGTTATCAGGTGCGGGTGCTGGAAAAAGAAGACTGGCCGCGGGCGACAGAGATTGTCGCCGATGCCGGGATGGTTATCGTCAGCGTTCCGATCCATACCACAGCAGAGACGATTTCGCGTCTGCCGCCGCTGCCGGCGGATTGCATTCTGGTCGATCTGGCTTCCATCAAAGCCGAGCCGCTGCAGGCGATGCTGGCGGCGCATAACGGCCCGGTATTGGGATTACACCCGATGTTCGGTCCGGATAGCGGCAGCCTGGCGAAACAGGTGGTGGTGTACTGCGACGGGCGTCAGCCGGAAGCGTATCAGTGGTTCCTTGAACAGATTCAGGTCTGGGGCGCGCGACTGCACCGCATCAGCGCCGTTGAGCACGATCAGAACATGGCGTTTATTCAGGCGTTGCGTCACTTTGCCACTTTCGCCTATGGCCTGCATCTGGCCGAAGAGAACGTTCGTCTTGAGCAACTATTGGCGCTCTCTTCGCCGATTTATCGGCTGGAGCTGGCGATGGTGGGGCGTCTGTTTGCCCAGGATCCGCAGCTGTATGCCGACATCATTATGTCGTCAGAAAATAATCTGGCGTTGATTAAGCGCTACTACCAGCGTTTCGGCGAAGCGATTGGCCTGCTGGAGCAGGGCGATAAACAGGCGTTTATCGACAGCTTCCGTAAAGTCGAACACTGGTTTGGCGATTACGCCCAGCGCTTCCAGAGCGAAAGCCGCACGCTGCTGCGTCAGGCGAATGATAATCGACAGTAAGTCCGCTAAACGTGTATACAATAAAGCCAGAGGGGTAACCCGCTGGCTTTTTTTATAGGGATGAAAAGATGGCTCAACCGCAACCGCTGTTTGATTACGTCGGGCACCTGCCGGAATGCCCAACCTGGAGCGATGCCGAACAGGCACTGTACTGGGCGGATATTCTGGAGTGCGAAATTCACCGCTACGATACACGCAGTAAAGAACACCAGGTTCTGCAATTTCCCGAAGAAGTGGGCTGCTTTGCTCTGCGCGAGAAGGGCGGTTTTATCGTCGCATTACGTAGCGGTATCTGGCTTTGTGATGCCCGTGGTCTGCTGCAACGCAAAATCTGTGATAACCCAAGTAACCCGGATCTGGCGCGTTTTAACGACGGCGGCACCGACCGGGATGGCCGTTTTTACGCAGGCACCTTCTGGGGGCCGGGGGATTACAACGGCGCGCTGCTGGTACGGATTGATAATGACCTGACGCCAAAGGTGGTGCAGTGCGATATTCATGGTGCTAATGGTCTGGCGTTTAGCGACGATAAGCGCTGGATGTATACCTCCGATACGCCGAACGCGGTGATTTACCGCACGCCGCTGGATGAACAGGGTGAGCCGGGCAAACGGGAAGTACTTCGTCGTTTCCATCCGGGAGAAGGGATCCCTGACGGTGCGGCGGTTGATGAAGAAGGCTGTTACTGGAGCGCGATGTTTGACGGCTGGCGGATTGCCCGTTTTTCGCCGAACGGAGAACAACTGGAAGAGTATCGCGTGCCGGTGCGTTGCCCCACGATGGTGTGTTTCGGCGGCGCGGATATGAAAACGCTCTATATCACTACTACCCGGGAAAATATGGACGCCGACGAAGTGGCGAAATATCCGCTTTCCGGCGCCATCTTCACCCTGCCGGTTGCGGTGGCAGGGATGAAGAAACGGCAATTTATTGAACGTTAAGCCGGGTCGACCGGCACGACGTTTTCGCTTGGGTAACAGCCCAGTACTTTCATCGAACGGGTAATTTCGGCCAGCTCTTTTAAAGCCTTACGTAGCGGAAGGGATTCCAGGTTGGCCTGAATATCCAGATAAAACATCTCTTCCCACGGGTTACCGTGGATTGGCCGCGATTCCAGCTTGCTCATGATCAGGTTGTGGTTACGCAGCACCAGTAGCGCTTCAACCAGCGCGCCTGCCTGTTGGCCGGTGGCGATTAACAGCGTCGTTTTCGCCGGCACCTGATCGGATACGTTCACCGCTTTACGCGCCAGTACCAGGAAACGAGTGATGTTTTGCGTCTGGTTAGCCTGGCAGTGCTCCAGCACCTGCAGCCCGTACAGCGCGCCGCCGGCCTCGCTACCCAGCGCGGCAACGGTGGGGGATTTTGCCTGCGCGACCTTTTCCATCGCCGCCGAGGTGCTCTCGGTGTACTCGATTTTCCAGTGCGGATAGCGGCTTAAATACTGGCTGCACTGCTGGAACGGCTGCGGATGGCTATAGACGGTCTTGATCTTATCGGCGTCCGTTGAGGAGGAAACGAGCACACAGTGATCGATTGGCAGCGTCAGTTCGCCGACGATCGACAGACTGGTATGCTGCAGCAGATCGTACACATCGTTGATCCCGCCGGAGCTGGTGTTTTCAATCGGCACGACGGCGTAATCGGCCTGACCGGTTTCGACCTGCTCAAAGATATCGGCGAATTTCGCGCAGCCGCTTTCGATAAATTGCTCAAAATGACGCGCGGCGTACTGGCGCGCGGCAAGATGTGAGTACGAGCCTTTAGGCCCCAGGAAGGCGATACGCGCGGAGTGGGGGTTAATCTTATTAAGATGCTGCTGCAGAAGCGCCTGCTGGGTAAGAACGGAGTCTTCAATAATCAGCTGGAACAGGCGGGTAATGTAGTGGGCGTCCAGATGGTGCTTTTTGCCAAGCGTCATTAAACGCTCCAGCAGGTCGCGTTCGCGGTCGATATCGCGTACCGGACGGTGCGATTCCAGCTTCGCTTTCCCGACCTCCACCGCCAGGCCGCGGCGTTCAGCCAGCAGCGCGAGCAGTTTTTCATCCAGGGCGCTTATTTTGTCGCGCAGGGCCAGTAATGGGTTTTCCTCGGTCATGATTGTGTTGCCTTTCTTGTTATCAATAAAAAAGGCCTCCCGCGTGGGAGGCCTTGTTATTCGTCTTCGCATTCTTTCTTATACGACGAACCGCCTCCCAGTCAGGGGAAGGTAAAAAAGAATGCGAAGAAGAACGGGAGTCGTTTCACGATGAATTCCTTAGGTTAGTGTGGATTACAGTACCTGTACTGTTTTCATCCTGTCAATTAAAAAACGAAAAACGCGCCCGAAGGCGCGTGGCATGACACAACTTAAGTTAAGGATTACTCTTCTTCTTCCACAAAGCCTGCCTCTTTCACCGATGTGGCGGCGCGGCGGGCTTCCCCTTTGTGTTGCACTTTATTCAGCTGCCGTTCCAGCTTGTTGATCAATTCGTTAATGGCGGCGTACATGTCTTCATGACGCGCGCTGGCAACCAGATGACCGTTCGGCGTATTGATGGTTGCGTCAGCAATAAAACCCTGCGGCTCCTTAGAGAGAATGATGTGCGGGTTGATTAAATGAGTTTGCCACTTATCCAGTTTGGCGAGACGGTCTGCGACATGCTGGCGGATTGCCGGAGTAATTTCCATTTGTTTACTGGTAATGTTCATTGTCATAAATTTTACCTCTTGTCTTTCCCGTCTTGGTGAACCCAGCATACCTCGCCCAATGTCAAAATGTGTGATCTAAATCACATTTAAATGTCACTTTTTGTCAACGAATTCATTTTGTGAGACAGGACAGGAACGGATGAGATTTTACTTGTCGAAATGAAGAAAGGGGGCCATATTTGATGAGTTAACTCGGCGCTAAACCGCTTCAGCGCTGGTGTTCATTGAATAAAAAAACGGCAGCCAGGGGCTGCCGTTTTGCTTTCTGCTATCACCCTCAGGTGTTTTTGCCGTTGGCGGCGATGATTTTGGCGACTTTGTCAGCCTGCGCGTTCATTTGCATCTGACGATAGGCGTTTTCCATCTTCGGCAGCGCATCGCGAGTGGCCTGCGTATCCGGGTAGTTACGCAGCATACCGTCAACGCGGTTCACGACGGCAACCCAGGCGCCGCGGTCGGTGTAATAATCCACCACCGATAGCTCATACTTCGCCAGACGGTCTTTCAGGAACACCAGACGCTTGTAGGCGTCAGTGGCGTACTGGCTGTTCGGATAACCGCGAACCAGCTTCGAGAAATCATTGAATGCGTCGCGAGCGTGCTGCGGGTCGCGGTCGGAACGATCGACGCCGAAGAAGCCCTGCAGGGCGCTGTCATCAAGGGCCATGTTAGTCAGGCCGCGCATATAGATGACGTAGTCAATGTTTGGATGCGTAGGATTCAGACGAGCGAAACGATCGATTGCGGCCTGAGCCAGCGGCAAATCGGCATTTTTGTAATACGCATAAATCAGGTCCAGCTGTACCTGTTGGGAGTAAGGACCAAATGGATAGCGATTATCCAACGCTTCCAGTTGCGTTATTGCCTGTTTCCAGTTACCGTCCTGCAACTTTTGCTGGGCGGTCGCGTAAATTTCATTCGGCGGATTATCAGGCACCTCCTCCTTTGAGCCAGAGCAACCCACCAAAGCCAGGCTCAGTGTGGCTGCTGCCACCAGGTATTTCATGCGCGTCATGACGTTTTGACTTCCTCAAAATGTTTATGCGGGAGAATCTCTGTTCCTGCTCCCGATTAAGACCAGCTACAATAGCACACTATATTAAACGGCAAAGCCGTAAAACCCAACGTTAAACGAAGAAGCTGTATATGGCACAACGAGTACAACTCACCGCAACGGTGTCCGAAAATCAACTCGGTCAACGCTTAGATCAGGCTTTGGCCGAATTGTTCCCGGATTATTCACGTTCGCGGATAAAAGAATGGATCCTTGACCAGCGCGTGCTGGTAAACGGCAACGTCATCGACAAGCCGAAAGAAAAGGTTTTTGGCGGCGAAGCCGTCTCTATCGATGTTGAGATCGAGGAAGACGTGCGTTTTGAACCGCAGGATATTCCGCTCAATATCGTCTATGAAGATGACGACATCCTGGTCATCAACAAACCACGTGATTTGGTTGTGCACCCCGGTGCGGGCAACCCTGACGGTACTGTGCTGAATGCGCTGCTGCATTACTATCCGCCCATTGCCGATGTCCCTCGCGCGGGTATTGTTCACCGTCTGGATAAAGACACCACCGGCCTGATGGTCGTGGCGAAGACTATTCCGGCGCAAACGCGTCTGGTCGAGTCGCTGCAGCTGCGCGAAATTACCCGCGAGTATGAAGCGGTGGCCATCGGCCATATGACCGCTGGCGGTACGGTTGAAGAACCAATCAGCCGTCACCCAACCAAGCGTACGCATATGGCGGTTCACCCGATGGGTAAACCGGCGGTGACCCATTACCGCATTATGGAGCATTTCCGTATCCACACCCGTTTGCGCCTGCGTCTGGAAACCGGCCGTACCCACCAGATTCGCGTCCATATGGCGCATATCACCCATCCTCTGGTGGGCGATCAGGTTTACGGCGGCCGCCCGCGTCCGCCGAAAGGGGCATCGGACGAGTTCATCAACGCGCTGCGCAAATTCGATCGCCAGGCATTGCACGCGACCATGCTGCGTTTGTATCACCCAATAACCGGCATTGAGATGGAATGGCACGCGCCGATCCCGCAGGATATGGTGGAACTGATCGACGCCATGCGCGCCGATTTTGAAGCCCATAAGGACGATATTGACTGGCTATGACAAAGCTGATTGTTCCGCAGTGGCCTATGCCGAAAGGCGTAGCGGCCTGTAGTTCTACTCGTTTGGGCGGCGTGAGCCTGCCTCCGTATGACTCGTTGAACCTTGGCGCCCATTGCGGCGACGATCTCCTGCATGTCGAAGAAAACCGCCGGCGGATGTTTGCCGCTGGCGGATTACCCTCTTATCCGGTGTGGCTGGAGCAGGTGCATGGCACCACGGTACTAAAATTGGATGGCGGGCCGTACGTGTCAAAACGCGCCGATGCGTCATACTGTAATAGGCCGGGTACCGTTTGTGCGGTGATGACCGCGGACTGCCTGCCGGTGCTGTTCTGTAACCGCGCCGGAACCGAGGTAGCGGCGGCGCACGCCGGATGGCGCGGCTTATGTGAAGGCGTACTGGAAGAAACGGTCGCCTGCTTTAAAGATAAACCGGAAAATATTCTGGCCTGGCTTGGTCCGGCAATTGGCCCAGAGGCGTTTGAAGTCGGTGCGGAAGTACGCGAGGCTTTCATCGCCAAAGATGCCCAGGCGGAGAGCGCCTTCCGTCCTGCCGGTGAAAAATATTTTGCTAATATCTATCAATTGGCTCGTCAGCGTCTGGCTAACGTCGGCGTTGAGCAGATTTTCGGCGGCGATCGTTGCACTCTAAGTGAAAAGGATGATTTTTTCTCTTATCGTCGCGACAAGACCACAGGTCGTATGGCAAGTTTCATTTGGCTGATATAACCTAGAGAATCAAGACGATCCAGAAGGCAAACTTATTTTTCACATAGTTCAGGTCTTTAACCTTGAATAATTGAGGGATGACCTCATTTAATCTCCAGTAGCAAATTTGACCTGTTTATGGGAGGAGTTATGCGTCTGGATCGTCTTACTAATAAATTCCAGCTTGCTCTTGCCGATGCCCAGTCGCTAGCACTCGGGCACGACAACCAATTCATCGAACCACTTCATCTAATGAGCGCCTTACTGAATCAGGAAGGGGGATCGGTACATCCTTTATTAACCTCGGCGGGTGTTAACGCCGTGGCGTTACGTAGCCAAATCGAACAGGCGCTGAGCCGTTTACCGCAGGTAGAAGGTACCGGCGGCGACGTGCAGCCGTCTCAGGATCTGGTGCGTATTCTCAATCTTTGCGACAAGCTGGCGCAAAAGAGAAAGGATAACTTTATTTCGTCAGAACTGTTCGTTCTGGCGGCGCTTGAATCACGCGGTACGCTGACCGACCTGCTGAAATCTGCCGGAGCAACAACCGCCAATGTGACTCAGGCGATTGAACAAATGCGCGGAGGTGAAAGCGTGAACGATCAGGGTGCCGAAGACCAACGTCAGGCATTGAAAAAATTTACCGTCGATCTGACCGAACGGGCCGAACAAGGCAAGCTGGACCCGGTGATCGGCCGTGATGAAGAGATCCGTCGTACCATCCAGGTACTTCAGCGCCGTACTAAAAACAACCCGGTTCTGATTGGTGAGCCTGGGGTGGGTAAAACAGCAATCGTCGAAGGACTGGCGCAGCGTATCGTCAACGGCGAAGTACCAGAAGGGCTGAAAGGCCGTCGGGTATTGGCGCTGGATATGGGCGCGCTGGTGGCCGGGGCGAAATATCGCGGTGAATTCGAAGAGCGTCTGAAAGGCGTGCTGAACGATCTGGCGAAACAGGAAGGCAACGTTATCCTGTTTATCGATGAGCTGCACACCATGGTCGGCGCGGGTAAAGCCGACGGCGCGATGGATGCCGGCAACATGCTGAAGCCGGCCCTGGCGCGCGGTGAACTGCACTGCGTCGGCGCCACCACCCTTGATGAATACCGCCAGTACATTGAAAAAGACGCCGCGCTGGAACGTCGTTTCCAGAAAGTGTTCGTTGCCGAGCCGACGGTAGAAGATACCATCGCGATTCTGCGCGGTCTGAAAGAACGTTATGAACTGCACCACCACGTGCAGATCACTGACCCGGCCATCGTGGCGGCGGCGACCCTGTCGCATCGCTATATTGCTGACCGTCAGTTGCCGGACAAAGCCATCGACCTTATCGATGAAGCGGCCTCCAGCATCCGTATGCAGATAGACTCGAAGCCGGAAGAGCTGGACCGTCTCGATCGCCGTATCATCCAGTTGAAGCTGGAACAGCAGGCGCTGAAGAAAGAGGCGGATGAAGCGAGCCTGAAGCGTCTCGATATGCTTAATGAAGAGCTGGCGGACAAAGAAAGTCAGTATTCGGTGCTGGAAGAAGAGTGGAAAGCGGAAAAAGCATCGCTGTCCGGTACGCAGACTATTAAAGCTGAGCTGGAACAAGCCAAAATTGCCATCGAACAAGCACGACGTCTTGGCGACCTCGCGCGGATGTCCGAACTGCAATACGGTAAAATTCCGGAGCTGGAAAAACAGCTGGCGGCAGCCACCCAGTCTGAAGGCAAAACGATGCGCCTGTTACGTAACAAAGTAACCGATGCCGAGATTGCCGAAGTGCTGGCGCGCTGGACCGGCATTCCGGTGGCGCGCATGATGGAAAGCGAGCGTGAGAAATTGCTGCGTATGGAGCAGGATCTACATCATCGCGTCATTGGCCAGGATGAGGCGGTTGAAGCGGTATCCAACGCCATTCGCCGTAGCCGCGCCGGGTTGTCTGACCCGAACCGGCCAATTGGTTCGTTCCTGTTCCTCGGCCCGACCGGGGTGGGTAAAACCGAGCTTTGCAAAACGCTGGCTAACTTCATGTTCGACAGCGACGACGCGATGGTGCGTATCGATATGTCCGAGTTTATGGAGAAACACTCCGTCTCGCGTCTGGTCGGTGCGCCTCCGGGATACGTGGGTTACGAAGAGGGCGGGTATCTGACCGAAGCGGTCCGTCGTCGTCCTTATTCCGTCATCCTGCTGGATGAAGTGGAAAAAGCGCATCCGGATGTATTTAACATTCTGCTGCAGGTGCTTGACGATGGTCGCCTGACCGACGGGCAGGGGAGAACGGTCGACTTCCGTAATACGGTTGTCATCATGACCTCTAACCTCGGTTCCGATCTGATTCAGGAACGTTTCGGCGAGCTGGACTACGGTCATATGAAGGATCTGGTGCTTGGCGTGGTTAGCCAGCGCTTCCGTCCGGAGTTTATCAACCGTATTGATGAAGTGGTGGTCTTCCATCCGTTGGGTGAAAAACACATTGCTTCTATTGCGCAGATCCAACTGCAGCGTTTGTATAAACGTCTGGAAGAACGCGGCTATGAAGTGCATATGTCCGATGAGGCGCTGAAGCTGCTCAGCGAAAATGGCTATGACCCGGTATACGGCGCGCGTCCATTGAAACGTGCCATCCAGCAACAGATAGAGAACCCGTTAGCCCAGCAAATCTTGTCTGGCGAGCTGGTTCCGGGTAAAACCGTCGAGCTGGTGGTGAAAGACGACCGTATCGTGGCAGTGCAGTAAGTCACAAAACGACAAAAACGGGCCCTCAGGGCTCGTTTTTGTTTAAAAACCAGGCAAGAATTAAAGTCCAAGCGATGGTTTGGTTGAAAAGTGAGCGCTTGAATTGTTTTTTTGAATTTATGCTTGTCACTTCAGAATTACTCCCTATAATGCGCCTCCACTGACACGGAACAACGGCAAACAAGCCGCCTGGTCAGCAGGGTTTCAGCAGTGAAATACGACGCTTAAAACCGACAGGGAAAAGCGAAATAAGCGCTTGACTCTGAATGAGGAAAACGTATTATACGGGACCTCGCAACGGTGAGCTGAAAGCCGCGTTGCAACTGCTCTTTAACAATTTATCAGACAATCTGTGTGGGCACTCAAAGTGACATGGATTCTT